>CAXMOC010000241.1:0-35103 GCA_964194865.1 uncultured Opitutales bacterium | reverse complement strand
TCGATTCGTCAGATCATGCGACTGATGCTGTCACAGGATCTGGCGCCGGCCATCCACGGCTCCTCCTACGACGCCCACAAGCTGCTGCCTCCCGAAGCGTCCGGGCAGGACCCGGTGATCAAGGGCTTCCGGGCCCAGACCTCCACGGTCTCGGTGGGGATTCGCGCTTCGATGGATCGCGCGGTCGCCGAGAACGCGAGCTTGGTGATGGACGGCGTCTCGATCGTTCCCGGGTTGATCGATCTGGAGTCCTACGCCGAGCTCGCCGACGTGATCTTTCTGGTGGTCGCGACACTCGACGAGGAGGCGTTCAGCAGCCGCTTTGCCTCGCGCGCGGCGGATCAACGGCGACGCAATCCCCATCGTTATCTGAACAATCTCAGCGCCATTCTGCAGATCCAGGATCACTTTCTCGACCTCGCCGAGCGCTTTGGTGTGCCGATCGTGAACAACATCTCCTTCGATCGATCGGTTCTTCTGATCATTCGCCATGTGACCGAGACGCTGGCCCAGAGGGGCGAGTTCAACCCAGCCGACGTCCTCTAACCCGCCTCGCTCGCCCCCTCTTCGCTGCTCTCCGTCCGAATTCACCGAATCCACCGGATGCGGCGGGTCCGGGCGGCGGGCTAGGATCAGCGCAGTGGTCGGCTCCGCCCGATCGACCGGGAAGCGGCGGTCGGCCCGACCCGGCTCCCAGCGTCGACCGCAGGAGAGATTCATGGCCTCGTCCCCTCCCCCCGCCACCACCCTCGGAGAGCTGCGGGCTTCCGGCTACCAACTCCGCACGCTCCGCGAGGAGCTGCTCGACAATCTGCTCGAACGCCTCCGCAAGGGGGTTCCGCTCTTCGAAGGCATTCACGGTTACGACGAGACCGTCATTCCCGCGGTAGAGAACGCGCTGCTTTGTGGTCACGATCTGATCTTCCTGGGCGAGCGCGGGCAGGCGAAGACGAGAATGATCCGATCCCTCGTCGGCCTGCTCGACGAGTGGGTTCCCGAGGTGGCGGGCAGCGAGCTCCACGATGACCCCTTGGCGCCGATCTCGCCGACTGCGCGGGCCCTGGTGGCGGAGCACGGCGACCGCTGCGAGATCGGCTGGCTCCACCGCGACGATCGCTATGTGGAGAAGCTCGCCACGCCCGACACCTCCGTCGGCGATCTGATCGGCGACGTCGATCCGATCAAGGTTGCCCAAGGAAGGACGCTGTCCGACGAGCTCACGATCCACTTTGGCCTGGTTCCGCGCACGAATCGGGGGATTTTCTGCATCAACGAGCTGCCCGATCTGACGGAGAAGGTTCAGGTCGGCCTGTTCAACGTGATGGAAGAGCGCGACATCCAGGTCAAGGGCTACACGGTGCGCGTGCCGGTAGATGTTCTCGTGGTTGCGACCGCCAACCCTGAGGATTACACGAGCCGAGGTCGGATCATCACGCCGCTCAAGGATCGCTACGCCGCCCAGATTCGCACCCACTACGCACCGACGCGTGAGCTGGAGTTGGCGATCGTCCGGCAGGAGGCGACGATTCCCCTCGCCGAAGGCATCACCATTCACGTACCGGAGTTCATGGAGGCGATCGTCGGAGAGCTCACGCTCCAGGCGAGGCACAGCCCCGACGTCAACCAGGCGTCCGGGGTGTCGGTACGGATGACGATTGCCAATTACGAAACCCTCTTGGCCAGCGCCCTGCGCAGGGCATTGCGGATCGACGAGGATGAGGCCGTGCCGCGCATCACGGACCTCGAAGCCCTGCTCAGCTCGAGTGGTGGAAAGCTCGAGCTGGAGTACGCGGGAGCCGAGCGCAGCGAAGCGGAGGTAGTTGGCGAACTGGTCCAGCGCGCGACGAGGACGGTCTTCGACGAGCTCATTCCACTGGAGGGGATGGCTTCCGTGATCGAGTCGTTCAATCAGGGGTGGAAGGTCGAGGTCTCACACGAAATGTCCTCTCGGGAGTACCTCGCTGGTCTCGATGAGATCGATGGATTGCGTGAAGCGGCCGCCAAGTTGGCGGGAGGCGATTCTCCGGCACGCCTAGCCTCGGCGATCGAGTTCATTCTCGAAGGGCTGCACCTCGCCAATCGGCTCAACAAGTCGCTCGACGACCGCAGCGCCCGGTACTCCAAGACGTGAAGTCGATCGTCTACAGCCGTTGGGACGGAACTCAAGACGAGTTTTCTCTGGACGCCGCTCAGGTGCTCGAAGCCCTGTCGGATCTGCTGATGGAAGGCCTCGACGTTCGCGAAGCGCTCGAGTGGATGCGGCGCCACGGTTTCGAACTCTCCGGTCTCGACATGCGCGTGATGGGTGTCGAAGAGCTGCTGTCAGAGCTTCGCGATGAGGTGCAGGCCCTGTATGACCGCTATCGGATGGATTCCGCCCTCGACGAGATTCGTGAGCGGATGGAAGAAATCCTCGATCGGGAACAGGGCAGCATGAGGCAGGCGCACGGCTACGAGTCGTCGCGAATGAACGATTTCCTGGATCGCCGCCACCAGCAGACCTCCGAACTCTCCGAGGCGATCGAGCGATTTCGCGACTACGAGTTCGAGAATCGGCAGGCCGGTGAGGATTTTCGCGAGCTTCTCGAGGAGCTCGATCGCCAGCGCAAGCTCGAGCAATTCCTGCAAGAGAGAGGTCAGCGTTTCCAGGGCGACGAGGCAGCCGATTACGAAACCGCCCAGCAGATTCGCGAGCAGATCGAGGCGCTCGAGCAGCTCGGTCGCGATCTCGCGCAGGGCAATTTCGAGCAGATCACGCCCGAGATGCTCGAGGAAATGTTGGGTGAGGACGCCGCCCAGGCTTTCGTGATCCTGCGCGATCTCGAGTCCAGCATGCGAAACGCGGGCTACCTGAGTGGCGATGATCTCACTCCCCGCGCGATTCGCAAGATCGGGGCACACGCCCTGGCCGAGGTCTACGGCGCGCTGCGCAAGGATCGGTTGGGAGGACACAACGTGGACGAGCGGGGTGCTGCGGAGCCCCGCCCCGACGAGACGAAGCCCTTCGAGTTCGGAGACGCATTGGACCTCGACGTGGTACGCACGATGCTGAACGGAATCCGTCGCCAATCTCTCGAAGGCTCTGCAGCATCGCTACCGCTCCAGCTCGAGGTGGACGACTTCGAAATCCGCGAGTACGACTACACCACCCAGGTGACGACCGTCTTGCTGCTCGACATGAGCTGGTCGATGTCGTGGGCCGGCCGTTTCGCAGCGGCCAAGCGGGTAGCCCTGGCCCTGGACCACCTGATCCGAACACGCTTTCCCCGAGACAAGTTCTTCGTGGTCGGATTCTCGACCCGGGCCAGGGAGCTTTCCGTCAAGGAGCTTCCCGAGGCGAGCTGGGACCTGGGAGATCCCTTCACGAATCTTCAGGACGGGCTGATCGTGGCCGAGCGGTTGATCGTGCAGCATCCGAGCTCGAGCCCGCAGGTGCTGGTCATCACGGACGGGCAACCCACGGCCTACTTCGCCGGCAAGGAGCTGCGGGTGGAGTGGCCTTCCGGCTTTGGAGGCGTATCGCCTCGCGCGGTCTCCGCCACCATGGATCAGATTCGCCGAATTACTCGTCGCGGTGTCACCATCAACACCTTCATGCTCGATGACGCTCCTGAGCTGGTTGGCTTCGTCGAGCACATGACGCAGATCAATCGAGGGCGAGCGCTCTTCAGCAGCCCGACCGAGCTCGGAACGTTCGTCATGGTCGACTATCTCGACGGTCGCAAGAAACGTCGGCTGTGAGGCTCGAGCCCTTCGCGGTCGGTCGCCGGCTGGCCGCCAATCTCGGAGCTGTCGGGCGACGAGGGTTGGCGGCCCGGGCGCTGCCGCGCCGACTACCGACCTGGGTGGTGGTGCGGGTGGGGGGACCGCTCGACGACGCTCCCAGCCCCCGAAGTGTGTTCGCTCGCAAGCCCGTGCAACCCCTGCTGGACGTACTGGAGGTTCTGGAAGCTGCCGCCGCGGACCCCAGGGTCGACGGGGTGTTGTTGAGATTTCGCGGGAGCCCGGCGGGCTGGAGCAAGGTGCAGTCCTTGCGCCGCGCGTTGCTGGGCGTTCGCGAGCGGGGCAAACCCGTGGCCGTCTACGCGGACGGTCTCGACGCGGAGGGGCTGCTGCTGGCGACCGCGGCGACAAAGATCTGGCTGCCCGAGTCTGGCAGTGTGTTCCTGGTCGGCCTGCGAGCCGAATCGCTGTTCTTCAAGGGCCTGTTGGAACGTTTCGGCGTCCGGCCGGAGGTCGTGCGGATCGGCGGCTACAAGAGCGCGGCTGAATTGGTTACACGGCAGAACATGTCGGAGGAAGCGCGCGAGCAGCTGTCGTCGCTGCTCGATGGCCTATTCGACGAGCTCGTCGAGGGCATCGCCGCCGGTCGGAACCTGGAAGTCGAAGCGGTTCGCGCGCTGGTCGATCGCGGCCCTTTCCACGGCCGGGCAGCGGTCGAGGAGGGTCTCACCGACGGCTGTCTGTATCCGGACGAGTTGGAGGCCGAGCTGATCCGAATGACTCCCGGTGGAACTGCTGCCACGGATGGAGAAGAAGGGGCGGGTGAGGTGCGCTTCATCACGGCTCCCGCGTACCACGCCTTGCGTGTCTGCGACCGGGGCTGGCAGCCCGTGTTCTCGGGGCTGCCTCGGGTGGCCTACGTGGTTGCGGGGGGTGCGATCCACCGGGGCAGTGCTGGGCGCGGGATTTCGGCGGAAGGATACTGTCGGCTGCTCGAGCGGCTGCGCGAGGCCGATGATGTCAGGGGGGTGGTGCTGCGGATCGACAGTCCGGGTGGCGAGGGCACCGCATCGGATCTGCTGTGGAGATCTGCATCGTTGGTCGCGCAGGAGAAGCCATTGGTTGCTTCGATGGGTGACGTCGCGGCATCGGGCGGCTACTTCCTGGCCTCGGCTGCCCATTCGATCTACGCAGAAGCGAGCACGATGACCGGTTCGATTGGAGTCATCGGCGGCAAGCTGAATCTCGAAGGTTTCTACGATCGCATGGGTGTGGGCAAGGATGGTGTGGAGCGCGGCGCACGCGCTGGGCTGCTTTCCGACAGCCGTGGCTTCACACCGGATGAGAAGGCGGCTGTACGCGAGGGGATGTCGTCCTTCTACGATCTCTTCGTGGATCGGGTGGCGCGGGGTCGGCGGCTCAGCGTCGAACAAGTGGAGCGGGCCGGCCGCGGTCGCGTCTGGAGCGGTGCTCGTGCAAAAACGCTGGGGTTGGTCGATGCCATCGGCGGGCCGCTGGAAGCGCTGGCCGCCGTTCGCACCCGGGCGGGCTTGGACGCCGACGATCGGTACCTGCTCGACCGCCATCCGCGCTTTGCGCCGCTGGCGGGCCTCGTACCGCTCCTGCGTCAGCTCCCGCGGCGGATCGAGGCGGTAACCTGATTGTCGCGAACGGTCCCGCGTGAGATCGCTGGTCACGACTGTCGGGTCTGGCCCGAAGAAGTCGTTCGGTCCGGCTGGGCGGCGAGGTTTGGGCTCTCTCGCAGAGCCCCACGCCCGCTGGTCGTCGATGTCGGTTTTGGTGGCGGTGAGTTTCTGACCGAACTGGCTCGACGAGATCCAGACGCGCTCTTCGTAGGACTCGAAGGCTCCTTCAAACGCGTCCTCAAGCTCGCCAGGCGGCTGTCACGGTCAGACCTTCGCAATGTCCGTCTGATGGCCATCGACGCCGCCTGGGCGGTCGATCACAGCTTCGAAGATGAATCGGTGACCGCCTTCTGGATCAACTTCCCGGACCCTTGGCCAAAGCGCCGGCATCAGCGGCGGCGCTTGGTCGACGCGCGATTCGTCCGGCGGCTGGCCCAGCGGCTGATCCCCAGCGGGTCGCTTCACGTGGCAACCGACGACTCCGAATATGCGCAGTCGATCTCGCGTGTGCTCGAGGGCGAGCGGCGGCTCGAAAATGTCCATGCCCCGGCGCTACACCGTCATGAGCGTCCAGAACATGCTGCGACCTGCTATCAGCTGACCATGGGCGCGAGCGGACGCTGCTGTTGCTTCTATCACTATCAACGAACGGCCTCAGCGACGTCGGCGCTTGACACACACGGGTGCGACTCTTAGGGTGCGCGAACTCTCATGCCGGATCGTCTCAACCTAAAAGACTACTCGCTGGAGCGCTTGCGCGAGCTATTCGCCGCCCAGGGTCTGGCGCCCTACCGAGCGGACCAGGTGCTTGGCTGGCTCTACCGGAAGGGCGTCGAGGATCCTGCGGAAATGACCGATCTGGATTTGGCACTGCGAGATCGACTGACCTCGGACTGGCACTCCCGTTGTCTCGAGATCGACCGGCTCGATCACTCGGCAGACGGAACCATCAAGGCCATTCTGCGCGCTGACGACGGAGCTCGGATCGAGTCCGTCCTGATTCCGGAACCCGGGCGGACGACACTATGTGTATCGACCCAGGTGGGTTGCCCGATGGCTTGCACGTTCTGCGCGACGGGTGCGTTGGGATTCACCCGGAACCTCACGACGGCTGAGATCGTCGAGCAGGTGTGCCGGATGCGCGAAGTCCTCGAGGAGCCAAGAAAGATCACCAACGTCGTCTTCATGGGCATGGGCGAGCCACTGCTGAACTGGCCCGCGCTTTCCGAGGCGATCCGGATTCTCGTGCACCCGAAGGCCTTCGGGTTCGCACCGCGACGCGTGACGGTGTCCACTGTGGGCGTCCTGCCCAAGCTCGCCGCGCTGTTGGCGTTGGCGCCGGTGAATCTGGCGATCTCGCTGCACGCGACGACGGACGAGGTGCGGAATCAGCTCGTACCGCTCAATCGACGCTATCCCCTCGAAGCGCTGCTGGGCGAACTGCGGGGCCTCGACGAGGTTGGGCCGAGACGGCCCGTCTTCTTCGAATACACCCTGATCGAAGGCGTCAACGATTCCCTGGAGGATGCGAGCCGGCTGCCGAGGTTGCTCCGCGGAATCCCGTCGAAGGTCAATCTGATTCCCATGAACGCCCACCCGCACTCCAACGCCCGTCCCCCCCGGGACGCTGCGATCGACGCCTTCCTCCGCCGACTGGCCGGGGCCGGTATGACGGTCACGCTCCGGCGCAGCCGGGGCGAAGACATCGGCGCCGCTTGCGGTCAGCTGGCGTTGCAGGAGACTGGGGTCTCGGAACCCCCCGCGGCGGCGCCTTCAAGCCAATCCAACCCGGGGCCGATGACGGAGATGTTGGCCTAGGTCACCTTGGTCTGGGCTGGCGGACCGGGCTGGGGCCGCGCCGGGGCGGAGGCTCGAGAACAGGGGGTCGGCGGCTCGCCAAGGCGCTCAGTTGGACCGAAGGAGCAATTCGGCTCGTGCTCTACGCAATCGGAGACGTTCACGGCGAGCGGGAGGCGCTCGAAGATCTCTTGGCGGCGCTTCCGCTGCGTGAGGACGACCGCCTGCTGTTCGTCGGCGACTACGTGGACCGCGGCGCCGATTCGCGCGGCGTCGTCGACGTGCTGATTCGGGTCGCCCAGGAGCGCCCCTGCACCTTCCTGATTGGCAATCACGAGTCGATGTTCCTGGACTTCCTGGGCTGGGAAGGCCCGATGTATTTCGCCGGCGACGCCTTCTTGATGAACGGAGGTGATCGAACCCTCGTCAGCTACAACTACTTCGACGCCGATCTCGAACCCACCGAGTTCCGCATGCCAAAGCACCACGAGGACTTCTACCGCAACCTCAAGCTCTACCACGTCGAAGGCGACTATCTCTTCGTCCACGCGGGTCTGAGCCGCTCGGCCATGGAATCGGGTGACGTCGATTTCGCTCTCCGTCAATGCGATCCCGAGGATCTGTTGTGGAACCGCACGACCGCGGACCTTCCACACAAGCTAGGTATCACGATCGTCTACGGTCATACGCCAGCGAACGATCTGCAGGTCCGTTGGAATTCGCCGTTCAGCATCGGCATCGATACGGGTGCCGTCTACGGCGGCAAGCTGACCGCGATCAGACTTCCCGACGAGACGATCTTCCAGGTCTGACGGGAGCGCATCGCGCGCACCGTCGGCCCTCGGCTCCGCGGCCAGTTCGGCTAGCTTGGGCGCGGAGCAATCTGGGGGATCGTGAGCCGGGCCCCGCTCTGGAGAGCGCCGAAGTCGAGGCTCGGGTTGTACTGGCGAAGCAGCCAGACCGGCACCAGATAGCGCTTCTCGGCCAGATACCAGAGGGTGTCGCCCGGGCGGAGCAGGTGTACGTCGGTGCCGACCACCTCGAACGCGTCGAAGAACTCTTCCTGAATGGATTGGTGGTAGTCGAGACGGCGGTGTTCGAAGACTTCCGCAGAGACCACCGAGAAGTCCAGCTTTGCCTGGCGCCCGATCGCCAGCGGCGTTCCGTAGCGAATGCCGTTGAGGCGCCGCAGGCGGCTGGTCGGAATCTCGAGCCATTCCGCGAAGTGGCCGAGGGTCTCGGCCGCCTGCACGGTGATGCGGCCCGACGAGGTCACCGCATAGTCGGAAGGGTCGGGTGCTGGGATCACGCTGGTAGAACCGACGGGCGGTGTTTCCGCGAGCAATGGAGCGTCCGAGGCCGTCTGCAGCTCCGTCGCGGGCTCGATGGGGGCGGGAGCATGGAGTGCCGCGGTCTGCACCGGGCGCGGCGGCTCGGAAGCTGCTTCCGCCAATTCTGCAACCGCGAGCGCGGGTGACGGCCCGCTAGGCTCGGCCTTCTCGGTCTTCTCTGTGGCGGTTTCCGGCATCACGCTGGCGAGCTCGATTGCGCCACTGCCGCGCGCATTCGCTTCGTGCGGCGCCGCCGCGGTCTCCGTCGAATCCTTTGCGGGGGTGGTGGAGGCGACCAGCGTCGGCTCCTTCGGTTTGGTAGCGGCCGGCTTGTCAGCCTTACTCGCAGCGGTAATCGCAGCGGTACTCGCCGAGACCACCAGCCGCTGCCCGATCGCGATCTGGTTGCGGTTGCGCAACCCGTTGAGCGAAATCAGGCGGCTCTCGCTGGTTCCGAAACGCGATGCGATGGCGGAAATGGTGTCCCCGCGGCGAACCCGATAGATCCCATCTGCCGGCGGCGACGCCGTGGCCACCGCGGTGGGTGCCCTGGCGCCCGGCTGGTCGGGCAGGGTCAGGATCTGGCCGGCGCGAATGCGATGGCGGCTGCGAAGGTTGTTGAGGGCGACCAGATCCCGCTCCTTGATATGGTGGCGGCGAGCGATCTTCGAGAGGGTGTCACCACGTCGCACCTTGTAGAAGCGATCACGGTGTTGCTTCGCGAAACGCTGGGGCGCCGGAATGTTTGCAAGTACGCTGGCCAGCGGCTGCGTCACGAGGCGGGCGGGAACGCGCAGCTCGTAGCCCTTCGGCATGTACTTGGCGCCGTTCCATACCGAAGGACGCAGCGACCGGTTGTGCTCGCGCAGAACGGATTCTTCCACACCCAAAGCGCGCTCGACGACCTCCGCCGGGAGGAAGTGATCGAGCGTGACAGTCTCGTAGACCACCGGTTCGTTGGGATGCAACGGACCGAAGAAGTGTTCGGCATTGCGGTCCACGTCGAGTGCGGCGAGGAACTCCGTGTAGAAATTTCGCGACGCGAAGCCGAAAGAACGGCTCTCGTAGCGCGCGACGACGACCCCGATGTCGTCGGTGCCGAGCTTGCGAATGGCCCGCTTCATCCCACCCGCACCGTGGTTGTAGGCGGTTATGGCCAACGGCCAGCTCCCGAGCTCGTTGTAATTCGCGCGCAGCAGGCGTGCCGCACCATCACTGGCCGCAAACGGGTCCATTCGCTCGTCGACCACGTTGTCGACGCGCATGAACAGCCGACCCGTTGAGCGGGTGAACTGCCAGAGCCCGGCGGCGCCCACCCGGGAATAGGCCGCTGGATTGAATGATGACTCGACGTGGGGCAAGGCGGCCAGCTCCGGCGGCACGCCATGGCGCGCCAGCGCCTCGTCGATGTAGCTCCTCCATTGTCCGGCCCGGTCGAGGCCCGCGCGGAAGCGGTCCGATTGACCCAGCTGGAAACGCACGCGTTTGGCCGCACGGCGCAACGTGTTGTTGGAGACCGATGCGGGCCAGAGGGCGAGCACGCGCTGCTCTTGAGCCGTCAGCCCGCTGCGCTTACCACCCGCGAGCCGGCGTAGGATCGCGCTGTAGCGATCCTTCGCGCGGTCCACGTGCCGCTGGCTGGCGCGAGAGCTGAGTCCATCTGGAATCCGGATCGCTTCGTAGACGACAGCGAGCTCGGATGAGTCGTGGATCAGCCCACCCTCTTGCCCGACCTCGGAGTAGATCCGGGTCCAGAATCGGACGCGGGGCGTCAACGACGAGGGGACTGGAAAGGTCTCCGCGAGCGCAGGGGCGCCGCCGAGGAAGAGTAGGGCCCAGAGCGTGAATAAGTGACGCTTCATATGAGGAGCAGGATCGGCTACTCGAGGGGGAAACTTTCGACCGGGCCACCGCACCCCCGCGGGGTGGGTCACCTTCGTCAGTGATCGTAGCGTTTGTGAAGCCCGGATCAGTGCCGCCGATTCTTGCGTCGCGCCTTGCGTGCCTGCTTGCGCTTGCTCTTCTGTTGGGTGCGAGCACCGCTGGCTTCGCGTCGCAACTTGCCCTTCTTGGCCCCCGGACCTCCGGCCAAAAGCGCCGTCGGGTCCATGCCTCCGGCGCCAGCGAGTCGGTTGAAGCCGGGGATCTTGCTGAGCATTCCATCGCCGCTACCGAGCTCGGCCATCATCGTTCGCATCTGCTTGAAGCGTTCGAGCAGATCGCGGACATCCTTCGAGCGCCGGCCACTGCCCCGGGCGATCCGCGACATCCGGCTCTTGTCGATGATGTCGGGCTTGGACCGCTCGCCCGGAGTCATCGAGTGGATCAGTGCCTCGACGCGGCCGAGCTGTTGTTCATCGACCTGGTCGGCCATGGATCCGAACATCGGCAGCTTGGCCAAGACATCTCGCAAGGGCCCCATCTTCTGGATGGTTCGGAGCTGCTTGAGCAGGTCGTCCAACCCGAACCGGCCCTGCAGCAGGCGCTCGGCGTCGGCTTCGGCCTCCTGCTCATCGACGACTTCCTCGAAGTCGCGGACCAATCCGACGATGTCGCCCATTCCGAGAATGCGCGAGGCGAGCCCCTCGGGCCGGAAGGGTTCGAGGCGGTCCAGCCCCTCGCCGGTACCGAGGAACTTGATCGGGACGCCGGTGACCGCCTTGATGGCGACAGCGGCTCCCCCCCGGGCGTCACCATCCAGCTTGGTGAGAATCAGCCCATCGAGTTCGAGCTGCTCGGCAAAGGCGCTCGCCGTGTTCACCGCGTCCCGGCCCATCAGCGCATCGCAGACCAGCAGCGTATTTGCGGGAGACGTTGCCGCTCGAATCTCCCTGAGCTCCTCCATCAGCTGCGGGTCGATCGCCAGCCGGCCGGCGGTGTCGAAGATCAGGGCCTGGAAGCCCTCGGCTACGGCGCGCTGCTTCGCCGCCGCGCAGATCGCGGCGGGGCCCTGGCCCTCCGCTCCGACGAATACTTCCGCCCCGATCCGCTCGCCCAGTTGCTGGAGCTGCAGGATCGCCGCGGGCCGATAGATATCGGCTGCCACCAACAGGGGGCGGCGATTCTGTTTCTGGAGATGCAGCGCGAGCTTGGCGGCGATGGTCGTCTTGCCGACGCCCTGAAGGCCGATCAGCATGAGCGACGTCAGGTCCTTCTCGCGTGACAGGGCGGAGTCGACCGGGCCCATCAGCTCGATCAGTTCCTCTTCGCAGATCTTGACGAAGTGCTGACCCGGGGTGATCCGGATCTTGCGTCCGGAAGCGTCCCGAGCGCGCGTCGAGATGCGTTCGCCGAGAGCGCGCTCCTTGACGCGGCCGAGAAAGTCGCGAACGACTGTCAGGTCGACGTCGGCCTCGAGCAAAGAGGTGCGGACCTCTTGAAGAGACTGATCGATGTTCTCCTCGGTGAGATCGCGAACGCCGCTGAGCTTCTCGCGGGCCGAGGTGAAGCCTTGGGTCAGGGTCTCGAGCACAGGTTCTCCGAGGGGGTGAGCAGCATAGCGGAAGCTCGACGCCTCGATTCGAGCGCTTGCCCAGACGGTCTTCCCCGTGCACCATGGTCCGCCGTGGGGCAGCAACGGCCGCCCACTGCGACTACGGTACGGGTCGAGCTGCATGGGAAACGAAACCCACTGATGCGAGGACGTCGAAGATGGCCACCGAGGTGGAAGCCCAGATCGCCGGGAATCTCTGGAAGATCGAGAAGGCGGTGGGCGATGCGATCGAGGTCGACGAAGTCATCATGATCATCGAGTCGATGAAGATGGAGATTCCCGTCGAGGCGCCCTGCGCCGGAACCCTCCTCGAGATCCGGGTTCAAGAGGGCGAATCCATCGAAGAGGGTGCGATCCTCGCTGTGATCGAGTGATCGATGGTCCGACCCCTCGAGTCCCGGGTGCTCGGGCTAGCCGATCGCGAAGCCGCGCTCGGCTATCTGGCGCGTGATCAGGTTGCGAATCTCTTCCTGCTGGATCTCACGGCGCGCCTCGGCAGCCCCCCGGAGCCGGGCGAGGCGCCGACGGAGATCGTGGGCACCTGGCGCGACGGCGAGATGGTGGGAGTGGCCGGGCTGCGCCCCAACGTAATCCTCGATGCGCGTGCGGGAGGCGAGGTCGTCGACGCCCTGGTTCCGTACCTGGAGAGTCTCTCGGTGGGATTGGTGAAGAGCTTCACGCCCGCCGTCGACGAGTTGTGGAGGCAACTGGCGAGACGCCGGGCCCGTCGCGCGATCATCGACCGCGTCGAAACCGCCTATGCGCTGCGGGCGTGTGACGCCAGATTGTTCGAGGCGCAGCGAGACGAGCGCTGTCGCCCGGCCGTGAAGGCCGATCTGACGGACCTGGTGGTCGCGGCGCGCGAGAGTCTACGGGAGGAGAGCCGTCCCGATCCTTTCTCCGGCGACATGAAGGGGTTTCAGCGTTGGGTTCGGGGCCGGGTTCCGCGGGCTCGGGTCGTCGAGTGCGACGGCCGGGTGGCGATGGTGGGGTACGCAGACGTCAGGAGACCGGAGGGTTGGCTGCTCCAAGGCATCTATACCTGGCCGGCGTGGCGCCGGCAGGGCCTGGCATCCTTCGGTGTGTCAGCCCTTTGCCGAGAGGCCTTCGATGCGGGCGCCGACCACGTCCAGCTCGCGGTTGTCGATGGCAATACCGCCGCCCGGCGACTGTACGAGGGGATGGGCTTCCGCCCGTTTGCGAAGCTGCGCACGATTCTGTTCACGTGATCTGGGCCGGGTGCTAAGGTGCGAGATCGACAGGCAAGGAGGACAACCCATGGGATTGCTCGACGGCAAGGTTGCCATCGTAACCGGTAGCGGAGGCGGCATCGGTCGAGAGCACGCGCTCGCGATGTCCAAGGAAGGGGCAGCCCTGGTCATCAACGACCTCGGAGGCGCGCGCGACGGTACGGGCGGTGGCCACAGCATGGCCGATCAGGTCGTCGACGAGATCAAGGCCGCCGGCGGGGAAGCCGTCGCCAACTACGACAGCGTGGCCAGTGTCGAGGGCGGGAAGGGCATCCTCAAGACAGCTCTCGATGCCTTCGAGAAGGTCGACATCGTGGTCAACAACGCTGGGATCCTGCGCGACAAGTCCTTTGCCAATACCACCGAAGATCTATGGGACATCGTAGTTTCGGTTCACCTGAAGGGAACGTACTGCGTAACGCATGCCGTCTACAATCATATGAAGGAACGCGGCCAGGGCGGCGTGATCATCAACACGTCTTCGACCTCCGGATTGAACGGTAATTTCGGTCAGTCCAACTACGGTGCAGCCAAGGCCGGAATTGCCGGCTTTACCCGCTGTCTGGCGATCGAAGGAACCAAGTACGGGATTCGGGCCTTCATTCTGGCACCGGTGGCATTGACGCGTTTGACCGACGATCTACCGGGCTTCAGCGACGAGAAACTCAAGGCCCGGATGAATCCCGCACTGGTGTCGCCGCTGGTCACGTATCTGGCGAGTGATCTCTCGAAGGAGCACAACGGCAAGACGTTCTTCGTTGGGGGGGGCCGGATCGCCGAGATGAAGGTTGTGACCTTCGCCGGGGTGACCAAGTCCGAGGGTGGAGGTGTCTGGACGCCTCAGGAAATCGCCGCGAAGATGTCCCCCGGCGAGATCTTGATGCCCGACTGAGGGGTTCGCTCCGAAGCTGCGGCGAAACTGCCCCGCCCATCCCCAGGTGTTCCCACAGGGGAAGCTCCGTATGGACGCTGCCTGCAACCCTGTTTGCCGCGCCGCTCCGTCGGTGGTATGTCTGATCGGACGATGTCGGAGCAACCCGCGGAGATCCCCGGCGGGGAAGCGCGCGTCCTAGGCTCGACGGAGCCTCCCGCCGATCTGTCCAAATCGCCGATCGGCGCCGATCGCGATGAGGAATCGAACGCCGATTTCCTGTCTGCGATGACACCGCAGTTCAGTCTGCCCTTCCGCTGGTTCGCCCGTCGGTTCTTCCGCCACTTCAATCTGGACGATGCCACCGTGGCGCACCTCCGCGAGCTCGAGAGTCGCGGGGCGGTGATCTACGTGATGCGCTACGCCAGCCGCCTCGACTACTTCCTCTTCAATGCACTGTTCGTTCGCGAGGGGCTGCGACTCTCGCGCTTCGCGAACGGCATCCGGTTCTTCTACTACCGTCCGCTCTGGCAGTCGATTCGACTTTCCTGGATTCGACGCCGCGAGCTGTTTCGTGAGCACGATCTCGACGAGTCGCGCGCACGGCTGCGCGGTCTAACGCTGGCCGGTCGTTCTTCCTTCTTGTTCTTGCGCACGGCCCGTTTGCGAACCCAGTGGCGAACGCGACGACGTTCGGTCGAGCAAGGCAAGAACGAGCTCGATCTGCTCGAGGAAGTCGTTGGCGCCATCTGGGATTCCGAGCGGCAGGTCAACGTGGTGCCGCTGGCCCTGTTCTGGCGCAGGGGCCCACGCTCTCAGCAGGGCTTCCTCAACCTCACCTACGGGGCTACCACCCGCCCCTCCGACCTGGCAAAAGTGAGCTCCTTCCTGACCACGTACCGCGGTTTGTGCGTCAAGGTGGGCGAACCGATGAATCTCGGAGCGTTCATCGCTTTGCGACGAAGCGACGGGCAACATCGCGTTGCTCGCAAGGTGAGGCGGATCATTCTGACCTTCCTCCATCGGGAGGAGAAGGTCGTCGAGGGTCCGACCCTGCGCCCCCGCCATCGCGTACAGCAGGTCGTGATGGCGACGCCCGCAGTCCAGGAGGCCATTCGCGATTGGGCCGAGGAGCGTCACGCGTCGATCGAGCGAGCAAACGCCGAGGCGTCCAAGCTGTTTCGCGAGATCGCCGCCAACATGAACTCGACTTTCCTCGCCGTTCTCAATTTCATCGTCACCGCCATCTTGAGGCGGCTCTTCGTATCGATCGATCTGATCGGCATCGAGAAGATCGCCGAGTACGCGAAGCGCCACCCGCTGGTGCTGGCGCCGAGTCATCGCTCGTACTTCGACTTCCTGATCCTCTCCACCACCTTCTACGGCAATCATCTGGTACCGCCGCACATCGCCGCTCGCGACAACATGGCCTTCGGGCCCTTCGGCTTCGTCTGGCGACGAGTCGGGGCTTTCTTTCTGCGTCGCTCCTTCGAAGACCCTCTCTACAAAGTCGTGTTTCGCACCTACGTCGCCTATCTGATCAAGCAGGGCTTTACGCAGGAGTTCTTCATCGAAGGCGGGCGCTCGCGCACGGGGAAGACACTCGCGCCCCGCCTGGGAATGGTGGCTTGGAATGTCGATGCTTTCCTGACGAGCGCACGTCGCGACCTGTTCTTTGTTCCGATCGCGATCACCTACGAGCGCCTGGTCGAAGAGGGAGCTCTCGTTGGCGAGATCCAAGGCGACGAGAAGGAAAACGAGAGCGTAATGAACCTCGTGCGGGCCCGGAAGTTCCTGCGCCGCCGCTTCGGGAGCGTGTGCGTCAATTTCGGCGAACCCGTTTCGCTGGCAGATGCCCTGGGCGACCAGCGCGCCTTGTTCGTCGAGAGCGATTCCGAGGAAGCGGCCCAGCTCAAGCGCAAGTTCGTGGAAGGCCTGGGTAACCGCATCGCCGAGCGCATCAATTGGGCGGTCGTCCCCAACGCCACGTCGGTGGCCGCCTGCGCGTTGCTGGGGGAGGGGCGAAGGGGCTTCTTCCGAGAGGATCTGGCAGCGCGAATGCAAGAGGTCGTGGATCTCCTGCGATTGCAGGACGTGCGGCTCACGCCGGCTCTCGACCGGGACGAAGGCGCGTTTCGCGAGTCGATCGGCTCCCTCTTGCGCAATGACCTGATTCGCTCCGCCCCAGACCCCCGTGGCGAAGTGCTCTACTTCGAGGAGGGGCGGCGCGCCGCTCTGGATCTCTACCGCAACGCAATCGTCCACTATCTGGCAACTCCCAGCTTTCTCGCGCGACGGCTGCTGGCGGGCGTTGGCGTCGAAGAGCTTCGCAGCGACCTCTCGAGCTGGCTCGATCTGTTCTACTACGAGTTCTTCACGCCGATCGGCGAGGTGCTCGCGGCCCACTTCGAAGCGTTCATCGACCACTTCGAGCGCTTCGGCTGGATGGAGCGCACCAATGGCGACCTGAGGGCCACGGAGAAGGGGGTTGCCTACTTCGAGTTCCTTTCCGAGCAGACACGAGGCGTCGTCGAGGTCTACTACGCCACGGCGAGTGCGGTGTTGGGGATGGAGGAGAGGATCTCCTCCAAGGACCTCCGGAAGGCGGCCAGAGACCAGCTGGAGCGCTCCGGGCTGCTCGGAGAAGTTGTCGTTCGTGAGCCCGCGAGCGACACGACTTTCGCCAACGCCGTCACGCTCATGGAGAGGCTTGCGATCATTGCGCGCGATTCGCAGGCCCCCGACGGCGAGATCTATCTGAAGTCCGCGTCATTCGGCGACCTGCCGGCGCTGCGGGAGCGTCTGGCGTCCGCGCTCGTCGCCCGATAGCCTCCGCCTCCCCATGGATCCGATCGACGCACTCGATTTCGAGAAGGCAGGCGGGCTAGTGACCGCAATCGCGGTGGACGATTCCACCGGTGAGATGTTGATGGTGGCCTTCATGAACCCCGAGTCGTTTCGCAAGACGCTGGAGACCGGTGAAGTCGTCTACTGGAGCCGCTCCCGCAACCGCCTCTGGCACAAAGGCGAAGAGAGCGGCAACACCCAGCTGTTGAAGAGCCTCTACGTCGACTGCGACGGTGATGTGGTGCTGCTTCGCGTCGAACAGCGCGGAGGAGCGGCCTGCCATACTGGAAAGCGAAGCTGCTTCTTTCGCAGGCTCGACGAGAACGGCTGGGTCGATGTGGGCGTGCAGGTGTTCGATCCCAAGGAGGTGTACGGGCGATGAGCCCAACCCGTACCCGACGCCTCCGTCTCGGCCTCCCGAAGGGGAGTCTCCAGGAGACCACGCAGGAGCTCTTCCGGCGCGCCGGCTTTCAGCTCCAGATTCCGTCACGGTCCTACTACCCCGAGATCGATGACCCCGAGCTGGATTGCATCCTGATTCGTGCCCAGGAGATGGCGCGCTATGTCGATCAGGGGGTTCTCGACGCCGGGATCACAGGTCTCGATTGGACACTCGAGAGCCGGTCCAAGGTCAAGGAATTGGCTGATCTGCGGGCTCCCTGGCCCAACTACGGCCCCGTTCGCTGGGTGGTCGCGGTCAAGAACTCGTCGCGGATCCGCAAGCCGGCAGATCTCGAGGGCAAGCGCATCGCCACCGAGGTCGTGAATCTGTCGAGGCGCTATCTGCGATCCCACGGCGTCAAAGCCAAGGTGGAGTTCTCGTGGGGCGCCACCGAGGTCAAGCCGCCTATCTTGGCCGACGCGATCATCGACGTTACCGAGACGGGGTCGAGTCTGCGCGCCAACGATCTGCGGATCGTCGACACCGTGGTCGAGAGCACGCCGCGATTCATCGGCAACCGCGCAGCCTGCGCCGACTCCTGGAAGCTGCAGAAGATGAAGCGCCTGCTGCTGGTTCTGCAGGGCGCGATCCACGCCGCAGACCGCGTGGGGCTGATGATGAATGCTCCCGCCGACCGTGTAGAGACGTTGCTCGCACTGCTGCCCGCCTTGGGAACTCCGACGATCTCCACGCTGGCCGACGATCGTTGGGTTGCGATCAATACAGTGATCGAGGAACGCATCGTCACCGAGCTCTTTCCCCGTTTGTCGGAAGCGGGCGCGCGCGGAATCGTCGAGTATCCGCTCAACAAGATCATCGAGTAGGGCTTGGCGGCCCGGCTCGGCAGGTTGGCGGCCGCGGTTCCGAACTATCTCCAAATCGCATCCTGGAGTGTCTCCAAGCGCGCGCCCCTGGCGGTCGCCCAGGCGGTCGTGCTCTCGGAATCCCGGGTGCTGTTGACGGTTCGAGGTGACTTGCGCGGCTGGGAGCTGCCGGGTGGACACCCCAGGCCGGGGGAGCCACTCAGCGAAGCGCTGGTGCGCGAGGTCTTCGAGGAAACCGGCCTCGACGTCGCGGTAGAACGCAAGGTGGGCGACTATTTCCGCAGCGGCTTTCGTCCGCATTGCGCTTCGGTGTTCGAATGTCGCGTCCTGGCTGGAGATCTGCGGCCCAGCCCGGAGACACCGCTGGTGCGCTGGTTCGATCCCGATCAGCTGCCCGACACCTTGTTTCCCTGGTATCGGGTTCCCTTGGAGGACGCTCTGAGGCGGCCGGATGAGCCGCTGCTACGGCGCGAGCACCAAGGTTTCGGCGCCATCTGGGCGGGGCTTCGCATCGATCTGCGCATGCGCTGGACGGACGATCGCGCCGGGTAGGGCGTGGCGGCGCTCACTTCACGCGTTTCAGATAGCCTTCCATCGAGTTGGTGATCAGGAATCGTTCCCGAGAGCGGTCCGATACGAATCGATCATCCTTCGCCACGAACTCGCGCACTGCATGGATCGGGCCTACGGGCGTGTCCTGGACCACGATGTAGCTCCCTGGCGTCACCAGGGGGGCGTAGACCTCGAGCTCCTTGGCGACGTGCTCCTTGGTGTGAAGCGAGTCGAGAATGAAGAGGGTTCGCTTCCCCTTCACCCGCTCCTTTACCTGGGCGACGATCTCGGGGGCGGTGGAGCTCCCGAGCAGGAAATCCACTTGTTTTTTTGCAATGGGGTGGTCTTTCGCGCGGGGGAGGCGCTGGTCCTCGATGTCGATGGTGATGACCCGGCCCTCGGGGTTCACCGTCGTCAGGAACAACGCCCAGAGCACCGAGCTGCCCCCGTAATAGGTACCGGCCTCCACCACGTAGTCGGGTTTGACCTCGTAGATCAGCTCCTGGATGATCCACATGTCGAAGGGGTTCTGGAGCGTTTGCACGCCGATGAAATGGTTCTCGAAGACGGCGCCCCGTTCGAACCACAACTTCCGGAAGTCGCTGACCAACTGCTGCTCTTTGGGGGACAGGGGCTCGAGCTCGAAGCCCTCTGTACTGGCTGGCGGCGCGCTCCCGATCCACAGGCCAAAAGTCCACAGGCCGAGAAGCGTTGCCACGAGCTGGCGTTTGCAGGAACTTTCGCGTCGACTCATGGAAGCAGCCTAACGCTTTCGCGCATCGGAAGGCGCCCGCACCAGCGCAATGCGCGGCATGCTGACGAAAAGGGAGGAACCATGGCTGAAGCTGCAGGGCTCAAGCTGGGCGCAATCTTCTACCATCAGTTCGAGCTGCTGGACGTGTACGGGCCGCTCGAGATGTTTGGCAACCTGGGAGACCGGGTCTCCATCGTGACGGTGGCCGAGCAGGCGGGCGCGGTGGCATCCGCGCAGGGCCCGGTGACGCTGGCGGAATACGGCTTCGACGACTGTCCCAAGCTCGACCTCATCCTGTTGCCGGGCGGCATTGGCACGATTGCGGAGCTGGCCAACGAGAAGCTGCTGGCGTTTCTCAGCGAGCGTTCCGCGGAAGCACTGGTGACGATGTCGGTCTGCACGGGTTCGGCGTTGCTGGCCAAGGCCGGGCTGCTCGACGGCCTGAGAGCGACCAGCAACAAGCAATTCTTCGACCTGTCCGTGCAGCAGAGCGACAAAGTGCAGTGGGTGGAATCAGCACGCTGGGTCGACGCGGGAAGGCTGGCGACCTCATCGGGTGTCTCGGCCGGCATGGACATGGCGCTGGCGATCATCGAGAGACTCTTCTCCGCAGAAGACGCCGAGCGCATCTGCGCGCTCACCGAGTACCAACGCCACACCGACGCCGATCACGACCCCTTCGTGCGGTACCTGAACCAGTACATGCCTGCGAGCGTTGATCGGGGCTGACTCGCTGGGGTGGCCGCTGAATCGGCTCCAAAGGAAAGGCCCTCGGCCTGAACGGCGGCCGAGGGCCTCTTGATGAAGAGCGCACGGGCTTCCACCCGCTGCGCATTCCTGGCCCGAAGAATGGATTCGGGCTAGCGCTGGCCCTCGCGAAGGCCGCTTGCCTCCCACTCCTTGCTGAGCTGCTGGAGCTTGCGAGAAAACTCGTCGAACTCGTCGTCGAACGAGAGGATGATTTCGGTGGTGCGTGGGATGTCGTCTCCGTTGAGCAGGCCCCGATAGCGGTTGAGGTTGGCGAGAATGGCCTCCGCCACCTTCAGCGCGCGCTTCTCGGTCTTGATCAGCGGCGACTGGAGCGTGTAGACGTTGTTTCGGCCCCAGAGACTTTCATCGCGAACGATGGCGATCTCACGGTACACGCTGTTGATCGGATCGAAGTTGTACTCGACGCGGACCTCTTTGAAGATGTCCGTATTGCCCGTGTAGAAGCCGCGCTCCTTCTCGACCTTGCCGAGCTGACGGCAGCGGGGACAGTAGAAGGTGTCCCCGTGGTTGAGGAGGAAGACGCCCTTCGCGTAGTCCTCACAGTCTGTGTTCTCGCAATAGCCGACGCCGCGTTTCATGATGGCCATCCCCTTTTTTGGACCGCCTCCTGGGCCCTGTCCGACCGGGATTCCGCCAGCCTTGTCTTCCCGGGCCCCTCTGGAAGACCTCGCAAACTCCGTGCCGCGGCGTCTGCCGCACGGCGTTCTCAGTGGCGGCCGATGCCCTTATGGGCAGCTCTGCCGCTCCCTTGCGTGGGTGCGAAGCTTCTCTGAGAGCATCGGCTGCCGGAAAGGACGGCCCTCATGGGCATCCTGCTTCCGTTTCATGCCGATCAACTCGGATGGCACGCAACATTTGTCATGCTCGGGGCGAAATGACCCCGCGCACGCACGCTTCCCCTCTGGGGGTATGGGTAAGCGGTTGCCTCCACTGTGAATTAGCCGAACTTGCAGACGCAGGTTCGCCTTGTAGTTGCTTATAGTCCCGCGGCGCACCAGTTGTCAACCCAGTTTTGAATCCGAGAAGCTGGCGCGTTCGCTCCGCCATCATGCGCCTCAAAACGGCTCTCGAGCGTCGAGAGCACTCTCCTGCGCATCGTGCTCGATCCGCCTTCGCTCGAGGTCCACTCGCAGGAGCACCAAGTGCACGAAGGCGGCCAGGCTCGTGGCTGCGCCGAGTGCGAAAGGCCAGCCCATGCCGGCCCCCAGGCTGTCGCGCTCCAGATTGTCTGGGTGCATGGCCGCTCCACCGAAGAGCTCGATGGCGAAATAGTTGAGAGGCACCGCGGCCAGGCCGGCAATGCCATAGACCGCGGCGAAGCGGGCCGTTCGGGTGCTGCCGTCGGTGAAGCTGCGCAGCAGCAGGTAGGCGAGGTAGATGAACCACAACAGCAGGGTCACCGTCAGACGCGGATCCCAGGCCCACCAGTGTCCCCAGGTGGCCTTGGCCCAGATCGGCCCGCTGACCAGGCCGAGCGTGCAGAACAGCACGCCGACCTCGGCACCCGCAACCGCCACCCGATCGAAGCGCTCCTCGTTCTTCCACAAATAGAGGGCCCCGGAGACCGCCGTCAGCGCAAAGCCCGCGTAGGCGGCGAACCAGCAGGGGACGTGGACGTAGAGGATCTTCTGGATCACGCCCTGGATCGAATCGATCGGGGCCGTGACCACCCCGTAGATCCACAGGGCGGCGAGCACGGCCAGCAGGGCGCCGCTGATCCGGATCGGCGCCGCGCTGCGCGGATTTCGCTCCAGGGCGGTCTCGGCCACGGATCTCACTCGTCGAGCACGAAGTCGGAAAGGATGAACGAGGTTATCAGATAGGTTGCATCGGTCACGAGAAGAAACTGGATGGGCTCGAAGGAGACGGTTCCCGTCTCTACCAGCGCCGAGGTGGCGCGGGAGGCCGCTGCGAGGACCGGTATGTAGAAGGGCAAGACGAGCAGGGGCAGCATCACGTCGCGCAGTCGGGTTCGCACCGACACCGCTGCAAAGAAGGTTCCGACCGAGCAGAGTCCAAGGGATCCCAGCGCCACGACCCCCGCCAGCGGTAGCGCGATGCGCGTCAGGTTCATCTCGAACACCAGGGCGAACACACACGCGGTCACCAGCTGAACAAATCCGAGGATCACGAAGTTGGCCACGATCTTGCCCAGCAAGATCCAGCCGCGGTCGGTCGGTGCCCGCGCCAGGCCGGAGATGGCGTCGTTTTCGAGCTCGATCGCGAAGGAGCGCCCCAGCCCAAGGACGGCGGCGAACACATAGGCAACCCACAACAGGCCGGGTGCGTTGGCGCGTGTGGCCGCGGTGGCACCTCCGGGTAGCGCGAAGTGGAATACCACCACCATCAGCAGCGAAAACAGCAACATCGCGACGACGCGGTCGCGGCTGCGCCACTCCGTCAGCAGGTCCTTCCAGACGACTGCGAGTAGTGCGCTCATCCGATCGAGGCGCTCATACGGGCTGGCCGTCGAAGGCGTTCGAGTAGGCTGCCTCGAGCGTCGTGGGTTCCAGGGCCTCTCCAGCCTGGCTGTGGATGATGCGACCGCGCCGCAACACGATCGCTGCGTCGGCGAGTTGCGCCGCGACGCCGACGTCGTGGGTGACGAGCAACAGCGTGCATCCGCGCCGGTGAAGTTCGGCCAGGCGTTCGCGAAGTCGATCCGAGGCCCGTCGGTCGAGCCCGGTGAAGGGTTCGTCGAGCAGCACGATCTCCGGATCGTGAACCAATCCCACCGCGATCGCGACGCGTTGGGCCATGCCGTGGGAAAACCCGCGGACGCGACGGTTCGCGGCGCGGCCGAGGCCTTCTGCGGCGAGCAGCTCGTCCGCTCGTCGGCCCGGCTCGGAGACCCGATGCAGACGGGAGGCAAAGATCAGGTTCTCGCGCGCAGTGAGCTCCGGGTACAGTCCCGTCGCGTGACCGATGAAGCCGACCCGGGCGCGGGCCCTGCGGCTATGGGCCAGATCGCCACACACCTGGAGAGAGCCGGCCGTGGGGCGCGCGAGGCCCGCGGCCAGGCGGAGCAGGGTCGATTTCCCGGCCCCGTTGGGGCCGAGAATGGCCAGGGCGGTGCCGGACGGAATCTCCAGGTCGATGCCATCGAGCCCGACGGTGCGTCCAAAGCGCTTCTCCAGGCCTCGGGCGACGATCGTCACCCGGAGCTCTCCTGGGGCGCGGAGTGCCCGCTCAGCCGGACCCCGCAGTGGGAGCAAAACAGCGCGTCCTGTCCCACATCGGTGCCGCATTCCGGGCAGATTTCCTGCACCCGCGGCAAAGCGGGTTCTTCGGGTCTTTCGTTGGCTTCGCGCTCCTGACGCAGCCAGTGGACCGCCTCGGCGCGCAGTCTCTGACGCAATTTTCGGTAATCTACCTCGGTGACCTTGCCCACCTCGAAATCTTCATCGAGGGCACGGATCGCCTCCAACACCGACTCGCGCTCGTCCGCGGCCGGCCGCACCGACTGGGGGAAGTCATCTTCCTCTGTTCCGGCCGCCCGGAGGGGTCCGGTCAGGAATCCGATTGCCACCAGGGCGGCCGCGACGGCGAGGCCCGCCGAGGCGAGCTTCGGCAGCGGACGCCGGGCCGCGAGCGGCTTGAGCTGTAGGTCGATCGATTCTCCCCTGGCGATCTCGAAACCCTCGAGGTGGATATACACCCGATCGCTGGTGCGCAGGGGCTGGCGTCGATGGAGTCGATTCGTTTCCACCACCAGCCCGGTGTCGGCGACGAGGACCGTCAGCAACGGAACGTCGACGGGGAGACTGTGCGCGATGCGCGGGGCGTCGGTTGTCACGGGCAGGCGATAGCGAAGCGAGAGCTGGGTTTCCCCTGCGGGCAGCGGCCCCTGGATGGCTAGGGCGCCGGAAGGATCCCGCGACAGCCCCAGCGTGAGGGTGTCGGAAGAGAACCGCAGCTCCTCGGCGGTTGCCGGAAGATCGATACACAGCAGTGGCGCTCCAGACTCGGACACCAGGGGCGTATCCCCTGACACGCTCAGCCGGAGCTGCTGGTCGATCGTCAGCGATGCACCATCGAGCTCGTGCCAGATTCGGGTGTCGATTGCGCTGATCCGGTCCGAGGCTTCGCGGCGCGCCGGCAGCTCGACGTCGATTGCAAGCTCGACGCCTGGAGCAACGTCCCTGGCCTCGAGCGAATCGAACTGGAGACCCTCGATCTCTACGCTTTCGCCCGGCTGGAGGTTCGCGTTGTCCGAGTGACTGGGCGATAGGGTCGGCCCTCCCGGTCGGCTCAAGAGCCGAACCCGACGCGCCCCCGCCGGAAGGGTCCTACGGAAATCGAAGGATGCGCCCCGCGGCGGTAGCCCGTAGGTGAACTCGAAGTCGCGGCTACCGGGCCGCAGCGGGCCCCAGAACGCCAGGGTCTCGCCATCGCTGACCAGGCTGTCGATCTCGGTGGCCTGCAGCTCCGTCGCGCCAGCGGGTAGCGCGATGCGCAAGATTGGATCGCGTTCAGCGCGCTCCGCCTCGGGTACGTAGATGACCTGATCCCCGGGATTGACGAGGAGGTGTGACTCGCGGATGAAGAGTCCGTCGCAGCTCTGCTGGACCTGGATCAGCACCTCGTCGACGCGGGCGCCGGTCGTAATGGACGTGGGTTCGTCGATTGGAAGCTCGACGTCGCGAACGAGCTCGCCGGCCGCGAACGCAAGACGGGTGCCGAAGGGAACATCCGCGTAGCGCGCTCCCAGCAAGTACACGGTTTCGGGGTCGTTGTTGATCGCTTCGAACGCGAATGATCCGTCGGCAGCGCTCGTGGTACCGCGCAGCCCCGGTACGCCGCCCGGAGAAAGGGAGTAGAGGATGATGGGAACGTCGCCGACCGCCTGCGGGTCGCGCTCGTGGACGACGCGGCCGCGGATCGCACCCGGCCCTGCTGGCACGTCCGGGACGCTGCCATCGGGTGATTGGGGAAGCCCGTGGGGTGAATCCGGCTGGCCGGACGCACCCAACGGAGCGAGCGCGAGCATCGCCGTTGCGGCGATGGTTCGCCAGGGCGGAGTCATCCGCCCTCCGTCCTCCGGATTCGATCGGGGTGCGGCCACATGACGGCGAGCGAGCCGAGAACGAATACGGCGCCGCCAATCCAGATCCAGTTCACGAGTGGATTGCAGTAGATCTTGAAGGTGGCCGAGCCATCGGCTTCGATGGCGGTCAAGGTGATGTAGAGATCCTCCCGCACAGTCGAATACACCGATGGGATCGACGCGGGCTGCTGCTGAAGCCAGTACATGCGCTTCTCGGGTGTCATCACGGCAAGCGGGTCCTCGCCTCGGTAGAGCGCCAGGCGTGCGGTGGCTCCGCCGTAGTGCTGCTCCTCGATCGCCGTGGCGGTCAGGTACTCGAGGCGGTAGTTCTGGATCTGAAAGGTGTCACCAGCGCGGACGTTTTCCAGCCTTTCCTCGTCGAAGACGGATCCAGCCATTCCGACCAGGATGAGGACAGCGCCCAGGTGCACGATGTAGCCGCCATAGCGTTGCTGGTTCTTGCGCAGCAGCGAGGCGAACGCGCGGACCACGTTCTCCTCTCCCTTGCGGATTCGGGCGCGAATCGCGAGCGCGTATTCTTGCACGATCGTGCCGACCACGAAGGCGCCTAGCCCCCAGACGAGCACGGGGTAGTAGGAAGCCGCGCTGCCCAGTGACCACCAGACCGCTCCCGTGACCAACAAGCCGGTAGTGGCCGGCCAGCGGAACTGCTTCGCGATGCTCGAGGGCGAGGCCTTGCGCCATGCGATCAAGGGCCCCACTCCGGTGAGAAACAACAGGAACAGCGCCAGCGGGCCCGCCATGATCGGGAAGAATCCCGGCCCTACCGCGATCCGATCCCCCTGCAGCGCTTCCGACACCACGGGAAAGAGCGTGCCGGTGAAGATCCAGACGAGCAGCGAGATGAACACCCAGTTGTTGAGCAGGAACCCGGCTTCGCGAGATAGGACCGACTCGATTCGGTTCGGGCTGCGGATCTGTTTCCGCCGGACCAGCACGGCTATCAGAAAGATCGTCGCCGAAGTCAGCACGTAGCCGAGAAAGATGGAAGTGAAGACGGGAGACTGGGCGAACGCGTGCACGGACTGGACGATGCCGCTGCGGGTCAGAAAGGTTCCGAACAAACACAGCGTGTAGGTGAGTCCGATCAGTAGCAGGTTCCAGGTCTTCAGCATGTTGCGCTTTTCCTGGATCATCACCGAATGCAGGAAGGCGGTCGCCGGTAGCCAGGGCATGAACGATGCGTTCTCGACCGGATCCCACGCCCAGTAGCCGCCCCAACCGAGAACCTCGTAGGCCCAACGTCCGCCGAGCATGACGCCAATGCTCAAGAAGAACCAGGCAAAGAGCGTCCAGCGGCGGGTGGTGCGAAACCAATGGCTACCGAGCTCTCCCGTGACCAGGGCAGCGAGCGCGAACGCGAACGGAACGACGAAGCCGACGAGCCCCGTGTACAGCATCAGGGGGTGAATCATCATCACGGGGTGCTGCAGCAGCGGATTCAGTCCATCTCCATCCGAGAGGATGTCGCCGGGCTGCAAGCGGTCGAAGGGGGGAGTCACGAAGTTGACGAGTACGAGAAAGAACAGCGCGTTGCCGAGCAGAACGGCCACGACCCAGGGCATCAGCCTGCGATTCTTGGTGCGGTTGAACCAGACGCTGGCGGCCGCATAGGCGGTGAGCATCCACAGCCAGAGCAGCAACGAGCCCGCTTGGCCGCCCCAGAGCGCGGCCAGGCGGTAGTGGAGCGCCATGCTGCGCGCGGAGTGCCGAGCCACGTAGGCGAGCTGGAAGTCGAAGGTCGCGAAGGCGTAAAACAGCGCCCCGATGCCGAGGCTGGTGAGGGCGAAGACAACCCAGACGCTGCGCTCGGCCACCCGCGTCCAGTCGGGCCGCCGCGAGATTCCCGCGTAGATCGCGCTGCTGAATCCGAGCACAGCGATCATCAGCGCGAAGCGAAGCGCATAACCTCCGATGTCGGGCATGATCGTTATCGACCTCGGTGGTTGAGGGACTTCGCCCGGGCGGGTGGCCCGCTCAGAGCTCAGTCGAGTTGGTCGGCTTGGCTTCGAATTTCGACGGGCACTTGGCGAGCACCTTGTCCGCCTCGAAGACGACTCCCGCCCCGGCGTCGACTAGTTGGCCTTCGACGACCACCTCGGCGCCGTCCTTGAACAGGTCCGGTGTCTCCAGGCTGGCGAGAACCACCTCGAGTGGGTGGCTCGGATCCCCCCCTGCGTGGGGCGGCTCGTTCACGACGGCGAAGCGCACCTGCCTGGCGTCGACGTCGCGCTCGATCGAATTCAAGGCGATGTAGCCGTGAACGCGCGAGTGGGCGCCGCTCTGGGCGCTGGGGCTCGCCTGGAACTCAGTGAGGTTCTGGAAGTAGGTGAAGGAGGTCCCAGCGTCGAGATTGGTGGCCCCGTACCAGCCGAACAATGCGGCGATCGCCGTCGCGCCCACAGCGATCTGAACGCCCTTGCTCATGCCCGGGTTCCTCTCGATGAGGCGTCCCAGGTTATCAGCGGCGACTCGCAGTGTCAAAAGCGGACCGCGGGAAAAGTCTCCGAAAACCAATAACTTGCAAAGCTCGGCACGCGTGCGTCGCCGCTCCGGGCGGTCGCCGACAGGGGGCTCCAGCCCGGCCGCTCCGCTTGACACCCGCGAGGCCCCCGGCTACGGGGAGCCCATGTCTGCGAGCTTTGCCCGCCGAACCGATCAGCTGCGGCCCTTCTTCGTCATGGAGGTGGCGGAGCGCGCCTTCGCGATGGAGCGCGCGGGCGAAAACGTGATCCACCTGGAGCTCGGGGAGCCGGATTTTCCCGCCCACCCGGCCGCGGCGAAGGCCTGTATTCGGGCGCTCGAAGCCGGCAAAACGCACTACACCGACAGCCGCGGCCTACTGGAGCTGCGCGCAGCCATTGCCGAGGACCACCACCGACGCTTCGGCATAGAGATTGATCCGGATCGCGTGTTGGTCACCAACGGCACTTCTCCCGCCATGTTGATGCTGTTCTCACTGCTCGTGGACGAAGGCGACGAGGTCATTCTCGGGACGCCGCATTATCCGTGCTATCCCAACTTCATCCGGATGAGTGGGGGTGTTCCCGTATTCGTCCCAACCCATCCCGAGGCGGGCTACGCGCTGGACGTCGACGCGGTCCGCAAGGCGATCACGCCCAGGACCCGCGCCCTGGTGGTGAGTTCGCCCGCCAACCCCACGGGTGCCATTCAGACCGAAGAGACACTGCGCGGGCTCGCGGCGCTCGGTGTTCCGATCATCTCGGACGAAATCTACGACGGCCTGGTCTACGAGGACGCCAAGGTGACGTCGGCACTGCAGGTCAGCGACGAAGCCTACGTGCTCGACGGTTTTTCGAAGCGGCATGCGATGACCGGATTTCGGCTGGGGTACGCGATTGCGCCACTGGGGTCCGTCCGGCTACTGCAGGTGATGCAGCAGAACCTCTTCATCTCGGCCAATTGCTTCGTCCAGCACGCGGGCCTCGCGGTGCTGCAGGACGAATCGGATGTGCTCAGCCAGATGCGCAGCGCCTACGCGCGGCGGCGCAGGCTGCTGCTCGATGGGTTGAGGGAGCTGGGCTTCCGGATTCCAGTCGAGCCGCTGGGAGCCTTCTACATTTTCGCCGATGCGCGGGCGTTCGACTCGGATTCACTGCGCCTCGCGTACCGTCTGCTCGAGCGCGCAAAGGTGGGCATCACTCCGGGCGTGGACTTCGGCGAAGCCGGCGAGGGCTGGCTGCGATTCTGCTACGCGAACTCCGAAGCCGCGATTCAGGAGGCCCTCGAGCGGCTGGCTCGCGCACTGCCGACCCTGTGATGAAGATTCTCGAAGCGGAGTGGCTCGCCACGGCTGCGGCTCCGGATGGATTTCCCAAACCGACGGCCCCGGAGGTGGCCTTTCTGGGCCGCTCCAACGTGGGAAAGTCGAGCCTGCTCAATGCACTGATTCAGCGACGCAAGCTCGCGCGCACGAGCAGCTCGCCCGGCAAGACCCGACTGATCCATTTCTATCGGGTTCGGCGCCCGAGCACCGAGCAACACTTCGTCGATCTGCCGGGCTACGGCTACGCCAAGGTGAGCAAGGCCGAGCGTCAGCGCTGGCAGGTTCTGGTCGAGTCCTACCTCGAAGGTCGCTCGACGCTGACGGCGGCCATCCTGCTGCAGGATCTGCGCCGGGAAATTTCCGAAGACGAGACCCTGCTGATCGATTGGCTGCGAGAGCGCGAGATCCCGGTCGTCGTGGCCATCACCAAAGTGGACAAGCTCAAGCCGATGCGCCGCGCCGCGCGCATTCGCGAGCTCAAGCAATCGATCGAGCTTCCGGCGGCTCGCGTGGTGGCTACCTCTGCGCTTCGACGCAGCGGCCTCGAAGACCTGTGGCGAGCGATCGACAGCGCCTCCGGGTAACCGAGAGCCGCGTTGTTCGACTGCTCGAGAGTAGGGTCAGCGAAACAGGTCGGTCTCGGAATCGCGAAGCGTCTCGCGAACCCCGCCGTCACCACGTGGCTGGTGTCCCTCGACCCAGACGGCGGGAATCCCGCCGTCCTTGGGCATGAGCAGACCGGCCGCGGCCGCTAGCTGGTCGGCGGTGGCGATGGCCGTCACCTGCAGCTCCCGGCCCGCGAGGTCTCGTTCTCCGCGCAAGTCCGTGATTGGCGCGATTCCCGCACTTCCGAGGGCCACGTCGACGAGCCCCTCGCGCCAGGGGCGACCGAAGGTGTCGCTGATGACGATCGCCAGCGGTCCCGCACCCAGCGCAGCCAGGGCGTTTAGAAGCGCGCGCGCGGAGGCGTCGGGATCCACCGGAAGCAATACCGCCGTATCTTCTGCCGGCGCGTTCGAGAGGTCGATGCCCGCGTTGGCGCAGACGAAGCCGTGATGGGTTTCGGTGATCGTCACGCCGTGACCGCGCCGCACGATCCGCTTGGACTCGCGCAACACCAGCTCGAGCTGGCGCGGGTCGCGATCGTCCTCGCTCGCCATGGCGAGCGCCTGCTCGGATGGCTCCACGTCGGAGAGCTTGACGATGCGCCCCTCCGCCTTCGATACGACCTTCTGGCAGACGACGAGTACACCGTCGTGCAGCGCGAGTGTAGCCCGCGTCGCGGCTTCCAGGATGAGCGCGGGAAGATCGTCCCCGGGATGAATGCCGGGAATTCCCGTGAGCGGGACCAATCGAAGGGGCGAGGGTGCGGTGCTCACGGCGCTGCCTCGGGCAGCAGCTCGCCCAGCAGAGCTCGCGTTCGGCGGCCCGCTCCGGGCCCGCTCAGGAAGGTCAGCAAGTCATCGCGGTCGTCGATGTCGATTGCCAGCGAGGACAGCGGAATCTCGATGAAGGGGACGTCGGCGCGCTCGGCGAGCTGGCGATGCACGCTGGCGCTGTCGGGTCCGAAGCCGGCCGGGATGATGTCGGGCGGGCGCCGCAGCAGAGCGGAGGTTCCGCCATCGCTCGACGGAGCCAGCGCCACCCCGCGGCCCTCGAGTGCAAGCAGAAGCTTCTCGACGTCGTCGGCACGGACGCCCGGTACGTCTCCCAGCATCACCAGCACCGCGTCTTTGGGCCCAGTGGTGCTCGCGCAGGCTTCCTCGATCGAGGGGTTCAGCCCCGCGGTTTGGCTGAGCGCGACCTCCGCGCCTACACGGCGCGCCGCATCGGACACCCGGGCGTCGGGGGTCACGACGATCACACGGTCGATGGAGCGCACCGACTGCAGGGCCTCCAGCACGTCGCTCAACATCGCCACCGACAGACGCGCTACCGCGTCCGCGCCCAGGTGCGGAAGCAGTCGCGACTTGGACGACGCCAACTCCTTGACGGGCACGAGCGCTGCGATCATCGGAGTGACGCGGCGAGACCCAGCGCAGCTTCGGCTAGCTGCGCTGCGACCGAGACGTCTCGCATGAGCGTATCGAGCGCCAGGGTTCGAATTCCCATGGCCTCGATGTCGGCCGCCGAAGAGGCGTCCCGATCATCGATCAGGAATCCACCGATCAACTCGCGGAAGAGCTCCGCCACGCCGCGAGCCGAGACTTCGATCCCCAGTCCGCGCAGCAGCCGATCCGCCGGCCCCTTGACCGGGGCGCCACCGACGATGGGTGAAATGGCGACGACCGGGGCATCCGAGCCCTTCACGGCATCGCGCACTCCGCGCACGGCCAGGATCGGTCCGATCGACACGATCGGATTGCTCGGACAAAACAGGATCGTTTCCGCGCTGCCCAGCGCTTCCAGCACGCCGGGCGCCGGCTGAGCCCGGCTAGCCTCGGAGAGGTCGACGCCGCAGACTTCGTCGGGCGCTCCGTCGCGTGCCAGGTATTCCTCGAAGTGCACCCGGCGGTCACCCTCGAGCTCGACGATGGTCGCGCAAGGGTCCTCGGACATCGGCAAGATCTGGGTAGCCACCCCGAAGTGTCGACGAATCTCGTCGGTCACCTGCGCCAGCCCGATGCCCCCCCGCAGGCGCAGCGTGCGGTGGTGGCTCGTCGCAAAGTCGCGGTCACCCAGACGGAACCAGTTCTCGTGGCCGAAGGCGCCGAGGGCGTCGACCACTCCGAAGCGATCCCCTTCCAGCCCGTATCCGCGCTCGCGGTCGACCCGACCCGCCAGCGTGTAGGTCACGATGTCTAGATCCGGCGAGACGTGAACCCCGTAGAAGGGTAGGTCGTCGCCCGTATTGACCACGGCGCAGACCTCCGCCGGGTCGACCACCCGGACGAGGCCCTGCAAGAAACGCGCGGCGCCTACACCACCGCAGAGGGCGACGATCCGGCGGGGGCGAGATTCCATCGGGCTCCAGTCTAGGAGCGTGACCCAAGGCGGGGCAACGCGTTGAGCTTCCGATCCGCCAGCGGCCGCTTCTCACTCACGATCTCGCAGCACGGCGGTGCCTCTGGCGCTGGGTCAGGGCTGATCCGAATCGTCGCGCCAGCGTTTCAGCTCCTCGAGCTCTCCCTGGAGCAGAGGGAGCCGAGCGGCCACCTCGCGCAGCTCTTCCGAGTGGATCAAGCCGTCGTAGTCCTCGGCCGGAGGGGCGGAGATCAACACCTTGATGATTTCCTCGTCTTGTTCAACCAGCAGCTCGAGCTCCGCGATGCGGGCGTCGAGCTCTGGCCACGAGCCCTCGGACGTCCCGAGCAGATTCGTGGACTGGACGTTCCGCGACTCCGTCGGCGCGTTGAACGGGTCGGCATCGGGCTGCGGGCTTCCCGGGGTGGCCGGCGGCTGGGGGATCGAAGCGGTCGGCGGAGTCGGGATTCGAGCGGGGTTCGTCGGGGTCGAAAGCGCGCTGCCGGTCGGCGCGCTTCCGGGGATCACGCGCACCGCGGTCTGGCGTCGGGTATCGGGAATGCGGCTGAGGTCGGGCGTGTATCGCACCACGCCGGCGCGATCGACCCAACGATAGAGCTCCGGACCGAGAGATCCGGCTTGGGCCTCGTCGGATGCCGCTTGCACCGGTAGCGCGGCGAACAGCGCTCCGGTCAGCGCTCCGAGGATGATGTTGCAACCCTGTCGCCGGCCGGCTCGGTTCCGACGCCCCATTGCGGCGAGTGTTCTGGAGCGGCGCCGGTCCGTCAAGGAAGGCGCGCGACCGGCGTGAGCGCCCGTCGGTTTCGGCAGTGCACCCCTCGCTTCACCCACGGGCGACTCGCGCACTCGACTCCAACCGCAACCGTCTGATCCATGGCGAGATTCGTCGGCCTCCCCGACCAACTCCAAGCGGCATGCATCTTGCTCCATGCGACGACATGCAATTCGCAGCGCGGCGCGCTCGACGATGGGTCACCGCTGGAATCGCGACTGGAATGGCTCTCGCCTGGATCGTGGGTCTGACCCCGCGTGCGGATGCTTCGGACGGGGTCCAACGTCCCGCGCCGGCGATCCGCTGGGAGCCCGTTCCCGTCGAGGCTTCTGGCGACGTCGTCACGGCACTGGCGCTCGATGTGTCGGGCCGGCTCGCCATCGGGGACGCCCGCGGAGTTCGGCTGGGTGTGGGAATGGGTATGGGAATGGATGTGGGAATGGGTGTGGGGGAAGCGGCTCCGCGGCGCATCGCGTTGCGTGGAGCCGTGCAGGATCTCGCCTTCTTCGACGCCCCAGGCGAGGACGGGCCCGTGCTGTTGGCAGCCACCACTTCGGGCCTCTACCGGATCGGCTCCGACGGCATGGTCGAGTCCATCTCCACCGGGCCGGGACTGAAAGCGCGCGCGGTCAGCCGCATTCGGGTTCTAGGCGGTCTGATCGCGGTGGCGACGGGCGACGGGCCGTACGTTTCCAGCGACGCGCGTCACTGGCGCCGCCTCTCCAACGCACTGCCTTCGGGCGCTGCCACGGCGATCGCGTTGCGAGAGTCTGGGAATCGAATCGAATGCTGGGTCGCGATGCGCGGTGAGCTGTGGCTCAGCCCGATTTCGATCGACAGCGATCCGTCCGCAACCGACGCGCCCATCCGGGTTCCGATCCCCTTCGTTTCGAGCCAGCGCAGCGTCAACGAAATCGAGTTCGACGTCGGCCCAGCGGAGGTCGTCGTGGTGCTCGATTCCACGCTCGTCGTCCGTTGGAAATCCGATGGGCGCTGGGATGTGATTCGCCCCTCGTTGCCGCCCGGCGCCCAAGCCACGCGCCTGAGCGGGGTATGGAGCCGCTTCTGGCTCGCAACCAGCCGAGGGTTGTTGATGTCAGGGAGGCTCGGGGGCCCGTGGAGCCGTGTGCTGGCCGCCGCGGGCTCCTCTCCCGCGCAAGATCTCGCGTTGGGCGAGGGTGCCCTCTACGCTGCGACGGAAGACGGCCTCTGGGTAGGGCGCCCGTCGAGTCGCGCCGCGTTTGTTCCCACCTCGGCGACGACGCTGGATCCGACGGAGCCCGACGTTCACAGCGTTCACCGGGCCGCGCTGCGTTACCTGGACCTGCGCCCCGCGCGCATCGCTGAGCTCCGGCGGGGCGTCGCACGCCGGGGGTGGCTCCCCATTCTGGCGCTTCGCGCCATTGCGGACGGCGGAAGAAGCCGCAACTCCGACTACGACGAAGCCTGGCTCTCCGGAGACCTGCGCCGGCTGAACGACCGCGACGAGGACCGCCACCGGGACTTGCAGCTTCAGCTCACCGTCAGCTGGGACTTCGGCGACGTCGCCTTCCACCCGGAAGCCATCGACGTGTCGCGCGAGGCACGCGAGATCATCGAGCTTCGCGACGACGTCCTCGACGAAATCAACCAGCTCTACTTCGAGCGCCGGCGTGTGCTGGCCGAGCTGGCCGCACAGACCGACCCGGCCGCCGCGCACGCCCTGCGCCCGCGGGCAGAGCAGCTTGCGGCGGGCATCGACGCCTGGACGGGCGGCTGGTACTCGCGCCAGCTCAGCGTCCCCACCCCATGACGGTCCCCCAACGCTCAACGGAGTCCAACATGCATCGCGCTTGGGTCACGATCGTTTCACTGGCTGTCGCACTGGCGGCGCCGACGACATGGGCGACTCCGCTGATTTCGGAAGTGCTCTACGACGCAGTGGGCTCGGACAACGGCCTGTCCTTCGTCGAGCTCTACGGCGATCCCGGCAGCTCACTCGACGGGTTGACACTCGAGGGCATCAACGGCGCGAACGGCAACGCGGGCCCCATCGTTGCCCTCACCGGAGTCTTTCCCGCCGACGGCATCTTCGTGGTTGCGGACGACGCGGGAGATGGGACGACCGCGGTGCTCGGCGCTGATTTCATCGCCAACTTCGATTTCCAGAACGGCCCCGATTCGATCGTCTTGCGAACCGTCGCCAGCGTG
>CAXMOC010000240.1:0-10345 GCA_964194865.1 uncultured Opitutales bacterium | reverse complement strand
GTCGAGATGAATCACCCGCTCGGGCTTGCCGTCGCCGTCCTTGTCCTCGGTCTGGGTGCGCTCGACGCCGTTTTCGTAACGAGCGACGCGGTCGAAGTGACCATCTCCGTTGGTGTCGGCCTCCTTCCGGGCGATGACTCCGCCGGAGTAGTGCGTGATGACGTCCTTCTTGCCGTCGTTCGTGGTGTCTTCTTCGAGCCGGATCTTGACGTCGTTCTCGTAGTAGATCGTTGCATCGTACTTGCCGTCATCCGTCGTATCTTGCTCTTCCAACTTCTTGGTGCCATCGGGATTGAGCTGGGCACGGACGTCGAAACGGCCGTCGCGATTGCTGTCGAGTTCTAGAACGGCGGGCTTGCCGCCCTGGTAGGTCGTCACTTTGTCGTTCTTGCCGTCGAAGTCGGTGTCTTCGTCCAGCCGTTCCGGCTGATCGCCTTGGTAGGTGAGGGTGGCGTCTGGGCGGCCGTCGCCGTTCTTGTCGTCGAGCTGCGTGCTGGGTGTGCCGCCCTTGTAGTGGATCCAGCGGTCGGCCTTGCCATCGCCGCTGGTGTCCTGCTCCTGTCGGCTGGGTTTCTCATCCGGGCCGAAGTAGATCCAGACGTCCGGTGTGCCGTTGAAGTCCGTGTCTTTCTCGGCGCGCTCGGCCTTTCCGTCCACGTAGTAGACAAACTCGTCAAATTTGCAGTCGCGGTTCTGATCCGTGTGCTTTTCGTGAAGATCTTCGTTCTCGTCGTAGAGAAGTTCGATCGGCGGACAAGCTGCACGCGCGCCGGCGAGCGGCGCGAGGATCAGCGGTAGCAGGACGAGGAGTCGGCTAGCCAGCAACGGAAGAGCTGGTAAAGGTCGCCACGAGGTTTCGGCTCGCGAGGCAGCGCGCCCGATCTGGGATGGGCGGGAAGGGCGAAGCTGTGCGCATCGCGTCGATGGCGCTGGCCCCGAGGGCGTTGTCACCCGCCACGAGCTGAATGCTCGACGCAGAGCCCGCCACGTCGATTGCGAATCGCAGGGTGACCTGGACATCGGATATGCCGTGCGGGAGCGACCAGCGCGAGAACATGCGCTCTCGAATTTGCGACATGTACGCCTGTACCTCGGGACGCTCCAAGCAGTCCGTGACCGCTCCGTCCGGTAGCAACCCTGAGCCGGTTCCGCCCGGTCCTCGAAGATTGCCCTCTCCAACGGCCGTGTCCACGCTCACGAGCATGCCGCCGGTCGGTGAGCCCACGACGTCTCGTGATGTCAGGACTCCGTCGCGCACCGACGAGCCCGCATTGATGGCGAGTGAGCCGGTCCCGATCGAGCTTCCCGTGGCGCCGACCACCTTGCGGGGCCCGACTGACGGGCCCACCGGTCCCGCAGATTTGACCGGCCCGCGCACCACTGGACCCACGGCTCGGTTGACATCGACCTGGGACGCCCGGTAGCCGCCGATCGAGCCGACGGCCGAGACCCGCTCGACGTCGATGCTGGCCCTGTGAACCTGGGTGGGCGCCGCGGCCGCGTTCACCGCATCCATCTCGAGCACCTTGGCATTGATGGCAGGGGCGGCATCCGCAATCACGCGGCGATTGACCACCTGCGGCTGCACGGCCTGCATCGCTGGGGCGAAGTCCAGCTTGCGCCGCTCCGCGAGGGCCCTGCGGGCCGGTGCGGGGGGCTCGGGAGGCTTCTCCTTGAGCAGCTGGACCGGGATGATGTCATCGATGATCTCGGGGTTGAGGGCCGCGAACAGCATCAGCAGACCCACCACGCCGAGGTGGAGCACGGCGGAGAGCGCGCCGGTGGTCAGCGTGCTCTTGCCCGTGTCCGGCTGATGAAAGGTCATCGGGAAGTCGATCGCTGCCTCGCCGGCGCCCCCCGCGGCCTGGAGGAAGGCAGCCCGGACGCGCCGCCGAACTCGGCGCCGGTGGTTTCGCGGTCGAACGATGGATTGCTGGGTCATGATGGGCGCGCCTGCTCCAACTGTGCCGAACGTCTCGATGCTCTGCGCGTCGCGCTGCGGCGCAGGGCTGCCTCGCGAACCCTCGCGTGACCATCCCGCTCCCCACAGCTGGCCTTCACTCCGGGTCGGAACCCTGGGAGAGTTAGCCTGGCCGGGGACCCCAGCGGCAGCATAGCGAGGCGCGCAGGGCGCATCACACGCGGCTCTTTCTCGGCTGATTTCATCGGCAGGACGCCCCCTGGAGGAGATGCTAAAAGAACTTTCCCTTCAGTTGGACGCCGCAAAGCGTCGAAGGGTTGGATGGCACGCCTCGGGTGGCTATTCATGGGTGCCGAAGCGGGCTCCGGCCGGGCGTCGAAGCGGCATGAGAGCGCGCTGGAGATGGGATTTCGATCGTGTAACCTATTGAACCGGCTAGAGGAATCGCCGCAGGGCAGCCTTCGGCGAGTCGAGCCATCGCAGGATTCAGAGCCATCTAGCCAAGGGGGGTGCGCCAGTGGACGCGCAAGCACTACTTCAGCTTCTTCAGGACGGCGGACTGACCGTCTACCCGTTGGGCCTGGCTTCTGTGATCACGCTCACGATTTTGTTCGAGCGGATCTGGCGCTACCGCGGGGTGGAAAAGCAGACCCGGGAAGTCGCCCGCGAGACCATCGAGGCGTTGATCCGGCGGGACATCGACAGGGCCCGGGCCTACTGTGAGGGGTCGGAGACGGCGATCTCGAAGATCTTCCTCGACGCCATGCGTTGGAGGAACATCGCGATCGAAGATCTGGAGCGCGTGTTGTCGACGGCGCGCCAGGAGGCGGTGGCGGATCTGAAGCGCGGGCTGTGGGTGATCGGCACGATCGGCTCGCTGGCGCCGTACGTGGGACTCTTCGGGACGGTCGTCGGCATCATTCGCGCCTTCCAGAGCATGGCACTCGAGGGTGTCGGAGGTTTCGAGGTGGTCGCGGCGGGAATCTCGGAAGCGTTGGTGGCCACCGGCGCGGGTCTGTTCGTGGCGATCGTCGCGTTGTTGTTCTTCAACTATCTGCAGGTGCGGGCGACCGCGCTGGGGACCGTCTACGCGCGTTCCTGCGAGCGCTTTCTGCAGGCCTTGATCTTCGTCGAGACGGCGGAGGTGGGCGGTTCCGATTCAGCGGAGGTGGATAGTGGCAGCCTCGTACCAGCCTGACCACGAAGACGCAGACGGCGGAATCGTCGCCGAAATCAACATTACCCCGCTCACCGACGTGTTCCTGGTTCTATTGATCATCTTCATGGTCACGACATCCGTCGCCCAGAACCAGGGCAAGAACATCGATCTGCCCGGTGCAGATGTCAGCGATGCGACTCCCCAGGGCGTGACCGTGACGGTGGGCTCGGATGGCGAGATGTTGGTCAACGACGTGGTCGTACCCGAGAGTCAGCTCTTCGAGGTGCTCGAGGCGGCGTTGACGGAGGCGCGGGAGAAGGTGGTGGTTCTGCGTGGGGATCGCGCGGTGTTGCTAGGGCAAGCCGTGAACATCCTCGACGTGGCTCAGCAAGCCGGAGCGCGCGGGATTGCGCTGGCGACGAGGCCGGAGCCCAAGGAGTCGTAGGCCCGGCGCATCGCACTGGACCCTCTCGAGCGTTGGCGGCGAGGAGCACGACGCGATGGGTCTGCGATTCGACGCGATGTCACCGCCGCGCGAAGGCGAGCTGGCTCCACTCGAATCCTACTCGGCTCGAGATGGTGCGGAGCTGCCGGTTCGCCGCTATGAGGGCGACGGGGCGTGTGCGACGACGTTGCTCCTGCTCCACGGTTCGGGTTACCACAGCCAGTACCTAGGCCCCCTGGCCAGCCGAATCGCCGCCGCCGGAGTCGCGCGGGTATACACGCCGGACCTTCGCGGACACGGCCGCGCGCCGGGCGACATCGCGTATGTCGACCAGCTCGAGGATGACGTAGCGGATCTGGTGGCCCACATAGAGAGGCGACACCCCGAAGCACGCGTCATCGTGGGCGGCCATTCGTCGGGGGGTGGGCTGGCCGTTCGGTTTGCCGGCAGCCAGTACGGTCAACGGGCCGGGGGGATCTTGCTGCTGGCTCCGTACCTCGGGCACGACGCGCCTACCACGCGCCCGAACGCGGGCGGGTGGGCGCGTCCGCGGCTGCCCGTCATCGTAGGGCTTTCGATTCTGAATAACTTCGGAATCACGCTACTGAACGGCCTCACGGCAATCACCTTCGACATGCCCCAGGATGTGCGCGACGGCACCGAGACACTCGCCTACAGCTTCCGCCTCAATGTCGGTTACGCGCCGCGGAACTACGCTAGGGATCTGGCCGCGGTGAAGGTGCCGTTGCTGGGTCTCATCGGCGCGGAGGACGAGGCTTTCTACGCGGAGAGGCTCGCGCCGGCGCTTTCGCAATTCACCCAGGCGCGCGTAGAGGTGATCCAGGGTGCGGGCCATCTGGACCTACCGGCGCAGCCGGCGACCGCCGCTTGTATTGCAGATTGGCTGGCTGCCCCCTAGCCCAACCAATGAGTCGCGCTGCACGCGGAGCGGGAGCCCGGTAGCGACGATCTGGGTCATCACGCGCTGCGGCGGCTGAGCCAGATGGTGCCGCCGAGGATCAACAGAATCTCGGGGACCAGGATTCCCACTCCGTAAAGCGTTCGCAGCGAATCTGCGATGGGGAGCGGGAAGTGCAGGGGAGCGCCCGCCTTGGGGCGGGTGGTGATCTCTGGCTCGCGCTCTGCCGCCCAGTGCACGGCGTTGAGAATCAGATCCAGATTGTAGACGGCGCGTAGGTAGCGGTTGCTCGAGAAGTCGCTGTCGCCAAAGGCGACGATGCGCGTTTCGCCGGCCTCGCGTGGATACCGTCCGGTGACCACGAGCGGATAGTAATCTTCGCGTGCGCCATCGGGTTCGGGCCGGCCGGAGCGGCGCTCGAGGATCGAGAGGTCCGGGTTGAGCCAGGACCGCGGGCTGGCGAGCACGACGCCCTCGATCTTGTCGCCTACCCGGGGCTTGCGGAGCGTAAAGCTGCGCGCGCCGGCGAAGAAGGTCATGCGATTTCGGTCCAGACCGTGGGTCACGGGATGCCGGCTGTAGTTGTAGGCGATGGGGTTGAGGCCCTTGACGGTGGCTTCGACGGAGCCGGAAGCCGGATCGATCAGGACGGCATTCGGCGACGTGATGCCGTACTCGGCCAGCAAACCCTCGAGCCCCGAATCGACCCCCGGTTCGAGCAGTGCGACGAGGCGGCCGCCGCGTTCGAGATAACGGCGGAGGGCATCGATTCCCTCGCTGCGGATGGCGCGTTGGGGGGACAGAGCGAGGACGGCCAGGGTTCCGTCGGGTACCTCGTCCATGGCTGACGTGACCAGGCTGTGGATCTCGTAGCCCTCGGTCGTGAGAGCGGCGAAGAGTCCCGAAAACCCGAGATCTCCGCCGCGCTCGAGATCGCCCTCGCCCTCGCCGCGCAGGGCCACCAGCTTGCCCCCATCGACGGAGCGCAGCCGGTACAGCGCCTCATAGATCGCGCCCTCGGTTGATCGCTGAACCGTTTCGAAGTTCTCGCCGAGCTGCAGCACGACGGAATTCGACGAGGCGATTTCGAAGGTGTCGGCATCTGCGGATTCGTGGTCGAGGATGCGCGATCGCACTTCGAGCGCGCAGGAGCGGGCCAATGAATCCAGCAGATGGCGAGTGCGTCGGGTGCGCGGGTCTCCATCGGAGTAATACAGCGTTGCGCGCAGTCCCGGTCCCGCCTCGTTGCAGGCCTTGAGGGTGGCGGGAGAGATTTCGAAAGTGCGCTCGAACGTCCAGTCGAAGCGGATATCGGCGCGGTTGGCGGCACGTTCGAGGCCGGCTCCGCAGAAGGCTGCCAGCACGATCCACGAAGCGCCGCGCAGGATCACACCCCGCGCGTAGGGCCCGCTGACACTGCGAAGGCTGCGCACTGCGAGGATCAGTGCAGCCAGTAGCGCCAGGCTTCCGCCCACGATGTTGACGATGTTGAAGGCTGCGAAGTGTTCGGTGGCGTAGAAGGACCCCAGGCTGGCCGCGACCATCACCAGCCCGATGAAGGCGAGCTGCAAGGTCACGAGCCCACTCGGCGAAGATCGAAGGAGAAGCGCGCCACCGCCATCGCCAGGACCGCCACTGCGATGAAGTACGCGACATTGGTGAGCGAGACGATGCCCTCGGCGAAGCTTCCGTAACGCTGATGGAGGGAGAGCGTGTCGAGGACTCCGGCCGTCTGCTCGTTCAGGAACGGGTACATCCAGGCGAAGTCCCATACGACGAAGGCGATTGCCCAGGCGGTGACGGAGGCAATCAATTGACTCGAGGTGAACGCCGAGCAGGCCAGTCCGATCGACGCGATTGCAATTCCGTGCAATGTCAATCCGACGAAGACGGCCCCCAGATGTTGGAGTCCGAGACCGCCCCGGGTGATCGCCGTGGCGGGATAGATGAAGCTGACCACCATCATCAGCGCGATGAATCCAAAGGTCACCACGAATTTCCCCAATACGATGCGGGCGGGTGTCAGGTGTGTGGTGAACAAGAGCTCGTCCGTGCCCCGGGCGCGTTCCTCTGCGAACACACGCATCGTCACCAGCGGGACGGCTCCGATCAGGGTGATCCCGAGGGCCTCCATGACGGGGAAGAAGACTGAATCCCACAGGTTGATGTAGTCGGGAATTTCGTCGGCGTTCAAGCCGCCGATCGTGGTACTGGCGTAGAGGAAGAGTGTCTGGTTGTACAGGCGCAGGTGGTCGAAGAAGATGATCGCGGTAACCGATGCAACACCGATAAGGGTCACATAGGCGACGGGGGACCCGAATAGGGAAGAGAACTCCTTTCGGATGAGCGCGAGCAGGGGGGTCATGGGGCTTCCGAGTGGGTAGGAGCTGTTGCTCGGAACAGGTTCAGCGCCTTGCTGTCTGCCAGGAGTTCTGATGTGGGTCCCTCGACCACCAGGCGCCCCGCGTTCAAGACGGCCACCCGATCCGCGAGCGAGCGGGCCTCCTCCAGATCGTGTGTACACAGCAGCACGGTTCGCTCTCCGCGCAAACCCCGCAGGATCTGCTGTACCTCGCCGCGCTGTACGGGGTCGAGGCCACCGGTGGGTTCGTCAACGATGACCAGCGGCGGGTCGTGGAGAAAAGCCTGGGCCAGTGACACACGCTGTTGGAAGCCCTTCGACAGGTTGCCGACCATCCGCCGCGCCACGGCTCCGAGTCCGAAGCGCTCGACCACGCGTTCGACTGCGTCTGCGAGTGCCGGGCCACGCAGGCCACGTGCTCCGCCCAGAAAGCGCAGCAACCCGAGGACCCGCAGCTCGGGATACAGTCGCGAGGTCTCCATCACGAAACCCAGCCGGGCATTGACGGCGTGGGGGTGGCGCGCCGGAGAGACGCCGCCCACTGTCAATTCTCCCGAGCTGGGCAGCAGAAAGCCGGTGACCATGCGGATGAACGTGGTTTTACCGGCCCCGTTCGCACCGAGCAGCCCGCAGCAGCTACCGGGTTCAACCTTCAGATTGAGGCGATCGAGCGCAACGCGCTGCCCGAAGCGACGCGTGAGATTGGTGGCGATGACTCCGACGCCCCCGTTGGGCCTGGCCTGCATCGATTCGCCAGGCTCGGTCTTGGGCTCAGCCAACTCGCCCTCCGCTTGCTGCGTTTGGATGCACGCCTACTCTATATCCCATGTCCGCGATCGATCATCGACCCGCCAACGGTAGTGGCTCCTGTGCTCGCTGCCGCGACAGCCTCGGTCTCGCCTCGACGAAGGTAGAGGGCGTCTGGTACTGCTGCAGCGCTTGTGCCGAAGGTCGCAGCGAGAAATCCGAACCCTCAGCGGTGGTCCCCGAGCCGTGGCTCTACGCTCGGCCGCGGCGCCACTTCCGCAAGCGTCCTCCCAAGGAGCTTCGTCGCAACGGCCTCGAGAGCTAGTGCCGCCACGGCGCCGGGTTGCCGCGCTTTACCCGCCGACCGTTGACACCCTCGAAGGGGTTGGGCACACTTGCCCCTTCGGTGTCTTTTCTTAGTTAAACCAACTAGTTAGACGAGGCTAGCCGCAATTCCCAAGGGCCGCTCGGGCCGCGCTTGGGGCGCATTCCGCTGCCCGGCACCCTACGATCGAGGCAGCGAAGCGCAGCGCGCGGCGGAGCACCCAGGAGAGGAGCGGTGGCCAAAGTACTCGTAACGGACTCGCTCGCCACCCCGGGGCTCGAGATTCTCGAGCAAACACCTGGGCTGACGGTCGAGAATCGGCCCGGTCTCAAGGGCGACGAGCTGTTGGCGGCCGTAGTCGATGCGGACGCCCTCGTGATTCGCAGTGGAACCCAGGTTACCGCTGAAGTGATCGCGGCGGCGGAGAAGCTGCGGGTGGTGGGCCGTGCCGGGATCGGCGTGGACAATGTCGATCTGCCCGCCGCGACGGCGCGCGGCATCGTGGTGATGAATACGCCCGGTGGCAACAACATCACGACCGCCGAGCATACCATCGCGCTGCTGATCGCGTTGGCGCGTCACATTCCCCAGGCATCGGCGTCGATGAAGCAAGGGCAGTGGGACAAGAAGCGCTTCGTAGGCATGGAGCTCTACAATCGCACGCTCGGGTTGATCGGGTTGGGCAATATCGGCCGGATCGTCGCGCGGCGCGGTCGCGGCTTGGGCATGAAGGTGATCGCCCACGACCCCTTCTTGTCGGAGAAGGCCAGGGCGGCCGCCGAGGTCGAGTTGGTTTCATTCGATGATTTGCTGGCGCGCTCCGACGCGATTTCGGTTCACGTACCGCGCACACCGGATACCGTCCGGATGCTCGGAGCTGCGGCTTTCGAACGTGTGCGGCGCGGCGTGCTGATCATCAACGCTGCGCGCGGAGGTATCATCGATGAAGCGGCCCTGGTGCGGGCGCTCGATGACGGACGCGTCGGGGGTGCAGCGATGGACGTGTTCGAAAACGAACCCCCTGGCGCCAACGACCCCCTCGTGAGGCACGAAGGCGTCATTTGCACCCCCCACCTCGGCGCGTCGACCGAGCAGGCGCAGGTCAATGTGGCGATCGCGGTCGCCGAGCAGGTGCGTGACTACCTGATCGATGGGATCGTGGGCAACGCGCTCAACGTGCCGTCGATCTCCAAGGAGCTCTTTGCGCAGATTCGTCCCTATCTGGAGCTGGGCGCGAAGCTGGGCCGATTCCAGGGGCAGCTGTGCTCCGGCTCGATCGAGCAGGTGGAGATCGAGTACTCGGGTGAGGCCGCGAGCCTCGAGGTGGCTCCCATTACCGTCACGGTGTTGAAGGGGATTCTCGAATCGGTCTCGGATGGCGTCAACCTGGTCAACGCGCCAGTCCTCGCCCAGCAGCAGGGCATCAAGGTGATCGAGTCCAAGGTCAGCCAATCACGCGACTTCGCCAGTGTGATCGCAACGCGCGTGGTCGGCTGCGTCGATCGCTACATCGTCGGGGCCGTCTTCCATGGAGGTCAGCCGCGGATCGTTCGGATCGACGACTTCATGCTGGAGGCGGTTCCCGAAGGGCCGACGCTGCTGCTCCAGAATCACGATCAGCCCGGGGTGGTTGGAACCGTGGGTACCGTGCTGGGGGAGGGCGGCATCAACATCTCCCGGATGCAGCTCGGGCTGGTGCCGGAGCGCGGCGAAGCGGCCATGTTGGTGAACATCGACCGCGCGCCCGACGCCGATGTCATGGAGCGCCTGCGAAACCTACCGCACATGATTTCTGCCCAGCTCGTGGACCTCGGCCCGTGACGACTCTCGTAGCGGTCGGCGCACAGTGGGGCGACGAGGGCAAGGGCAAGCTCGTCGATTGGTTGGCGCCCCATGCCCAGCTGGTGGTGCGCTTTCACGGCGGCAACAATGCCGGCCACACCCTCGTGGTGGACGGTGAGCAGACCGTTCTACACGTGGTTCCGGCCGGAGTGCTGAACCCGGCAACCGTCAACTTGATCGGCCCGGGCGTGGTCGTCGACCCGGCTGTCCTACTCACCGAGCTCGAAGCGTTGCGCGAGCGCGGTGTGTTGCGCGACCCCTCGAGGGTGCGCGTCTCGGGCCGCGCGCACGTCATCCTGCCCTGGCACACGACCCTCGACAAGGCGCGGGAAGAGGCGGCGCGGGAGCTGGCGATCGGCACGACGGGCCGCGGGATCGGGCCCGCGTACGAAGACAAGGTCACCCGCCGCGGGATTCGGGTGGCTGACCTGCTCGACCCGAAAGAACTGCGCTCCGCCATCGACCGGTTGGCGAAGCAGAAGAATTTCGAGCTGGTCGAATACTATCAATGGCAACCCATCGATGCGGATTCGCTTTACGAGCAGGCGCTCGAATGGGGTCGGAAGCTCGAGCCCTATGTGGATCACACGGCCCGCACCCTGGACCAGGCGCTGCGCGCCGGAAG
>CAXMOC010000239.1:0-30420 GCA_964194865.1 uncultured Opitutales bacterium | reverse complement strand
GCAGTCGTCGTAACGGGTGAGACGCCAGATGCTATCGGGGGTCAGGCTGACAGGATGCTGCTCGCGCAGCTGGCGGTAGATTCGGTGGGGGTCGTCGAGATAGGCCGGATCCGCAGGATCGGCGCCGTGCCAGCCCGGTTCGGGCCGGGACGTTGCCGCGATTTGCTCTGCCACGCGGGGAGGATGGCAAATCTGCACTCACAGTGCAATAATCCCGGAAACGAACCCGAAAGAGGTGCTTGCATGGCTGCTGGGCCCGACGATCGAACCGTGGAAGAAACTGCCAAACAGGCCGTGGCCGAGCTCGGGTTCGACCCGGCGGCACTGCGAGAGAAATACCGCAGGGAGCGCGACAAGCGTCTACGCGACGAGGGCAACCAGCAGTACATCGAGGTCAAAGGAGAGTTCGCGCACTTCCTCGACGACCCGTACGCGGAGCCCGGATTCGAGCGAGAGCCCTTGACGGACGAAGTCGAGGTTCTGGTGATCGGCGGCGGCTTCGGCGGACTGCTAGCTGGCGCGCGGCTGCGACAGGCCGGCGTCGAGGACATTCGCATCGTCGATCCGGCCTCGGACTTCGGCGGCACCTGGTATTGGAACCGCTACCCGGGAATCGCCTGCGACATCGAGTCGTACACCTATCTGCCGCTGCTCGAGGAAGTCGGCTACGTGCCGAAAGAGAAGTACTCCTATGGCCCCGAGATCCTCGAACACAGCCAGGCCATCGCCCGCAAGTTCGATCTGTATCGCGACGTCTGCTTCCAGACTCGCGTCGAGGAACTCCGCTGGGACGAAGAGGAGGCGCGCTGGATCGTCTCGACGAACCGCAAAGACCGGATGAAGGCTCACTACCTTGCTCTCGCAGCCGGGCCCCTCAATCGCCCAAAGCTTCCGGGCATTCCGGGAATCCAGGACTTCGAGGGCCACTCCTTCCACGCCAGCCGCTGGGATTACGAGTACACGGGCGGCAACCAGGAGGGGAACCTCACGGGACTGCAGGGCAAGCGAGTCGGCATCATCGGCACCGGTGCGACGTCCGTTCAGTGCGTCCCCCACACCGGCGAGTGGGCCGAGCACCTCTACCTGTTCCAACGCACACCATCCTCGATCGATGTAAAGAACAACCCCCCCACCGATCCGGAGTGGGCGAAGACGCTGAAGCCGGGCTGGCATCAGCACCGCATGGACAACTTCAACTCCCTGGTCTCGGGCGTACCCCAGCCCGAAGATCTCGTGAACGACGGTTGGACTGATCTGATCGGCAAGCTTCTCTTGGGCCTCCAGAAGGGACGGGCGATGGACGCGTCTCCAGAGGGCATTGCCCAGGCGGTGGAGGTCGCAGACTTCGAGAAGATGGAGGAGATTCGCGCGCGGGTGGATTCCATCGTCCAGGATCCTGAAACTGCGGAGGCTCTCAAGCCCTACTATCGCCAGTTCTGCAAGCGGCCCTGCTTCCACAATGAATACCTCGAGGCCTTCAACCGCCCGAACGTCACGCTGGTCGATACCCACGGAGAAGGCGTCGAGCAGATCACGAAGAAGGGCGTCGTTGTGGACGGTCACGAATACGAGGTGGACTGCCTGATCTACGCCAGTGGTTTCGAGGTCGGTACCGACTACTCGCGGCGCGCCGGCCTCCAGCTCTACGGGAGAGGCGGGCAGAGCCTGACAGAGAAGTGGACGGACGGCGTCCGGACGCTCCATGGGATGCACGTGAACGGCTTCCCGAACTGCTTCATCATGAGCAACCCGCAAGCGGGCTTCACCGCGAGCTTTCCCCACCTCCTCGACGAGCAGGCCAAGCATCTCGCCTACATCATCAAGACAGGAACCGAGCAGGGACTCCGGAAGGTCGAAGCCAGCGAAGAAGGCGAAGCGGGATGGGTCCAGCAGTGCATCGGCAAGGCGCGCAACGCGGGCGACTTCCTCGAGAACTGCACGCCCGGCTATTACAACAACGAAGGCAAGACAACCGAGCTGAGTGCCCAGAACGGCTTCTACGGCGGGGGCTCGATCGAGTTCTTCAAGATCCTCGAGGACTGGCGATCGGAGGGGCACCTCGAGGGAATGGAGCTGAGCTAGAACCATGGCGTCGCCGGTCGTAGAGGCGCGGGACGGGCGGCAGAGCCGCACGGCGCGGTCGCGCCTGGCAATCTGCGAGGCCTGCCTCGACCTCGTGCAGGAAGGGGAGCTTCAGCCGAGCGCAGACCAGATCGCCGAGCGCTCCGGGGTTTCCCGCCGCTCGATCTTCAACCACTTTGCGGATCTAGCAGAGCTCTACGACGCCGTAGTCGAAGTGGGAATGCAGCGCTGCGCACCGCTGCTGGAGGAGATCTCCGAACGCAAGCCGGTCTCGCACCGCGTCGAACGGTTGGTGCACGCCCGCTCGAGGTTCCTCGAAGTCACCGCTGCGTTCACCCGTGCGCTGACCGCGCAGGCACTCGTGGGGCCAGCCGCCGACCAGGCGCAAAGAGTTTCGAAGAATGCACTCCGGCTGCAGCACCAGGACGTCGAGCGCCTGTTCGGTCGAGAGCTGGTGGGCCTGTCTCCGCCGGAGCGAGCCGAAATTCTCGAGGCGATGTCAGCCGCGATGTCCCCCCTGCTCTGGGAGCACCTTCGCCGCAGCCGGGGGAACTCCATCTCGCGCGCTCGCGCAGTAATGAAACGCACCCTGACGTCGATCCTGCGGGACGCGGGAGTAGACGCCTAGGCACCCGCCAGGTCTCGTCGACCGTTCTCGCGGGATCCTGGGCCTGGCTCTTCACCTCGACAGCTTCGAGACAGCCATCACCTTCCGGAAGCGCAAGTGGTCGACCGGTGGGCTTGACACTTCCATCCGCGGCCACCCGCCGAAGGCGCGCTCGAGGAGTTCTACGATCAACTCTCGCTCGTCCGGCGCGACGTTGCGTCCGTCCACGATCTCGAACGTCAAGCCGGTGCGGGCATCCAGCTCCCGAGCCCCCAAAGCCTGACTCATGACCACAGCCTAGCTTGGAGGTGCTCTCGCCACCCAAGCCAAGAAGATCGCGGTCGGATGTGCGCCTACTCTTCCACGTCGAGCGAGATCATCTGCGATTTCCCATAGCGGTCTCCGGCCACGGTATCGGCGTTCATGATCTCACCCGCGCGCGCGAGGTCGGCGGCCGAGATCTGCAAGGTGGCGGCCGCCGCGTTCTCCTCGACGAAGGCGACGTGCTTGGTCCCCGGGATCGGTACCAGCGTATCTCCCCGCTCGAGCACCCATGCCAGAGCGAGCTGGGCCAGCGTGCATTCGTTATCGGCCGCGATGGCCCTGAGCTCCTTCAGTAGCGCGAGGTTCTTCTCGAGGTTGTCATCCTTGAACCGAGGCATGTAACGCCGCATGTCGTTTTCCTCGAGCACGTCGAGGTTGGGGACGCCACCAGCGAGGAACGCCCGACCGAGCGGACTGAAGGGCACAAAGCCCACGCCGAGCTCCGCACATGCGTCGAGTACCTTGTTCTCGGGGTCGCGGCTCCACAGCGAGTACTCGGACTGCACGGCCGTGATCGGATGCACGGCATGGGCCCGCCGCAGTGTGCTGGACGAGACCTCGGAGAGCCCGATGTGGCGGATTTTCCCCGCCTTCAACAGGTCTACCAGCGCGCCCACACTCTCCTCGATCGGGACATTCGCGTCGCGCCGGTGCAAGTAGTAGAGGTCGATCACCTCGGTCCCCAGGCGCTCGAGGCTCTCCTCGCAGGTTCGCGTCACAGATTCGGGTCGGCAATCGACGCCCCGACGCCCCTTCTCGTCGACGATGATCCCGCACTTGCTCGCTAGCACGAACTCGCTGCGGCGGTCTCGGAGGACCTGGCCGACGAGCTTCTCGTTGTGGCCGAGGCCGTAGATACTGGCGGTATCCAGGAACGTGTAACCGACGTCGAGGGCGCGGTGCAGCGTGCGCTCGGACTCTGCGCGGTCGGGCTTGCCGTATGCCTGAGACATGCTCATGCAGCCGAGCCCAATCGCAGACACTTCGAGGCTTCCAAGAGTTCTGGCTTGCATGGCGGCTCCTCTATCCTGGGACCCCCGGATGGTAGCGGGACCGCGGGATTCGGAACCCTGGCGGAGAAGCGTGTTGGCTCGGCCGGAGGGAGCGGCTCTCAGGCGCTCCGCCTAGAATCTCTTCATGCGGATCGGCCGGCGAGACTTTCTGCGAGCGCTGGGCAGCGTGCTGGCCTTCGTTTCCGGTCGGGGAGCCGCTTCGCCAAGCGACACCGCTCCCAAGATCCACACTGAGACTCGCAACACCGGATTCGGTCCGGTCGGCTGGCGGCGACCCGGGGGAGCTCCGGGGCAGCCTAGAAAGTTCTATCCCAACGCTCCGCAGCTTGCGCTGCCCGGGGCGAAGGCCGAAGGAGCAGCGCTGAGCGAGGTGGTGCGAAGCTATGCGCCACTTCGAGGATTCGATCCGAAGTCGCTATCGATCCACCAGCTATCGACCCTGCTCCACCTCACCAACGGCGTGACCGGACGCTTCGGCGATGATCCCAAGTCGCTTCCCCTGCGCGCGTCACCGTCGGCGGGCGCGCTCTACGCGGGGGAAGTCTACATCGTCGTGGAGCAGGTCGATGGAGTTGCGGCGGGCCTCTACTACTACGATGTGGCGCCACACCGCTTGCTGCGGCTGCGCTCGGGCTCGCTGTTGGCGGAGGTGCAGCGCGCCATGGAGCGACCGGCGGAAATCGAGGGCGCCGCGGTGGTCGTTCTGCTGAGCAACGTTTTTGGACGCTACACCCGCCAGTACGCGAACCGAGGCTATCGCTACGCACTGATCGACAGCGGCCATCAGAGCGAGAATCTGCGACTGGTGGCGCGCGCGATCGGTCTCGGCGACGCCTCAGCGTCGCGGTTCTACGACGATCGCCTGAACGCACTGCTCGAAATCGATGGCGCCAGAGAAGCGGTCTGCGCGCTACACGCTGTCGGCCCTGCGGGCACCAAAGAAACCGACCGATCCGCCGAGACGCGGCGCTTCGCCGAGCGTCAACACAGCGGACGAAGCGTAATCGGGCGCACCGTGATCGAGCGCTTCCACGACGCGACCAAGCTGGTTCTCGACGATCGGAAGTCACCCGCGACCGCTACGGACCGAGTGGCGCCGACCCGTGCGGTCGATGGGCCGACCATCCCACTCCCGATGTCCGAGTCGTCGGCGACAACCGTGGCGAGTGCGATCCTCGCGCGCCGATCCGCCGAAGTCTTCGAGCCGGCTCCGCTGGCTCTGCAGGATGTTGCAGACGTGATGAAAATCGCTCGTGGGAACCCGGCGCTCGAACGCGCGAAGGGGGTGTCCTTATTCATGATTGCCCACCGAGTGGTCGATCTCGCGCCTGGCGTCTACCGCTACGCCAACCGGAGCCATCGACTCATTCCAATTCGCCGGGCCGAGCTTGCGGATTCGCTGATCGATGTCTGTGTGGGTCAATCGATGGCGGGCGCGGCTGCTGCCGGCTTCGTGATGGCGGCGGAGCTCGACGCGGCCCCAACAGTTCTGGGAGATCGCAGCTACCGCGATCTACTACTCGAGTCCGGTGCGATCGCCCAACGTATCTACCTGGCGGCAGAGACCCGGGGGCTGGTGGCGCGAAATCTGGCGGCGTTCGTCGACGATCGCTTCAACGAGTTGCTGGGTTTGCAGCCGCTCGGCCTGTTCGGGCTTCACCTGACGATGCTGGGTCACGGCCGCTAGCGTGCCGCGGCGCCGACGCAGCGGCCGCTCACAGTCTACGCCTTCTTCGTCGTCTTCTTCTTCGTTGCCCTCTTCTTGCGCGGAGGCGCCACAGCGCGCTCGAGGCGGCGGAGCAGCTTCTGCGCGTCCTGCGTTGCCCGGCGCGCGCGCTTGCGCCAGGCGGCTTCGCCACGTTCCTCGATACGACCCAGCTCGTGGCTCGCCTCCCGAATCAGCCGAGCGGTTCGCCGCCGGGCCTGAGGCACGGCGCGCTCGATGTCGCGCTCGAGGCGGTTGAGGCTTGTGCGCACCTGCTTGCGGTAGCCGCGCAGCGTCTTCGGCAGCTCGTCTTCGAGTCGCTGGATCGCGGACTTCTTCGTCGTCTTCCTCTTGCGCGTCGGTGACTTCTTGCGGGTAGTCACAATGGCTCCTTCCTCATTGGTTTGATTCGGGTCGGATCCTGCCACGTTCTCGCACTTGGTGTCCATTCCGGTCCAAACCCTGGCGCCATCGAGTTCTCTGCTCGCGCTCTCCGCGTGCCCCATCAAGCAGGAGTCGCACAGAGCCCCATCTTCCAGCGGATTTGATCAACCCTGACGCGAGCCGGCATTGCCTAAAAATGTGCAAGCAGCCGGGCGGTCGTCCGCTGAACCGACGGTATCGAGCTCGCCTTCACGATCCAGTCGAGCAGCGGTGTATGGAGCAGCCCGCGAAACGCTTTGCCCGCCCAGAAGCTCGGGAGGAAGGTTCGGGCGCAGCGGCGGTCGTAACGTCGCAGCGCCTCGCTCTCCTCGGTCCGACCCGTCGACACGTCGGCGATGGCGTCGGCCGCGAACAGCGCGGAACCCATCCCTTGTGAGATTCCCTCACCCGTCGCGGGATGGGTGAGGCGCCCCGCCTCGCCAGCGATCAGACGACCGGGACTCGACCAAGGATGGCTCCGGTACGTGTAGACGATCGGGAAGCCGCGAAGGCCACCGATCTGCTTGCCCGCAGCAACGCGGTCGCGATAGTGCTTGTCGAGGAATGCCTGGAAGATCTGCCGGGCGTTTTTTGACTTGTCGTCGTCGTCGTAAGTGATGCCTATGTTGACCCGGTTCTCGGCCTCGGGAAACAGCCAGCCGTAGCACGGGAGCACGAGATCATCCCACAGCATCTCGACGTGATGGGGCGTGAACTCGACGTCCTCCCACCATCCCATGATGGTGTGAATCGCGCGCTTGCGGGTCGGATTGGACGTGAGCCGAGCGTGGGCACCACTCGCCATCACGACGAAGTCGGCGCGGACCTCGCGGCCGTCCGCTGCACGCACCCCCACCCAGCGGTCGTGGCCCTGGTCGTCTTCGACGATGCCCTGGGTTGCCTTGAAGTGGGGGACGAAGCGCGCGCCGCGCTTGATCGCTGCCAGGTGGAGCACGTAGTCGAAGTCGCGTCTCAGGCAAATGGCTGCGGCGTGTTCGTCGCCTGCCGACACCAACGCTTCGTTGCCCCGTCGGGTCACCAGACGCAGACCATTGATCATGTAGGCGAGCGGCTCGACTTCACTCCAAACGCCGAGCTCATGAAGGATCTCGATCGCGCGCGGGGACAGCCCGCTTCCACAGGTCTTGTCGCGGGGGAACTCGTGGACGTCGAGGAGCAGCACGTCCTCGATGCCTCGCTGCTGCAGCGCCAGGGCGGTTGCCGCCCCGGTCGGCCCAGAGCCGACGATAGCTACCTGAGCCCGCATGACTTCCGTCATCCGTGAGAGCATACGCTATGGCATTGGGCCCGAACCTCGACGCCCCGTGGAACCCAGAGTTCTTCCACCGCACGCTCGACTCAGTCGTCGTCCGCCTCCGGGGCGAGCCTCAGTCGTCGAGCGGCTTCGAGGCCATTTGCCCACGAGCAGGACTTCTATCTTCCAGATGCTGCCTGTGGCAAGTTAACGACGTTCGAGTCGCCCGCTGCGGGCTTCGAGGACACGATGGAACCAGCCGCTGCCATTCGGTCATGAAGGCCGTCCGTGCGACAGCCGCGCCAATTGCGGATCACACGAGGGGACGTTCCCTGAACGGTGGAGAGCCAATAGGATGAGAGTCCGATATATCGTAGATGACGTTGAAGAAGCGGTGGCCTTCTATGTCACAAATCTGGGCTTTGAAATCGAAAAGCAATTCGCTCCGGCGATAGCGATCTTGGTTCATGGCGACTTGACGCTATTGGTTTCAGGGCCAAAGGCATCGGCATCCAGACCGATGCTAGATGGCACCACGCCGAGTCCAGGAGGAGGCTGGAACAGAATCCTCTTGGATTTCGACGATCTGGAATCTACCGTCTCAAAGCTAAAGACCAACGGTGTAAAATTCAGAAACGATATTCTGGATGGGGTCGGGGGCAAGCAGATCATCTGCGAAGACCCTTCTGGCAACGTAATCGAACTCACTCAGCCACGATCCTAGATTTCTCCTGGTGCAATTGACGATTCAAGACCTAGGCAGCATTGGGGAGTTCATCGCGGCAATTGCGACGCTCGCCACACTCGCATATCTAGCCATTCAGGTCCGACAGAACACGCGCGCGCTCAGAGCATCGACGTTCCAAGAGATCAGCACAGCCATGAGCCTGACCTCTGAGGCGATTGCTACTCACCCAGACCTCGTGTCACTGGTTTTCAAGGGCGCGGAGGGCCTCGCCAGCCTCACGCCAGAGGAACTGCACCGCTACAACCTGACCTTCTTGATGATTTTCCGGCGTCTTGAGTCCGTCTACGTACAGAGAACTCTCGGTTCAATTACAGCGGAATTGACAGGAGGGTTCGAGCGCTCTGGCATCTCGTCGATCGCAAGCGGAGGTGGCGCAGAGTGGTGGGAAACCGCAAAGCCAGCCTTCGCTGCGAGCTTCGTCGCGTATATTGACGAGAAGCTGGCAGCTGGCAGCCTTCCCGTTGTCCATCCAGCCATAGATAAGCGCAAGTGAACCGAAGCGGCGCCTACCGAGCGCTGCCCGCTTCTCTCGAATCACCCGACCACGAACTCGGGAGCATCCGCGAACTCGTTGCCGCGATTGTCGGGAATGTCAGCATCGGGCTGAGCTCGTAGATGGTTCAAGGTGCACCGTAGATAGCGCACAGCGTTCCCGCGGTGGCCTGGGCTCCAGCCAGCACGCGGCGGAGCACGAATATGTCGGCCACGTCGCACTCGGCGGCGCCACCCGACGGCTCGATCATGTTGCAGCGATCCAGGTTGAACACCGGAGCTTGCGCCCCGACGACATGACGGCGGGCGATGTCGATGTCGACGCTGTCGACCACTCCATCCTCGTTCAGGTCGCCGCACTGGCAGGCGTCGCCCGACGGGAGGGGGTCACTATTGGTTTGGGAGTTGTTCGAGACGAAGGGACAGTTGTCGCCCCCATCTGGGATCCCATCGCCGTCGGTGTCGGGCAAGGGTGTGGGTGTTGGCGTTGCAGTGGGCGTGGGCGTTGCGGTGGGCGTAGGCGTTGGCGTCGCAGTAGGCGTTGGAGTCGCAGTGGGCGTGGGCGTTGGAGTCGCGGTTGGAGTCGCCGTCGGAACGGTGGCGATTCGCGTACCATTGAGCGCGAAGATGCCGTTGTCGTTGAGCGGGGCGTAGTTCGCGTGGGGGGTCGCCCACATGTCCACGTCGGCGACAATCAGGAGTCTGCCCGCTCCTGCCGCGTAGTCACCCCGGTTCCAGTAGGCCGCCGTGATCTGGCCGCTGCCGTTGGTGGCGCCCACCGTGCCGCCGTTGCTCGACACGTCCGTCGCACTCAACTGGCCGGTATTGCCAAACTGCACTACATCACTCGCGATACCGAACGCACCGTCGAATAGCGGTGCACCGCCGTTCGAAACGCTTCCGTCACTCGAAGTCGCGGTGGGAACTCCCAGCTGCGCGCCGATGGCATCGTGGGTCGAATCGTCCTGCAGCAAGATCAGATCGCCTCCCCCGAAGAAGAAGTCGACCACCGCGGTGGCTTCAGCAGCGCCCGTGTCGACATCGGCCCACCACGAAGCGATGAACCCATCGACCTGCGCGAGCGTCGCAGCCGCAACGCTGCTCAGGTTTGTCGTGGCGATGGACTGCGGCAGGATACCACCCGGTCCGAAGTTCGCCGGGTCTTCCACCGCCCCGCGGTAGCTGGTGATGTTGCTTCCCCCATCCCAGGACCAGTTCAAACTACCGGGAGTGAGGCTCGCATCGGCTCCGCCGAGAACGTAGGGCCCGCGGATGAACGCCGTGCCATTCAGTGCAAAGGTGCCGTTGTCGTTGAGCGGGGCGTAGTTCGCGTTGGTGGTCGCCCACATGTCCACGTCGGCGACAATCAGGAGCCTGCCCGCTCCTGCCGCGTAGTCGCCCGCGTTCCAGTAGGCCGCCGTGATCTGGCCGCTGCCATTGGTAGCACCCACGGTGCCACCGTGGTTCGAAACGTCCGTCGCGCTCAGCTGGCCGGTAAGGCCAGACTGCACGGCGTCACTCGCGCTGCCGAACGGGCCCTCAAAGAGCGGCGCACCGCCGTTCGAAGCCGACCCGTCACTCAGCGTCGAAGTGGGTATTCCCAACTGTGCGCCGATGGCGTCGTGGTCCAAATCGTCCTGCAGCAAGATCAGGTCGCCTCCCGCGAGGAAAAAGTCGACCACCGCGGTGACTTCGGCAGCCGACGCTTCGACATCGGCCCACCACGAAGAGGCGAAACCGTCGAGCGGCGCGAGCGTCGCGGCAGTGACGGTCGCCAGATCCATGGTAGTGATGGGTCGCGGCACCACGAGGCCGTACGGTCCGAAGTTCGCTGCGTCTTCGACCGCCGCTCGGTAGCCGGTGATGTATGAGCCCCCATCCCAGGACCAGCTGCTACTGCTGGGAGTCTGGCTCGCATCGGGTCCACCGAGGAGGTACGCGGGTGCTACAAAGGTCTTGAAGGCGAGATCAAAACTCGCGGACGGGCTTCCGTTCTCCAACGCGGTGCCACCGGCGTACGCGTCGAGGCTGACTCCGGCGCGGATCGCCGGGTTGCATTCGAAGTCGGAAAAGCACGGATCTCCGACGGCACCCTGGCTGCACTCGAAGAAACCCAGATCACACACTCCGGGCGGCTCCCCGTGGCTGATCTCGAAGGAGAGCTGCTCGCCGGCGCGCACGATCGCGCCGAGGCTGGTGGTGTCGAAGAAGCCCGGACCCGCGGCGGAGGGCGAGAGCGGATCGGGGATGGCCCCTGATCCCAGTGGGAAGTTCGCCGAGATCGACACGCTGCCGAGGGATTGCACACCGTCAAACAGCTCCAGGAAGATCAGATCGCTGGACGCACCCCTGTCGAGCAGCGGAGCGAACTCGATCCCGGTGAGCAAGCCCGCCACCCCGACCGTGAATGTCTGGCCCACGGTCTGACTCTGATCGACCACCAGGTTGCCGACGGAGGTCAAGTTCGATTGGTCGACCGCCGCGAAACTGGGCCCGCCCGCGATCGCGAAGCCAGTTGCCACCAACACCAGCACAGCTCTTTGCCTGCCCGCCATAGCTTCTTCGAAATCTTAGACCATCCTTCACCGTTAGGCAGGGCGGATGACGCGAGCTCCCCCCCGCGCAATCCAGACTACTCCTCGGAGCGTACCTGGCGGCGGCGACGCGGCAGTGAGTTCGAAACCCACACGCCTCACCACCGCTCGGCGTTCGACGTCCTTCGCTTCCGCCGACCGGTCGTCACGCCTTTCGGGTCCATCACGCGGCTCCAGTAGTTCGAGGCCGTGGAGCCAAAATCCTGCTGGAATTGTCGGCCCTCCGGATATAATGGCCGGCAACGTGACTATTCTCACTCGCGACGAGCCCGGAGCTGGGGCCCTGGAGTTGGCCCCCGAGGCGCTTCTCCTGCGCCAGTTCCTGACCTGGGCCGGAGCGGTCGCGGTGGGGGTGGCGATCCTCTTGCTCGTGATGTGGATCCTGTTCCGCAGCCCCGTCGCCCTGGCAGTCGTGGGACTCACCGTCTTCGTCGCGCTGCCGGGACTTGTCTACTCTTACCGGCTTGCCGGGCAGAACCGCGTTGACCCCGCGCTGCTGCTTTCCTCCTGCATCATCTGGGGACTCGCGCTGATCTCCGCCGCCTCCCGTGGGGGGACAAATCTGGGGACGGCGGCGCTGTTCAGCCTTTGGCCAGTCGTCCTCGGTGTCGCCTACTCGTCTCGACGAACGCTCCTACGCATCATCTTGATCTCCACCGCGGTCTGCGCCGTCGCTTCAGTGCTCAACGTCTACGACAACCTGCTGACCACCTCGACCTTGCCGGAGGAGGCTGCAAGACGGCTTCAGGGGACGATCGTAACGGTCTATGTGGCGCTCATTTCGCTGTCACTCTGGCACTCCGGCTCCCGGTTGCGGGAGATCCTGGAGGAGACCCGGGCGGCGAACCGCGCGCTGGCCGAATCCGAACGCAGCCTCGAGCGCAAGGTGGTGGAGCGCACGGCGGAGCTCTCTGATCTGAACGAGCTCACGCGCGTGGTGAACGCCACCCTGGATCTCGACCGGGTTCTCGTCAGCATGAACGACGGGCTCCAGAAACTCTTCCGCTTCGATCAGATGGGCGTCTTCCTCCTCGACGAGAGTGCCGAGCGGTTGTTGCTCGATCGCATGATCGGACCCCAGTTCGACCCCGAACTCGCCCAGCGCCTCAAGACCGACGGGATCCCCATGGCTGAGGAGGGCAGCGTCTCGGTGATCGCCGTGCGAGAGCGCCGCAACGTCTTTGCGGCCGAGATCGGATCCGAGCAGGTGGCAGGGCTGAGCCCGCACGACCGCGCAATCTACGAGAGCAATCCAATGCACGGGCTGCTGCTCTGCCCGCTCGAGATCGAGGACAGCGTGATCGGTGCGCTCTTCGTCTCCAACACACGGGAACCCTTCGAGCTCAGCGAGCACGATATCGAAACCATCCAGCGCTACGTCACCACACTGGCGACGGCGGTGAAGAACGCGCGGCTCCTCACCCAGGCCGAGAAGTCTCGCACCGAGGCCCAGGAGGCGAACCGGACCAAGAGCCAGTTCCTGGCCAACATGAGCCACGAGCTGCGCACGCCCCTCAACGCCATCATCGGTTACAGCGAGATGCTTCAAGAGGAGGTCCGGGACGACGGCAACGAGGCCTATGCGCCCGACCTCGGCAAGATCATGGGCTCCGGGCGCTACCTGCTGGAGCTGATCAACGGCGTGCTCGACCTGGCGAAGATCGAGTCTGGCAAGATGGACGTCTACCTCGAAGAATTCGATGTCGCTGAACTGGTGCGCGGCGTCGAAGGCACCCTCCAGCCCCTGGTGCGCAAGAACGAGAACACTCTCGAGGTGGCCGGGCTCGAGGCGCTCGGCGAGATGCGCAGCGACGCCACCAAGCTGCGTCAGATCCTCTTCAACCTGCTGAGCAACGCCAGCAAGTTCACCGAGGGCGGGACCATCCGGTTCGAGGCGGAACGCGCCCGGCGAGACGAGCAAGACTGGCTCCGGTTTCGGATCACTGACACTGGAATTGGTATGAAGCCGGAACAGCTCGCGCGGGTCTTCGATGAATTCAGCCAGGCAGACTCGTCGACGACCCGAGAGTACGGCGGCACCGGCCTGGGCCTGGCCATCACCAAGAGTTTCTGTGGGTTGCTCGGGGGCTCGATCGGAGCCGAGAGCGAACCGGGGAAAGGTTCGTCCTTCGAAGTCGAGCTTCCGGCCCGGGCTCCCGAACCCGCGGAGGAGCACGCGGCGGCCACCCCCCATGACACGGCCGAGGCAGCCACAAGCGTCCTGGTGATCGACGACGACCCGGCAGCGCGGGACCTGGTGGGCCGCTACCTCGCCAGCGAGGGATTCGGTGTGCTAGCCGCCTCGGGCGGTGAAGAGGGCCTGCGCCTGGCCCGCGAGCGCCGCCCCGACATCATCACCCTCGACGTCATCATGCCGCACATGGACGGCTGGGCTGTGCTCGCCGAGCTGAAGGCCGATCCCGCGCTCGCCGACATCCCGGTGATCCTGATCTCCATGACCGACGACCGGAACCTGGGCTCCGCGCTGGGTGCCTCGGAGTACCTGACCAAGCCGGTCGACTGGGATCGCCTTGGCGCCGTTTTGCGCCGCTACACCGATGAGGACGGAGACCAGCTGGCGCTGGTGGTGGACGACGAACCCCAGGCTCGCGAAGTACTGCGTCGCGGCCTGGAGCGGGCCGGCTGGCGTGTGGCGGAAGCCGAGAACGGCCGTGCCGCCCTCGAGCGTCTGGCCGAGACACCACCGCAGTTGATCCTGCTGGATCTGATGATGCCGGAAATGGACGGCTTCGAGTTCGTCGCGAAGCTCCGCGAGAAGGAGCGCTGGCGCTCGATCCCGGTGCTGGTGATCACGGCCAAGGACCTCACGGCGGAGGAGCGCACGCGGCTCGAAGGCCGGGTGTCGAAGATCCTCCAGAAGGGGAGCTACAGCCGTGAAGATCTACTGGCGGAGATCCGCACGCTGGTAGGCGCGCGAGCTGACACATCGAACTGACGGACGCGGAGGAACGCGAAGGCATGCCCAAGGTGCTTCTGGTCGAAGACAACGAGATGAACCGCGACATGCTGTCGCGCCGTCTCAGCAAGCGCGGCTACGAGGTCGTAATCGCCGTGGACGGCGCTGAGGGAGTCGCCAAGGCTCGCTCCGAGAGTCCCGACCTCATCCTGATGGACATGAGTCTCCCCGTGCTGCACGGCTGGGACGCGACCCGGGAGCTGCGCAAGGACCCGAACACGCAGTCCATTCCAGTGATCGCGCTCACCGCCCACGCCATGGCCGGCGACCGCGAGAAGGCACTCGAGGCCGGGTGCAACGACTTCGACACCAAGCCCGTGGAGCTGCCGCGGCTGCTCGAGAAGATGGAGAAGCTGCTGAACGGCTAGGAGGCTGACCCAAGGTGGGTTAGCCGACGACGTGGAAGATCCCGTCGAGCGGGATCGCCACTAGCCGGCCGGTAAGAGCAACTCGAAGACGGCACCCTGCCCCGGCACGCTGGTTGCCGTGAGCCGGCCCCCGAGCATCTCGCAGATGCGATGTGCCGTGCTCAGCCCGAGACCCGTGCCCCCGTACTCCCGAGTGGCTGAGGAATCCGCCTGGTAGAAGGGATCGAAGCAGCGCGCGAGCTGCTCCTTGTTCATTCCGATGCCCGTATCACTGATCCGGAATCGCAGAGACTCCACTCCCTCGACGGTTTCGCGGCTCACCTCGCAGACGACCTTGCCCTGCCGGGTGAACTTACAGGCGTTCTCGAGCAGCTTGTGCAAGATCGTCTCCACCCGGGCGCGATCCGCGCGCATGGAGCCGACGCCGTCGGCCGTAACGAACTCGAGCAGGTTCTGTCTCCGCTCCGCCAGCGGACGTCCCGCCTCCTCGAGGCTCGAAACCAGGTCTGCCACCGGGAACGCCCGAGCGCTCGTGGCGTGGCGGTCTCCCTCCAGCTTCGTCAGCTCGAGAATGTCGGCGATGATTTCCAGCAGGTGAGCCGCAGCGAGCTGGATCTTTCCCGCGTCGGCCGCGCGCTCGGCATCGCCCGCTTCGGACAGGTCCTCCTGGAGCATCTCGCTGTAGCCGATCATGGCGTTGAGCGGTGTGCGCAGCTCGTGGCTCATGGTCTGGAGAAAGGTGTCCTTGGCTCGACCGGCGTCGAGTGCACGGTCGCGGGCGATGCGCAGATCTTCGGTCGAACGCACGGTTTCGAGCGCGATGGCCACGTGGCTCGCCAACGCGCGCAGGAAATCGTCGTCGGTGACCACCGCCCGACCCGTTCCGGCGGTCTTCGCGAGCAAGATGGTGCCGACCTCATCACCGCGCATGCGAAGCGGAAGCTCGATGCGGTCGGTGGTGTCTGTACCGGGCTCGGCCAGATCGCGGCACTCTGCGTCGCGCCCCACCTGGAAACGCGAGCGCCCCTCGGCATCGCGCAGGTAGAGCCAGGCGCGGTCGATGCCGAGCGCGCGAATCATCTCGTCCAGGGCTGAACGCGCCTGCTGGGCCGGGTCCGTCGAAGTGGCCGAGATCCCCACTCCCTCGAGCGCGTCCAGCTGTGCTTTGCGCTCACTCGAGACCTGCTCGAGCTGCCGCCGGGCCTCGAACTCCGAGCGCTGAACCCGCGAGTAGAGAAAGATGGAGAGGTTGCAGACGAAACAGAGCCAGAAGAGGCTCTGAAGACCTGGCGCTAGGCGATCCTGCTCACCGAGGGTGGCGAAGATGTCCCAGTTCAGGCCGAAGAAGCCAACGGTCACGGCCTGGATCACCACGTGCACCGGCCAGCGCGCGGGCACGATGACGGCCGCAAAGACGAAGATCAACGCGATCGCGAAGCGCCCCTCATCGAACTGCGCAAAGGTGTCCGCTCCGCGCAGAATGTGCGACTCCACGTTGGCGGAGAGCCCTGTGAAGGTCATCGAGCACATGCTGATGACCAGCACGGGATCCAAATGCCTGCGGACGAGCTGGGTGCGGTGGACGAGCACGGTCGCGACCAGGATCAACGCACCCAGCATTCGGTAGGTCGCTGGCCCAGAATCCCAGCCGAATGTGGCGATGTCGCGGGCCAGGTAGGTCGACCACGCGACGATGCTGACGATGGCCAGGACGCCCCAACGGCGCACGATGAAGGAGCGGCTGAACTCCGCGTAGCTCTCGGAGGAAACGCTCTGCTCGACGGGGCTCATGAAACGCCCGAGGCCGCCGCGAGGATCCGCTCGAGCGCCGGAGAGCGCGACGTGAAGCGCACCACGCACACCCCCTCGAGACCGGGTGCGGCTCGAACCACCTTGGCGTAGAACGCGCCGGAAAACGCTGCGCCAGAATCGTCGAGGATCTCGATCCGCAGGTCGGCAAGCTCGGGCAGCGCGTCCCCCGAGCGCATCCGGGCACTCGTTTGCGAGAGGGCACAGAAGCTGCCGCTGTGCGCGGACTCGGACACCTGCTTGCCTTCGAGCAGGGCGAAGCGCACCGGCACCTCGTCCACCAACTCCTTCCAATCCGCTGCGAGGTCCGGAAGCTCGAGGTTGTGTTCCCCCCCTACCCCGCGTACGCCGCGGACTCGGATCGGCATCTCGAAGCCCTTGGGATGGACTTCCCGCGGCAGCTCAGCGCTCACGATCCTCTCGACCGCAGCGAAGGTTTCCTCGCAGACCAGCACCTCCCCGCCCAAGGTGTAGGACTCGATTCGGCCTGCGAGGTTGACGGGGCTGCCCACAGCGCCGTACTTGGTCCGCTTCTCGGAACCGATGTTGCCGACGATCACGTCGCCGGTGGCGATTCCGATTCCCATTTCGACGTCGGGCAGACCGGCCTCGCGGTTGGCTCGATTGACGTCGCGCATGGCGAGCTGCATGGCAACTCCTGCCGCGACGGCGCGCTCGGCGTCGTCGTCGCGAGACGCGGGCGCACCGAAGAACGCCAGGATGGCGTCGCCGAGAAACTCGTCGATCGTCCCGCCATGCGACTGGATGACCTCGGCCATCCTGCCCAGGTATCCATTCAGCAGCGAGACTACCTGCGCAGGAGCCAAGCTCTCTGTCAAGGTGGTGAATCCGCGCAAGTCACTCATCAGGATGGTCACGCGGCGCTTCTCGCCCCGCAGCTCGAGACCGCCGGGGTTTTCGAGCAGGGTGTCTACGACTTCGTCGGAGACGTAACGGCCGAAGGCGCGGCGGATGAACGCATTGCGAATTTCGAGCTGCTGGGCCAGCGCCGCGATCTCCTTCGCAGCCCGCTTGAGCGCCAACTGGGTCTCCACACGCGCCAACACCACCGGCATGTCAAAGGGCTTCGTTACATAATCGTTGGCTCCAGCGCGGAGTGCCTCCACGGTGTCTTGGCTTCCGGCGAGCGCCGTCGCCATGACGACCGGCAGGTCGGTGACCGTATACGTGCGCCGGATCGACTCGAGCACGTCGAACCCGGAAAGGCCCGGCATCAACACGTCCAGCAGCACGAGATCGAATTCTTCTGATTCGATGGCGCGCAGCGCGCGGCTGCCATCCTCAACAGCGCTGACTTCATACCCGGCCCTTGCCAGACGGCGGGCGAGGAGGTCCCGATTGTCGGCCTCGTCGTCAACCAGAAGCAGACGCCCGCCCGCGGCGCGGCGTGTCGGCTCGGCGCGGGGAGTGGCCTCCGTGTCGCCCACCCGCACACCGTCCTCGCTCGCCTCAGGAGGTGTCAGGGCCGGGGGGCCGGTCTGGAACACATCTTCCAAGAGCTGCAGCAGGTTGCGAGCGGCCGCCTGGATCTTCTGAGTGTCCGGAACCAGATCCGCTTGACCCCGATCCTCCATCTCCTCCTGGAGCATCTCGCTGTAGCCGATGATCTGACCCAGGGGCGTGCGCATCTCGTGCAGGAGATGGCGCATCGTGGTCTGGCCTTCGGAAGACCGCTGGCTGGCCATGGCGCCACCATACACCGGTGGGACGGTAGATGCGTGTCTTCGAACAACGCCCGACGATCACTCTGCCACCAGCTCTATCGGACAAAGGGTGGAGGCGGCGGGAATCGAAACCGGGCCCGCAGGGGCTCAGGAATCGTCGTCGTATTCGGACGCCCTTGCCTCGAAGGCACGGAGGAATTCGAGATCCTTCGGGCGGCCGCTGGCCTGCTTGGATCGCAGAAGTTTCTCGAGCGCTCCTACATGCACCCCAACTTTGGCCACTCGGAACTCCACGGCGTCGGCCGCTAGCTCGGAGTAGGAAAAACCCGAGACCGAAAGCAGGAGATCGAGCTCACCTACCTCTGGATGGAGTGCGTTCAGACTCGCGCCGATTCGGACGACCTCTCGAAGGACGGCTTCGTCTTGGTGATCGAGAAAGGGTTCGCCAGCTGCTTCGAATTTGTATCCGAGTTCTTTCAGCACCCGCAGCGCGTTTCGGAGGTTCTCGAAGGTCGGTTCGAGGAGGGCGTCGAGATCGAGAGTCGCGAACGCCTGGGCTGGCGTACGCGCATAGAAGTTGATCCCACCGACGCCGACAATCACATATGCGACACCGGCCCCAGAGAGCTCCGACAGGGTGCGCGAAATACCGCTAGCGGGTTCCGACAACCTGCGCCTTGGAGACCTCGAGTCGGAAGAGCTGCTGCTCCCTCATGGCCCGGAGGACCCAGGTCTTGTCCGTTCCCGGCAGATTCCACGCGCGCCCCTGGATGCGTCGCGCAAGCTCGACCAGGCGTGCCGTCATCGAAGAGCCCCGAGAAAAGAAATGGTGGCCGAAGGGGGAGTCAAATCCAGCTCCGATGCCCCCAAGGTACCGGAATCAAGGGATTCGAGCGAGTAGAGCCAGCTCATCCCTTCGATCATGGAGAGCGATACGATGTGGTACATGCAGCTCGCTAGACTCGACGATCTCGCAATGGATGCGGTAACAGATCGAAACACAGGGTAGCGATGACTCACTTCGACGTGATGATCGTGGGAGCGGGGCTCTCGGGAATTGGCGCGGCGTACCACCTGCAGAAGCGCTGCCCGGAGAAGTCCTACGCGATTCTAGAGGGCCGCGGGGCTATCGGCGGCACTTGGGATCTCTACCGCTACCCCGGCATTCGCTCGGACAGCGACATGCACACCCTCGGCTACAACTTCAAGCCGTGGCAAGCCGCCGAGGCGATCGCCGACGGACCATCGATCCTCGCGTACGTCAACGATACCGCCGACGAGAACGACATCCGGAAGCACATTCACTTCAACCGACGGCTCGAGAGCGCGACCTGGTCGAGCGACGACGCGCGTTGGATGCTCGACGTGAGGTGCACGGACGGTGACAGCGAAGCGGAGCCCATCAGTTGCAACTTCCTCCTGATGTGCAGTGGCTACTACAGCTACGAGGAGCCCTACCGGCCGCGCTTCCGGGGCGAAGAGGACTTTGCGGGGCTGATGTTCCACCCCCAGTTCTGGCCCGAAGACCTCGACTATACGGGCAAGCGCGTGGTCGTGATCGGAAGCGGCGCCACGGCGATGACCCTCGTTCCCGCAATGGCGCCGGACGCCGCGCACATCACCCTATTGCAGCGCTCGCCCAGCTACGTGGTTTCGCGCCCCGAAAAGGACGTGATCGCGAACATGCTGCGCAAGTTCCTGCCGGAAATGCTGGCCTACAACATCACCCGCTTCAAGAACGTCGAGTTGCAGCGCATCATGTACGAGCGCACCCGAACCGCGCCGGAAAAGGTGAAGGACTTCTTACTCAGCCGGGTTCGAAAGAACCTCGGGCCCGACTACGACGTCGAGAAGCACTTCACGCCCCGCTACAACCCGTGGGACCAGCGGCTGTGCCTGCTCCGGAACGGCGACCTCTACGAAGCGATCAATTCGGGGAAGACGTCGGTCGTGACTGAGCAGATCGACCGCATCACCGAAAAGGGAGTCCGGCTCCAGTCGGGCGAGGAGCTCGAAGCCGACGTCATTGTCGTCGCCACAGGGCTCAACCTCAAACTCCTTGGAGGCGTGGAGTTCTGCGTCGACGGCGAACCGATCGATTTCGCGGATACCTTCACCTACAAGGGGATGATGTACTCGGACGTTCCCAACCTGGTCCAGACCTTCGGCTACATCAACGCTTCCTGGACGCTGCGCGCCGACCTGACGGCCGAGTACACGTGCCGCCTGCTCAACCGCATGGACGATCTCGGCGTGCGGCAATGCACACCGAGGCTGCGCGCGGGAGAGCGCGAGATGCCCAGGCGCCCATGGATCGAGGCTTTTTCGTCGGGCTACATGCAGCGCAGGATGCACCTCTTTCCCAGCCAGGGCGATCACGCCCCGTGGCTGAACACGCAGAGCTACGCCGCTGATAAGAAGATGATCCGCCAGGAACCCGTGGAAGATGGGGCCCTCTGCTTCAGCAATCCGCTGGCGAATCGCCGCGTCGCCTAGCCTGGGCCAAGGGGCGAACCGCTAAGCAACCCGGGACAGGCAGCAGTCCAGATGGAGAATCCAGATGCCCAAGGTGTTCGTCCACGGCAATCCCGAGACCAGCGCCATCTGGCGGGCGCTTTTCGATGACCTGAAGGACCGAGGTGTCGACGATATCGTGGCCCTTTCCCCGCCTGGGTTCGGCGCCGCGGTGCCCGTTGGCTTCGAGCCGACCCAGGTCGGGTATCGCGACTGGCTGATTCACGAGATCCAGAGCCTCGGAGCTGGCGTCGATCTCGTAGGACACGACTGGGGCGCGGGCCACGTCTACGGAGTCCTCGCAGAGCGCCCTGACCTGCTCCGATCGTGGGCGGCCGACTGTGCAGGACTCGTGCATCCCGACTACGTCTGGCACGATGCAGCGCTGGCGTGGCAGACACCCGAGGTCGGAGAACAGACCATCGCGGCGATGTTCGAGATGCCGGTCGAGCAGCGCGCTGAAACCTGGGCATCCTTGGGCATCCGGCAAGACGTCGCGGAGGAAATCGCCGCGGAGCAGAACGACGAGATGGGGCGCTGCATCCTGGCGCTCTATCGCTCCGCCAAGCAACCCGCGATGGCCGCACTGGGAGCGCGGCTGCGCACTACAGAGAAGCGGCCGGGGCTCGCGATCATCCCGAGCGCGGATCCCTACGCCGGTACCCTCGAAGTGTGTACCGCCGTCGCCGACGGTGTGGGCGCCAAGACGGTGGTGCTCGCCGGCCAAGGGCACTGGTGGATGTTCGGAGGCAGCCAGGTGGCAGCCGAGGCATTGCTGGCGCACTGGGAAGCGGCTTAGGAGGATCGCCCGACTGGGTCATCCGACGCCGCAAAGGTTCCGCGAAGCAGAAACCGTGGTTAGTCGAGCGTGACGAAAATCGTGTGCCGGGGCTTATCGCTCACCGCACGGCTGCGGTGACCGCGACCGGTCGTGTCCTCGGCGAGCAGAACCTCACCCGCCTCCAGCACGCGCTTGGTCCCATCACCGGTCTCGAGCTCCACCGCAGCGTCCAGGTTGATCACGTACTGGCGCCGGGGCGCATTGTGGAAATCGTAGTCGTAATCGCCGCCCGTCCGACGAAAGGCGATCCCCGTTGCGTCCTGCAGCTTCGAAATCGCACCGATCATGCCCCGATCAATGAGGGGGACCTCGATGTCTTCGAAGTGGGACTCGCCGTCGGCGCCCGTGTAGATGCGGAGAATCTTCATTCGCGCCCAGCGTAGCGGATAAAGCGTCCCGGCCTCAGATCCCGCAAGTCAGTTTTGAGTAACGCCGCGCCGCAAGCGCATCTAGGCGGGGCTTCTCGGGTTCGCGACGGCGCACACCGTGCTCCTGCCGATCGGCCCTTCCTCGTCGTAGATCCGGCACTCGCCTTGGCCGACGCCGGCGGCACTACCGTGGTCCCACACCTCCCAGCCAATCCACTCCCCCACCGGCAGCCGGTGGAGGTAGAGGCCGATGTCGGCGTTCACGTATTGAAGGCCCGCGTCGCCCGACATCGAGAGCGGGCTCGCGATGTCGGCGCAAACCGCCACCCGAACGAACGGCGTCAGGGCCTCGCCGGCTACCAGCGCATAAGTCTCCCGGATCCACATCTGCTTCGGCCCCGGTCCGATGAACTCGCCGCCGCCGATCGAGCGTGTCTCCCAGATCGGCGTCCAGCTACCGGTGGCCGCGTTCGCCTCGAGCGCACTCGGTGGCGGCGCATCCCAGGGCTTGGGCTGCCAAACGCTTCCCGGAGGTACCTCACTCCGACGCAGCTGCACGGCGGTCGCGCGAGCGATCTCTCTCCCTTCACTCGTCGCCACGCCGTGTGTCACCTGAATCCTGCGGCCTCCGCGGACCCGCTCGGTCGTGATCTGAACCGGGTTCATGGTGGGCATGCGAAAGAGGTCGACGGTCAGGCGCGCGAACTGGAAGGCGTCGTCACCGTATTGCTTCTCGAAACAGCGCGCGAACAACCCGGCAATGATGCGCCCGTGCATCGTCTCCTCTCCCCAGGGGCCTCGCGCGCGATCCGTCGGACGGAACTGCTCGCCTTCGCGCTCGAGGAAACTCTGATCTGCAGCCAAACCTACCTCCAATCGTCAATCGGTGAATCGATGAATCGGTCCGGGGCTACCGCCCAGCGTTCCTCGAGCCTAGCGGTGCACCCGCTCGATCAGCCCGTATTTTTGCGGCGTGCGTCGAACGCGGATCGCCGAGGAGATCGTCTACCCTAGCAGTGTGGTCGAGCGAAACGTTGAACAGGTGAACGTACGCAGGCTCGAAGAGTCCGACATCGATTCCCTGATCGACTGCGTGCGTCGCTGCTACGGCGAGTCCTATCCCGATGCCGACTTCTACGACCCCGAGTCGGTTCGGCGTCAGCTCGTCGGCGGCCGGCTCCTCTCCGGCGTGGCGGTGGCGCACGGCGGCCGGGTGGTCGGACACATCGGGGCCCGCATCCCGATCCCCGGCGACGCGGTGGGCGAGACCATGGGTGGGTTCGTCGATCCGGACCACCGCGGCCTCGGGCTGCTGCGCCGCATCGGGGGCGTCCTGGCGGCTGGCTTCCGCGAGCGTGGAATCGTCGGTGCGCGTCACATCGCCACCGGGACGCACGACCGCACCCAGCGGCCCATCGTCGCCTCCGGCGGCATCGCGACGGGGGTGCTGCTCGGCCACGTAGCGGCGGGAACCGACTACCGCGGCATCGATCATGATTTTGGCTCGGCGCGGATCGGCGCGGTGGTGTACTACCAGGCGTTCGGCGAGCTCCCACCGTTGGTCGTCCACCCGTCGCCCCGCTACGCAGCGCGCGTAGAGACCCTGCGAGCGGCGCTTGGTCTCGAACGCATCATCGAGCCGGCCGCACAGGCCCCGGGAGAGCCCTTCGCCGCCGCCGTACGTCACGACTCCGCCGGTGGGGTCTCGACCTTCCGTTTCGGCTCGATCGCCTGGGAGGGTGGCGAGGACGCGCACGCGCTGCTCGCCACAGAGCTGCGCCACTGCGGACCCGTGACCTATGCCGACGTGCCGGTCTCGGACCCGCGCGCGGCGTCACTGATCGAGTCGCTCTGCGGGCAGGGCTTCTTCTTCGGAGCGTGGCTGCCCGGCACCGCGGCATCAGAGGCGCTTCGACTCCAGCGCATCGAAGGCGCGCCTGTCGCGCCCGAGAAGATCGTCGTGGCCTCAGCCTTAGGCGCAGAGCTTCGGGGCTGGATCGCGAACGTCGACCGACGCCAATCCCCTGCCTAGCGAGGCCTGGCGGTCCGGGATCTTTGGGGCCCTGATCTGGCCGTTAGGCGCGGTCGGGGATCCAGCTCGAGTGGAATCCGGAGACGACCCGTCGCGGGATGTGGATCTCCGCGAGCGGTTCCGCCGACACGTTGGCGGCGTCGAGGATCACCATGTAGCTGGCGTCCGTCACTGGGTTCCAGACGAAGGTCATGAGGTACCCGTCATCCTCGGAAGCGCCACCTTCGCGGGGTACGAAGACCGATTCACCGGGCTCGTGGCCCGTCGGGAACTTGTGGACTTCCTTGGTCGCGCCGTTGCGGAGGTCGTACTTGTTGACCTGGCCCCCCATGCCGCCGCTGTCGGGGTCGCCGCCCAGCGCGTAACCGAAGCGAAGCGGGTGTCCCTGCTGCGAGGGAGGGATGCGGGGGAACTCGGCCGCGTCATCGTCGAGATAGCGCTCCTTCACCGAGCCCGAGGTCAGGTTGAGTCGCCATTCGTAGAGACGAGGCATGTCCTGCGGCGCCGGCTGCGCGCTCATGTCCATCGCGGACGAGTCGCGCCAGATCTCCGGCACTCGCATGCCATAGACCACCACCTCGTCGCCGTCCTCGTGGGCGTTCAGGGTGTGGAAGCAGTAGCAGGGGGCGACATCGAACCATTTGACCTGGTCGTCGCTTCCCTCGCGCGGCATCACACCGAAGCGAGCCGGATAGTCGTCGCTCCAGCGGATCGGCATGCCACCCTTCATGGCGAGCTCCATGTCGAAGATCGCGGGCAGGTCCATGAAGATGGCGTGGTTCCGGCTGACCGCGAAGTCGTGCATCATCGTCGGTCCGGTCACCGTGATCTCTGTGGATTGAACCAGGTTGCCCTGACCATCGACCCGCAGATAGGTGAGGTACGGCGGGACCGCGTTGTAGCCGAATGCCAGCATCTCGCCGGTATCGGGGCAGAACTTCGGGTGCGCGGTAAAGGGGCCCTTGAGCTTGTCGCCGAAGGTGTGCGTCCCGATCGTATCGAGCTCCTTTGTCAGCTCGTAGGGGAACGATCCCTCCTCCAGCGCCAGAATCCTCCCGCCGTGGCCGACGATGTGAGTGTTGGCCGCCGAGACTGAGTGATCGAAGGTGAACTTCTCGGTATCGAGTGCCAGGCTGAGCCGGTCCTCACCCGGGTGAGCAAACATCGGCGTGCGCACCCACCGATTCCGGTACCAGTTCGCCTTACCGTCCTTGAGCTCGACACCGTGGATCATGCCGTCTCCGATGAACCAGTGCTCGGTGTAGCCGGTCTGGGGATTGGCGGTGTTGCGGAAGTAGCGCCCGTTGAGCTCGCGCGGGATCTCCCCCTTGACCTCGAGGTCGGTGACAGTCGATTCCTCGAAGACAGGCTTGCGGCTGCCGGAGAGATGCCAGGGTGCGTCGGGGCCCTGGCCCCGCGGATCGAGCTCAACCGTTGCGCTGCTCATTTCGATTCCCCCTTCAGGGTTGGCGGGTTGTCGGTACAGGGCGTCAGACAGCCCCGATCTGCGGCCAAATTTTAACAACTTCAGGTTGCCTGAACATGTTCAGAATCGTGCCCGATGTACCTTCGGCGTGACCCCGTCGACTCTCGCCTTGTGAGTCCGGCACTACATCCCCATGACCTCGTAGACCCGAATGCTCGCGATATAGGGGTTGTCGGAAGCGAACTTCTCCGCCTCATCGAGGCTCTCGGCTTCGATAATCGTGTATCCGGTGATGGACTCCATTCCCATTGGGAGGTCCTTGGTTCCAGAGGCGGAGATCTCTCGCGCGCCGCCGTGAAAACCACCTTGATCAACCGTCCTGTCGGAGATTGACTCGAACCAGGTGCCCCAGGCCTTCATGATCTCTGGGGTGGGCTTTTCGAATCCGTACATGAGGAACATGAACTTCTTCACTTCTCTCTCCTTCTGATTGGACTCGTATTCAGTCCAATTCTCGTAGGTTAGGCCACTGGTGCCACAGCGGGGAACGCGGGGATTGATTCGCCGTCACCGCGATACGACCTCTTAGACCCTCACCTTCGAGGATCCAGATCGTCACCTCAGGCGGTTGTGCCTCTGCGCTGTGTTCGGCGGCGGTGCAGCCAGGCCAGACCGAGCCCCCCTGAGACGAGTTGCAACATCAGCCCAGGCTCGGGGGTCGGCGTCGGTGACGGCGTAGCTGTGGGTGTGGGAGTAGGCGTGGGTGTGGGAGTAGGCGTGGGTGTCGGCGTCGGTCCAGCGGAGATGATGGTGATGCTCACCACGTAGTCACCGTTTTCGGTGTGGTTGCCATCGAAGGGGACCCCAACGTCGTCGAAGCCCGTCACTCCCGCATAGTAGTCGCCGGACGTCGTGATCTGGAAGCGGCACAAGGACCCCAAGCCGGGCGGGAACTCGCTGCCGTCGTTGGGGGCGTCGTCATTCCTGCAGAGGATCATCGTATTAGGCGCGTTGGCGCTGTCGAACAGCCCCATGACCGTGTCGGGATCCTCGAAGTTTGAATCGTCCAGCGGCGTGGTCGACATCGTGACGATGTCCCCCACGGCCAGCGCGGGAATTCCCAGAAAGTCGATGTCGCCTGCGGTGAGCCCGAGCTCACCACCGCTGGTGGTGACGGATCCGAACTTGACGATCACGAAGGGGGCCGTTGCGACGGCGTCGTTGGCGGGCTCCTGCTCCGTGATGACGGCGCCGGCCGGCGCGGTGAGCAGCAACACCATCAGGGCAGCGAGAAACCAGCTGTGCATCGAATTACCCAATCCAACGAATCCGCGAGCCTACGGTAGCCGCCCCGCCACACGACGCTGACTCCATTAGACAACATTGATGGGTGCATTCGCAAGCCCGGTCGCGTTGTGATGATTCTTGCTGGAGACTTGCGGTTAGACGGGCGCCATGGCGCGGCAACCAAAAACGTAGGTATGCGAGGAGGTAAGGGGTTTAGGTTGCGTCGGAGTGGGTGCGCGGACCGAGCTGAGCCGGAAAGCCTCGAATAGTCGATCACAACGACGGCTCTTTCGAGGAGCAGTCGCAGAACGCGACGATCTCGGAGCGATCTGCGGCAACGTTCACACGCGGGTTTGTAGGTGGCGCCGACCGTCGCCGACACGACGATCAGATCGGGACGGCGCCGGATCGACCCTCGAGAATCCAGCGGATCATCGGCAGGTGCTGGCGACCGTAGAAGACCTCGTCCTCCACCAGGAACGCAGGCGTGCCGTAGAGCCCGCGCTCGCGCAGCTCGTCCTCGATTGCGGACGCCGTGGTCGGGCCGCCGTTCGCGCACCAGCGGCGGAAGGCCACCGGGGCCTCGACCAACGCTGCCACGTCCTCGAGATCGGCGGGATCGAGCTCCACCGCCCAGTACGAACGGAACAGCTCCGCCAGGTACGACGGCAGTCGATCGGGATTTCGGTCTCGCGTCCACAGCCAGCCCAGCGCCGCAGCCGCGCAGCTGCCGCTGCGGTAGCACTCGCGCACGACGAGGCCCTGGGCGGCAGCGTAGGTCTCGATCTCGCGCGCAATCGCCTGCGCGCGATGGCGGCGGTGACGGATCCCGCGGTCGTCGGCTTCTCCCGGTTCGCTCGGCCGCCTCAGCGCCGGGACGCTGGTGGGGAGCCAATTGACCGCAACCCCCAACCGCTCGGCGAGGGCGACCGTCGGATGCAGCGCGAGGTACGCGAACGGGTGTCGGACGTCCAACAGAACGCTGAGCCGGGCGCCAGCGATGTCGGCCCCCGTCGTCACGCGGCAAAGCTCCGGTTCGCGACCTGCGGCGCTGGCCCCTTACGGCCGCCGAGCAGCCAGGCGATCCGCGGCAGATGCTCCCGGCCGAACCACATCTCGTCTTCGACGAGATAGGTCGGAACTCCGAAGACGCCGACGTCGAACGCCGCCCGATTCAGCTCGTCGTGAGCAACGCGGCCGGGACCTTCGACGAAGGAGCGAAAGCCGTCGACGGCCAGCTCCGCCTGCAGCAACGTGGACTGCAGGACGTCCACGTCCTCGATGTCCAGCTCGCGGCGCCAGAAGGTCGGGTAGGCGGTGTCGATGAAGCGGTCGAACTGCTCGGCGCCCTGCTGCTTCGCCCACAGCATGGCGATGCCGGCCATGCTCGAGTCCCAGATCTTCACGGTCCCGCGGACCGTCTTTCCGGTCAGCGTTGCGTAGCGACGAGCGTCGCGATAGGCGTACTTCACGCCCGTCCACTGCTGGGGGGTCCGACGGGCGCTCGCCACCCGGCCCCGCTCGTCGAGCGTGGCCGAGCCCATGTAGCTCGGAATGTCGAGGGTGAAGGGTCGCCAATCGATCGCGACACCCAGCGACGCCGCCATCGCACGAGTCGGATCGATGGCGATGTACGCGTAGGGACTCTTCAGGTCGATGTAGACAGCGAGCGCGGCGTCTCCGCGGAGCTTCGCGAAGTTGCCCACGTCAATGCTGTTGGGTGGGCCGAAGCCGATCGCAGTCGACCGCTAGCAACGGAAGATGTTCAGGCCCGTGGTTCCTGAGATGGACTCTAGTTGCCGAAATCCCAGCCCACCCCGCTCGCGTGGCGCTTGAGGATGTTCTTGGCGATCAGGATCTTGTGGACCTCGTCCGGACCGTCGGCGATGCGGAGCGTGCGCGCCCCCTGGTACATGGCGGCGAGCGGCAGATCTCCCGAGACCCCGGCCGCCCCCCAGACCTGGATCGCACGATCGACCACGCGCGTGTAGGCGGCGGGCACGAAGATCTTGATGGCCGAGATGTCGGTGCGCGCATCACCGCCCGCCTCCATCCGCTCTGCGGTGTGGATCGTCATCAGACGGGCCGCCTGCAGATCGATGTACGAGTCGGCGATGAAGCCCTGAATGAACTGTTTGTCGCGAAGCAATCCGCCGTGGACCTCTCGCGTTGCCGCGCGCTCGACCATCAAATCGAAGGCGCGCCACATCTGGCCGATCGAGTTCATGCAGTGGTAGACGCGGCCGGCTCCCAACCGGTCCTGCGCGGCTGCGTGGCCCGAGCCGGTCTGCCCCAGCTGATTCTCGAGCGGCACCCGACAGTCTTCGTAGAGGATCTCGCAGTGGTCACTCGTGCGGCCCCAAACGGAGACGCCGCGGACGATGTTCAGACCCGGGGTATCCGTGGGAACGATGATCTGGGTCATCTTGCCGTTCTGCTCCGCGGGCCCATCGGCGTCATCGGTCCGGCACATGACGATCAGGAAGTCCGCCGCAAACCCGTTCGAGGTAAACCACTTGTGGCCGTTGATCACCCACTCGTTGCCCTCGCGGCGTGCCGTGGTCTTGATCGAGCGGGGGTCCGAGCCGGCGTTGTCGGGCTCCGTCATCGAGAAGCCGGACTGCATCTTCCCCTCGGTGAGCGGGACCAGCCACTTCTTTCGCTGCTCTTCCGTTCCGTACTTGAGGAGGATCTTCTGGTTGCCCGAGTTCGGAGCGACCACACCGAAGAGCGACGCTGCGCCCATGCTGTAGGCCAGCACCTCGTTCATGTAGGCCTGGTCGAGGAAGCCGAGATCGCAGCCGCCATACTCTTCGGGAAGGTGCGGTGCCCAGAGGCCCGCCTGCTTCACGTTCTCCTGGATGCTGACCCGAAGCTCGCGAGCCGTCTTCCTAGTCTTCTCGTCGACCGCGCCGTCTTGCCGGAACGCCCAGAGCTTGTTCTCGTTGGGCAGGATCTCTTTGTTGATGATCTCGGCAGTGAGCAGCCGAATCTGGTTGGTCCGGTCAGAGAGGGTGGGGATGGTCTGGACGTTCATGGCCATGGGGCGTTCCTCCGGGCGGCCCGTCGGCGCCGCCAACTCCCACCCTTTCTATACCACGAAACCGGAGGGTTCGGGATCGGCGCGCGCGGCCGGGATCGAATTGCGATCACTCCAGACACGTTGACGGGCAGCACCCGGCGCCAGTCACCGAGCAACTGCGAGGCCGTTTGCCCCAAGATCAAGACCCAAGGCGACATGTATGTCCAGCGAGGCCTCTCCTCGCCGGAGCGAATGATGCGGGCCTCGCTAGTATCTCTTTCGGGGGAGGAGCGGTAGCACGAGCGACGTCGAGGGAATTCACGCCGAGCCGGTTACGCGCTGGTTCGAGGCCCACGTGCCGAGCGTGCGACCCCCGCTGCGCTTCACCCCAATCGCCGGCGGACACTCCAATATCACCTATCGCGTCGATCACGAGGGCGAAGGCGCGTGCTCTAGCTCGTGAGCGTGGATACGACCGTCGCGACGTCTTCGCCTAACGAGCCCCATCGCAGGTAGAACCTCGGCGTCAACTCCAGAGCCTGCATGATGTATCCTGAGGGAAGTTCGCGATCCCAGAGGCCTACAGTGCCGACCTGGAGTCGTGTGACGACGGTCTTTCATTCTGAGGGGAGCGGACCCGCGCCGTGAAGAGACTACTCATTGCGAATCGAGGCGAGATTGCCATTCGCATCGCTCGTGCTGCGGCGGAACTCGGAATCTCCAGCGTCGGCGTCTATTCCGAAGAAGACACGCGTTCCCTGCACAGGTCAAAGGTCGATGAATCCGTGCTGCTGGAGGGCCGGGGAGCTCGCGCCTATCTGGACATGGCTCAGTTGGTGGAACTCGCC
>CAXMOC010000238.1:0-9595 GCA_964194865.1 uncultured Opitutales bacterium | reverse complement strand
TGTCCGCTCGACCGGGTCCTGGCCCTCGGATTCGGTCAGGCACCAGAGCCCGGTTCGAATCAGAACTTCTTTCTGCGCGCCCGCGACGGTTACACCCAGCCGGTATCGGGCGCGCGGCTGGCGGAGGCCGGTGGCCACCTGGCCTTTGCCGATGCGGCGCGCGGCGGTGCCGAAGACCCTCCTCAATGGGAGCCAATCGATCGGCGCCAGCTCGACCCCGGCCCCTTCTACCTGGTGTGGAGCCAGCCGCACCAGAATCAGCTCCATCGCTACCCCTGGCCCTATCAGCTGGCGACGATCGAGATCGCCCCCTTCGAGTCGGAGTATCCGCATACGATTCCGAGCGGATCAGCGGTGGACTCGCCCGCGCGAGAGGGCTTCGGGATCTTTCGGGCCGAGTGCATCGCCTGTCACGCCATCAATGGTGAGGGGGGCGCAGTGGGTCCCGACCTCAACGTGCCGCGCAGCATCGTGGAGTATCGGCCCGCACTGCAGATCAAGGCGTTCATCCGCGAGCCCCAGTCGTTTCGCTACACGAGCATGCCGCCGCATCCCCACCTGTCGGAAGCTCAGCTGGATGCCCTGCTCGCCTACTTTCGCGCGATGAAGGAGCTGAAACGGGATCCCGGCTCCGCCGACGTCCGCGTCGAGAGGGTGAAGTAGACGAAGGGAATCCAGACCGCGTAGTAGAGCTGATTGGGAATTGCGCGCAACAGGTAGCCCCAGTCGAACCCCCCAAAGAGGATCAACACGTCCGCGGTCGCCCACAGCCCGTAGTAGACGACCACGAAGCCCGCGATCCGCTGCAACGCCCCCCGACGCTCCGGATCGGCCAGCGTGCGGGCGGGGATAACGCGGCCGCGCAGCCAACACGCCATCGCCACGAAGAGCAGCTCGTGAATCAGCCAGAGCAACCGGGGTGGCTGCGGTCCCAGAGCCAGGTCCAAGGCGGCGGCCAACGCGAAGGCACTGACCGCGACGACGGGTGTCCAGAGCAATGCCTCGCCCCAGACGCGGCGTTGATTCCGATCTCCGCCACATAAGCCGAACAGCAGCAGGAAGACGCGAAAGTCACCGAGCAGAACGAAGAGCAGCCCAGCGGCCGTCGGAAAGGTTCCCCCCACCGCTTTCGCGATCGGTCCGGTGGCGATCGGATCCAGCAACGTTGCGAACGCAAAGGCCAGGCAGTAGAGCCGCAGAAAGCGTTCGTCGCTTTGCTCGGAGTCCGAGGCGCGCCAGCGACCCGTTCCCAGGAGGTAGAGGAGAAAGAGTCCGGGCAGCACCAACAGGGCGTAGACCGATTGAAGATCGCTCTGATAGAAGGCGTGCCAACTCTCGAAGCCCATCGCGAGACGCGACTCTACCGATGCGCCGCGTCGCGGCAAGGAGTCTCGAGTGGCCTAGAGTGCTTCGGCATGTCCGGCCCCGACTCCAACCGCACCTCCGGCGGAGACCCGCTGCCGCTTTTCACTCGCATTCCGCCTGACGGTTCGACCGATAGCGGAGAAATCCTCGACCGATTCATCGATTGGCTGGGCGACTCGGGGCTCGAGCCCTACACGCACCAAAACGACGCCTTCGTGGAGTTGATGGCCGGCCGCCACGTAGTTCTGGGGACTCCCACCGGATCTGGCAAGTCGCTCGTGGCCATGGCGCTCCACTTCAAAGCGCTGTGCGAGGGCGAGCGCTCTTTCTACACCAGTCCGATCAAGGCGCTGGCGAGCGAGAAGTTCTTCGACTTCTGCAACGTCTTCGGCGCCGAGCGCGTGGGGATGCTGACCGGCGACGCCAGCATCAACCCCGATGCGCCGATCATCTGCTGCACGACCGAGGTGTTGGCCAACATGGCCCTGCGGCAAGGGGAACGCTTGCCGATCCGCTACGTCGTTCTCGACGAGTTTCACTACTACGGGGACCGCGATCGGGGAGCTGCCTGGCAGATTCCGCTGCTGCTGCTGAGAGAAAGCGTCTTCCTCATGATGTCGGCCACTCTCGGCAATACCGCAGCCATCGAAGAGCGGCTGCGCGCACTTTCGGGAAGAGAGGTGGCGAACGTCTATTCCGATCAACGTCCGGTGCCCCTCGATTTCGAGTACTGCGAGACGCCTCTGCATCGGACCGTGGAAGACCTGCTCGACCGCTCGCTCGCTCCGATTTACGTGGTCAACTTCACCCAGCGACAATGTGCCGAGCAGGCCCAGGGTCTGACGAGTGCGCGGGTCTGCACGCGCGATGAACGGGAGCGGCTCGCCGCTGCACTGGCTGGCTTTCGCTTCGACTCTCCCTACGGGAAGGAGATCCAACGCTTTCTGCGCCACGGAATCGGCGTGCACCACGCGGGCCTGCTTCCCAAATACCGGCTGTTGGTCGAGCAGCTGGCACAGAAGAGCCTGCTCAAGGTCATCTGCGGTACCGACACGCTCGGGGTGGGTGTCAACATTCCGATTCGTACGGTGCTCTTCTCGCAGCTGTGCAAGTTCGATGGTGAGAAGGTGGGGATTCTGCGTGCCAGGGAATTCAAACAGATTGCCGGGCGGGCGGGACGCAAGGGGTTCGACGATCGCGGCGCCGTCGTCTGCCAGGCGCCCGACTACGTGATCGAGAACAAGCGCGCCCAGGCTCGATCGGCGGCCTCGGGCCGCAAGCGCAAGCCCGCCAAGAAGAAGCCGCCTCCCAGCGGTCTGGTTCCCTGGAATCGAGACACCTTCGAGAAGTTGATCCACCGACCTCCCGAGACCTTGATCTCGCAGTTTGGCGTCGATCACGGCACGGTCGTGAGCGTGCTGCAACGCGAGAGCCCCGGAGGCGGCTATCGCGCCCTGATCGAATTGATCGACCGGTCTCACGAGGGGGTGGGCTCGAAGGCCCGGTTGCGGCGGCGAGCCGCGATGTTGTTTCGCTCCCTGCGCCGGGCTGGAATCATCGAGGTGGTCGCTGGGGAGGGCGGCCGCCCACATCCCCGGGTGGCCGAGGATCTGCAGCTCCACTTTTCGCTGCACCAGACGCTGTCCCTGTTTCTGGTCGACGCGTTGGCGGTGCTGGATCGGGATTCGCCGACCTACGCCTTCGAACTTCTGACGCTGGTCGAATCGATTCTCGACGATCCACGGGCAATCCTCTACGCGCAGGTGCGCAAACTCAGACGCGACCTGGTCGCGAAGCTCAAGGCGAAGCGCGTGCCCTACGAGGAGCGCATCGCGAAGCTCGACAAGGTCACCTACCCCAAACCCGACGCGGAGTTCATCTACTCTGCCTTCGAAGTCTTTTCGCAGACTCATCCGTGGTTCGGCGAACAGAGCATCCGCCCGAAATCGATCGCGCGCGAAATGTTCGAGGGGTTTCGCAGCTTCGAGGATTACACGCGGGAGTACGCGCTGGCGCGGAGCGAGGGTCTGTTGCTGCGCTATCTCAACCAGGTGCTGAGCACCCTCTCGAAAACGGTTCCGGACGCCGCCAAGACCGACGCGGTCTACGACGCGATCGCGTTCTTTCGCGGCATGATCCAGCGGGTCGACTCGAGCTTGGCCGATGCCTGGGAGAGGCTCATGGCTCCGGAAACCTCTGAAGCGGCGCCCGACGTCGACCCGGCCCCTTTCGATCTCGCCCAACACCCGAAGCTGCTGGCGGCGCGGGCTCGATCGGAGCTTCACGCACTCGTGCACGCCCTGGCCATCCACGACTTCGAAGCGGCCGCTCTGTGCGTGTACCAGGATCCGGAGGATCCGTGGGACGCGGATCGCTTCGAGCGAGCGATGGCGCCCTTCTTCGAGGAGTACGAGCGGCTCGTCTTCACGCCCGATGCGCGTAACTCCAGGCGCACGCTGCTGAAGGCTTCCGGCCCCAGAAGCTGGGACGTCTCACAGGTGTTGCTGGACCCCGAGGGCGAAGAGCTGTGGGCGATCGAAGGGAGCATCGACCTTTCCAGGCAGCGCGATCTGGAGGGGTCCCTGGTGCGGGTCCGTCGCATCGGGACCTGAAGCAGGCGGCGCGCCTCAGCTCAGCCGCGTCGCTCCCTGGCGACTCGCGCCTTGGAGGCCGCCCAACTGCAGATCGGGCACTCCGAAAGGTCGTGACTGCGGGCCGGACAATACTCGCGGCCGAAGTAGATCATCTGGAGGTGGACGCGCCCCCAACTCTCGGGAGCGAAGAGCTGCTTCAGATCGCGCTCGGTCTGCACGACGTTGTTCGCCCGGGATAGCCCCCAGCGCCCCGCCAGGCGGTGGACATGGGTGTCTACTGGAAAGGCCGGGTGGCCAAAGGCCTGCACCATCACCACGCCTGCCGTCTTGTGGCCCACGCCGCGCAGACTCTCCAGCTCTTCGAAGGTTTCGGGGACACGGCTGCTGAATTCCGAAACGAGCACCCGCGAGAGCTCCGCGATCGCTCTGGATTTCGATGGGGATAGGCCGCAAGGCCGGATGATGGCGCGGATCTCGGCGACCGAGAGCTTCAGCATTTCTTCTGGCGTCGATGCGCGAGCGAACAGTTCGGGAGTCACCTGGTTGACCCGGACGTCAGTGCATTGCGCGGATAGCAGTACTGCTATCAAGAGTGTGTAGGGATCTTCGTAATGGAGCGGAGCGATGAGCTCGGGATAGAGTTCATCGAGAACGGTTTGGATTCTCCGCGCCTTCTCCTCGCGCTTCACGTCGCGAGGAAACATAGCGTTCGGTAGACGAGCGACGAGCGCGTTGCATCGCGGCGACTCAACGAACACGGCGGTCGGGGTCGATCTACGCGTTCGGGATCTGCCATAATGCAGAGTTCTGGATGATCTGCCGTGGAAACTCCGCGGCTAGACGTCTTCGCGCTCGAAAGACCGAGATCTCCCCGCGACCCGGAGGGAATACCACTGCGAGATTCCGACTCCCATCCCCGGAGTTTCCGCGCCCTCCTGAGACAGCTGCTCGCGAGCTTCGCACTCGCCATCCCGCTGGGTTGTGGAGCGGATTCCGTCCCGGAGCCGACAACCAACACGCCGAGTGCGCGTCCAGCGGCCGACCGACCCAGGATCGTCCTGCTCATCTCGCTCGACACCCTGCGCCCCGATCACCTGGGCATCTACGGCTACGATCGGCCCACCTCGCCAGCGATCGACTCCCTCGGGCGGGAGGGGGCCGTGTTCGAAGACGCGAGTACGACTTCGCCCTGGACACTTCCCTCCCACGCCTCGATGCTCACGGGTCTCTATCCGAACCGGCACGGTGCGACCGACTGGGAAACCGCACTGGATGTGAGCCTCCCGACCCTGGCCGCTCGGCTCGCTGGCAACGGCTATGCGACTGCGGCCGTCGTCAACACCCTCCATCTCAGCGAGCAGTTTGGTCTGACTCGGGGCTTCGAGAAGTTCATGTACGTGAAGGAGAACGAGGAGCGCGTCGGCCCCTCTACCTGGGTCACCGACCAGGCGATCGGCTGGCTCGAAGAGCTGCGCGGCCAGCGGGTCTTCCTCTTCGTGCACTACTACGACGTTCACAGCCGCTACGCGGCGCTGCCGCGTTACGAACGCCAATTTGTCTCGCCCTATGACGGTCCGGCCGACGGCAGCAGTGGCCAGCTCTACCTGTATCTCCTCTCACCCCAGTTCATCGCCAGCTGCCAATCCGATCCAAACCGCGAATCGTGTCGGTCCTGGGCGAAGGGTCCGATCGTGGCCGAGGCCGACGCCACCACGCATCGCGTCGACTTCGACACAGACGACATTCGCCATCTGGTGGATCTCTACGATGCGGGAGTGCGCCAGACCGACGCGGAGGTGGGCAGGCTGATCGAGTTTCTCCGCTTGGAGGGTCTGCTCGACCAGACCCTCGTCATCTTGACTGCCGATCACGGTGAACAGTTTCTGGAGCACGGCAGCGTGCTCCACAGTCGGACTCACTATCAGGAGGTGATGCGCGTCCCGCTGATCTTGCGCGGGCCGGGAATTCCGGCGGGCCGCCGGATTGCGACGCCGGTGTCGCTGGTGGACGTTGTCCCGACGGTTCTGGCCGCGCTGGGTGAGCCGGCCCCGGCGAGGGCGGATGGTCTGGACCTCTCGGCGCTGTGGAAGCCGGAGTCCCAGACCGGCGGCCACGAGGCAGAGAGCATTGCCCGCCTCCGCGACCGAACGATCTTCTCCGAGGCCGCCGCGAGCGATGTCGTGCTGGCGGCGCGGCGCGGTCGCTTCAAGCTCCACTACAACCGCTTGACCGGAGAGCAAGAGCTCTACGATCTCGAGCTGGATCCCGGCGAACAGACGAATCTCGCCGAGCGCGACCCGGCCACCTCCGCCCAACTCAGGGAGCTGTTGCTGCAAAGGCTCGGCGACGGTCCGCGCGGTGAGCCGGTCGAGCTCACGACCGAAGAAGCCGAGCGGCTGCGGGCACTCGGTTACCTCCACTAGGCAAGACCGTGGAGGTCGGAATCAACCCTCGGTCTCGTCCTCTACCCGGTGCATGAAATCGACCAGCCCGGGCCTTCCCGCTAGCAGCTCGGCCGAACCCGGAATGAAGTTGCGCTGCATCGTGATCAGCATCGAGTAGACGCTGAGGTCGGCCATGCTGAGCCGTTCCGAATAGAAGAAGGAGCGCGCGCCGAGAAATCCGACCAGGTCGTCGAGTCTGGCCGCCAGATCCCGAACGATCGAGATTTCGGGTCGCTCCCAGGTGCCGGCGCGCAGCCAAGCCCAGAGGAAGCGCAGGCCCGTGGGGGCCTCGGAGGCCGCTTCGTCGGGCCGTGAGCGACGCCATTTATTGAAGAACCAGCTCAGATTTTCGTCCGCCCAGTCTTCGAGCTGCCGCTGTTGGCCGGCGATCCGGGCGTCTGGCGAGAGCAGAGGAGGATCGGGATAGAGTTCGTCCAGGCGGAAGAGGATGTCCGTCGAATCCGGAATCTTCTCGCCGTCGAGCTGGAGCACGGGTAGCAGGCCGGTTTTGGGGCTCCAGCGCGCGTAGTCCTCGGGCCCAGCGGGCTCGCGGAACTCGAACTCCAGCCCCTTGAGCAGCAGAGCCCGGCGAACCTTCTCGGTGTACGGCGCGAAGCTCGGGCCGTAGAGGACGATCCCTTTCACCGCAGTGCTTGCCCCTTGGATCCCGTCAAGCGTCCTCCTGGGCGCGGCCCCGTGCCTGGATGCCTTTGCGACGCTGAGCGAGCGTCTCCGGGTTCACGCCGCGGAACTGCTTCCGGGCGCTCTGGCCTTCGAGTGCCAGCCCTTCGTCGAGGGTCGTCGCGTAGCCTTCTCCGATCACTTTCTTGTAACCGCGGAGTACCTCGGGAACACACCCGAGCATGTCGTCGGCCAGTGCGCGACAGGTGGACAGGAGCTGGTCGGGCGCCACCACGCGATTGACGAGACCCCACTGCTCCGCCTTCTGGGCGGAGAGGTAGTTGCCCGTAAAGGAGAGCTCCTTGGCTCGCTGGATCCCGATCAGACGCGGAAGCTTCTGGCTCAAGCCCCAACCGGGCAGGATGCCCACCCGGGCATGCGTGTCTGCGAAGCTGGCCTCGCTGGAGGCGATGAGAAGATCGCACGCCAAGGCGATCTCGAATCCACCGGTGACCGCGTAGCCGTTGATCGCACCGATGATCGGACCGCCGAACTCTTCGATCGAGGCGAGCATCTCCGCGTCCGAGACGACTTCGCCGGTCGGCTGGGTCTCCCCTCCGAGCTCCTTGAGGTCGAGACCGGCGCAGAACCCCCGGCCCGCTCCGGTGAGGATGACGACGCGGGTCTGGCCGTCTGACTCGAGCTTGCGAAACGCGTGCGCGACGGCCGTGCGCAGTTCTCGCGAGAGCGCGTTGAGTGCCGCTGGACGGTTCAGCGTGAGCGTGGCGACGCCGCCATCGCTCTCGACGAGCAGCACGGGATCGGGCATCGGTGGTCTCCCTGGTCGGATTCAGCGCGCCGCGAGGATACGCCGCGCAGCCGGCGCGAGCGAGAGGTGCTGGGGAACTGCTCGTCCGGGGAGCGCCGCCCGCGCACTATTGGGTCGAACTCCTGGCTGCGCGAAACTGTGCGCGTGGAGAGCCGAGACAACAGCTACGCCCGGATCTACGCCGTCGTCCGCCGCATTCCCAAAGGTCGCGTCGCCACCTACGGGCAGGTGGCGAGCCTGGCCGGGCTGGGCGGGCACGCCCGCCAGGTGGGATACGCGCTGCATTCCCTCCCAAGCGATCGCGCGGTGCCGTGGCATCGAGTGATCAATTCCCGCGGCCTCGTCAGCCAGCGCGCCGAGCCGGGCGGTGACGCGATTCAGCGTCAGCTGCTGGAGAGGGAGGGCGTTTCCTTCGACGCTGCCGACCGGGTTGCCCTCGCGGTCTACCAATGGCGTCCGCGTCGGCGCTAGCGGCGGAAGCCGCGACCTCAGCCGTCTCGGTAGCGCGCGCACTCCGCGTCATAGTCATCGAAACCCACGATGCTTCGAAGCCGCGCAAAGTCGACCAGCCGATCGGGTGACGAGCCGCGCTGGAGCGAGGCCAGTGCGTCGAGCATTCCCTGGGTCGCCGCCTTGAGCAGCGTGAGCGGATACGCGGCGATCTTGTAGCCGATCTCCTCCAGGCGTTTCGGCGGAAGCAGCGGTGTATCGCCCCCCTCCACCAGGTTGGCCATCAGGGGACCCGGAACCTCGGCAGCGATCTGCTCGAGTTCGGATTCCGAGACCGGCGCCTCGACGAAGATGATGTCGGCCCCGAGCTCTGCAAAGGCCCGAGCACGCCAGATGGCTTCGGCGAGTCCCAGCGCAGCCCGCGCGTCCGTGCGGGCCATGACGAGGATCTCTGACCCCTCGTCGCGCGCGTCTAATGCCGCCCGAATACGCGCGGTCGCCTCGTCGCGGTCCACCACCTGCTTGCCGCGCGTGTGACCGCAGCGCTTCGGAGCGAGCTGATCTTCGATCATCGCGCAGGCGAAGCCCGCGCGCGCATAGCCATCGATGGTGCGCTTGACATTGACCGGGTTGCCGTAGCCGGTGTCGGCGTCACCGATCACCGGAATGGAGACCGCGGCACAGATGTTTCGCCCCTGATCGAGCATCTCACCGTACGAGATCAGCCCCGTGTCGGGCGCTGCGAGACGAGTGGCCGAGACCGCGAAGCCGCTCATGAACGTGAGTGGAAACCCGGCGCGCTCGATCAACCGGGCGGAGAGCGCATCGAAGCAACAGGGCATCACCACGAGCCCCGGCTCATCGAGGAGGGCGCGAAGTCTTGTGACGGACATGTGGCCGTATGTAGCCCAGCTATAACCACCGAGGTAGCGCGCAGACCGTGCCGCCCAGCGAGTACCACCGAGGTAGCGCGTAGATCGTGCCCGCTGGGGCCCAGGGCTCCGACCCCTAGCAACCAACCTCGCAATCGCCGTACCGAGCTCGGGCGCTGCGGCGAGCATGTCTGAAACACGGGCCCATCGGCTCCGACCCCTAGCAACAGCCTCGCAATCGCCGCACCGAACTCGGGCGCCGCGCCAAGTTCAGACGGCCATCACTCCGCGAGGGGGAGCGACTGCGGGGAGAGTTCGGTGCGGGGGAGGTCTTCGTCGAGGCGCTCTTCGCCGCGTTTGATCAGACGGGCAGGCGATCCGGCGGCGGTGCAATGGCTCGGAACGTCGCGCATGCGGATG
>CAXMOC010000237.1:0-1753 GCA_964194865.1 uncultured Opitutales bacterium | reverse complement strand
TCGAGCTTCTGGGTCAGCAGCTTCGAATTGCCGCCATCCGACGCAGAGACCGCCAGATGGTTGGTGTTGTAGGCGTAATAAGCTTTCTTCCCGCTGTTCGCGAGGTGCGCGATCCGCTGGCCGTCCGGGCTCCAGCTGGGCCTTGTATCTGGCGCGGGATTGGTGGTGACCTGCGTGAGCTGGGCTCCCCGATCCTCGTTGTCGGCCCGGACCACCCAGATGTCGGTGTTGTAGTTGGCGTCCGGGTCTTCCGTGCGGTTGCTGACGAAGGCCACCCGCGTGCCGTCCGGCGACCACGCCGGCTGGGCGTCGTCGAAGTCGCCCGACGTAATCTGATTCGTCTGTTTGCTGGCCAGATCGAAGACGTAGACGTGATTGCGGCGACTATCGAGGTAACCCACATAGTCCGTCTTGAATTGCCGACGTGTAATCACCCAAGGCGGTGGCGTCTTCTCCTCGTACACCTCGCCCTTCTCTTTGGCGGCCTTGGCTTCGAGCAGCTCGGGCTTTGGGTCCTGCACGACCAGCAGTAGCCGCTTGCTGTCGGGCGACCACTCGAAGGCTTCCACCCCCTGAAGCACGTCGGTGAGCTGAACGGCCTCGCCGCCTTCGCGATACAGGCTCCAGACCTGGCTCTTGCCCGCCTTCGCGTCAGCGTCCCGGGCGGTCAGAAATCCCAGGTACTTCCCGTCGGGGCTCCAGCGGGGAGAGGACGAGCTCTCGCCCTCGGCCGATAGGGGGATCGCGTCGCCCCCCGCGGCCGGCACCATCCAGATTCGGGTTCTGGATTCGTCCTCTACCAGATCGTGGGTCGTGACCGTATAGGCGATCCAGCGACCGTCCGGCGAGATCCGCGGCTCTCCGACCTCGCCAATCGCGAAGTAGTCATCGATGCCGAGAAGTCGGGTTTCGCCGCTCGATTCGGCCGCTCCTGATTGCGTCGGCGAGAGAGCCGTGCAGCCGCACAGCAGGGAAAGCCCAGCGATTCCCAGGACAACCCTTTGACCGAACCAGATCACAACTCGCTCCTGTGAATTTCCCTACCACAGACTCGCGAGGCCCCATCTGGGCCAAGACGGCGTGGGGCGTGGCGAATCAATTCGCGAGCCCGAGCCGCATCGTTGCCAGCCGTTCAGGCTGCGGGCGTCTGCGCCAGGTGCGGAGATGCCGTGATGTCAGATCCGAGATCGGGCACCGCCATTCCCGCGTCGCGCTGAATCGCTCGCACCAACCATTCGATCCGGTCGTTGCCCCAGAAGGTCTCCCCGCGATATGCGAAGGTGGGGACGCCGAAGAGTCCGTCTTCGGTGAGTCCTCGGGCGATTCCGGCCATGACCCGTTGCTGGGTTTCGGGGGACGCCGCTGCCTTCAAGGTGCTCGTCGGGTCGAGCCCGCAAGCCACAGCAGCATTCGCCAGCGTTTGATCTTCACCCACGTCGAGCCCACGCGAGAAGCGTGCGGCGAAGACCTCGACCGCAAAGGCCGGCCCGCGGCCCTCGGAATCGGCATAGAGAAACGCCGCGTGGGGGCGGGCCCAGTCGGTATCCAGGCTCTCGGGGAAGCGGACCGTCAATCCGTACGCTTCTGCGGTGCGGGCGGCGTCTCGCGCGATGTAGGCCAACTTCGCGGGTACCGCCGCAGGATCATTGGGGAATTCCTCCGGCGGATAGACCGGAATGTATTCGATCTCGACCGGCAGACCCCGTAGCGCTGGGCCCAGCCGGTGCAGCGCCAGCCACGCGTAGGGGCTCCG
>CAXMOC010000236.1:0-24857 GCA_964194865.1 uncultured Opitutales bacterium | reverse complement strand
AAGGCCAGCCCCGACGTCGGATTCTTCGACCGCAACAACCTGTTGGACATGTGGTACTACATGTTCGGGCCGCTGCTTCCTCCCCGGCACCACTCCTTGACCACTCGGATCCGCCAGGAAGACGGTTCTTACAACGCCGCTCCCGTGCAAAACGCCGACGATGGCTTGCCTGAATGGATTACCGAGTTTCGCGACTCGGCCATCGAGGATTACGCAGATCAGCTGGAGATCGCCGAGGACGAGGAGGAGTACTTCAGCTGGCCCGACACCCTGGCGGCCTGGAGAAGCGACGACGTCGACTATTGGTGGGAGGACACTGCGCTCGGCATCCGCGCCGTCGCGGTCAACACGTCGGATCTGATCGTCGCAGACATGAAGGCCGTCGATCCTGTGTCCAGCTACCAGCCGACCAAATCGTGGACCCGCGGCGTCCAGTTCGTCATGGCCGGCGGCAGCATGGGAATCCTCGCAGCGATCAACGAAGAGGTCGAGCGCAGCCATGTGGCGAACATCACGCTCATCTTCCTCGTGATCTTCGTGCTCCACTCGGTCACCTACCAATCGATGCCGAGCGGCGGGATCATCCTGCTGCAGATCTCGACCGCGACGATGATGTCCCTGGCCTACATGTCGATTCGGAACATCGGACTCAACATCAACACACTTCCGGTCCAGTCGGTCGGGGTGGGAATCGGCGTCGACTACGCGATCTACATCGTCGATCGAATACGCCAGGAGGTCGTGGACACCGCCGACATCGACGAGGCGATTCGGCGAGCCGTTCGCACCACGGGCATGGCGGTGGCCTTCACGGCGACCACGATCGTCGGCGGGATCTTCCTCTGGATGTTCTCGAATCTGCGCTTCCAGGCCGAGATGGCCCAGTTGCTGGTGATCCTGATGGTGATCAACATGCTCGGCGCGCTAACGATCGTGCCGACCTTCTACTCGATCCTGCGCCCCAAGGTCGCGACGGCGCTGCTCAGCGAGGAGCAAATGGAGGCGATCCGCCTTCAGAAGGAGCGGGAGAAGAAGCTGGGTCTGCGAGACGAAGAGGAGTAACGCCGGGCCAGCAGCGGCGCGACCCACGACTCCGCAACGCGCTCGACCCTCGTTGACTCTCCGCCCACACACCGCCACCCTTCCTGCCCATGCCGTACGATCCCAAGACGATCGAGCCGAAATGGCAGGCTTATTGGCGAGAGCACGCCGTGTTCGCGGCGAAGCCCGATCCGACGAAGCCCAAGTTCTACGTGCTCGACATGTTCCCGTACCCATCGGGCGCCGGCCTGCACGTGGGCCATCCGAAGGGCTACATCGCGACCGACGTGCTCTCCCGCTACAAGCGCATGCGGGGCTTCAACGTCCTCCACCCGATGGGTTGGGATGCCTTCGGCCTGCCCGCCGAGCAATACGCGATCGAGACTGGAACTCATCCACGGGAGACCACCCAGCGCAACATCGACACCTTTCGTCGTCAGTTCCAGGCGCTCGGAACCGACTACGACTGGTCGCGCGAAATCGACACCACCGATCCCGGCTACATGCGCTGGACCCAGTCGATCTTCCGCAAGCTCTACGAACGCGACCTCGCCTACCTCGCTGAGGTGCCCGTCAACTGGTGCCCGGCTCTGGGGACGGTGTTGGCGAACGAGGAGGTCATCGACGGTCGCAGCGAGCGGGGCGGGCACCCGGTGGTACGCGTCGCCATGCGTCAATGGATGCTGCGGATCACCGCCTACGCGGATCGGCTGATCGACGATCTCGATGGGCTCGACTGGCCCGAGTCGATCAAGAAGATGCAGCGAGATTGGGTGGGTCGATCCGAGGGCACACGCATTCGTTTCGAGCTGCCCGACCATCCGAGCGAGCGAATCGAGGTCTTCACCACCCGACCCGACACCTTGTTCGGAGCGACCTATATGGTGCTGGCTCCCGAGCACGAGCTGGTCGAAAAGATCACCACGCCGGAACAGCGCCCCGCGGTGGAGAAGTACCGCGAAGCCACCGCCCGCCGCAGCGAGCGGGCGCGGCTGACGGACGCGAAAGAGAAGACCGGGGTCTTCACCGGCGCCAGCGCCGAGCACCCCGTGACAGGCGCGCGCTTGCCGATCTGGGTGGGCGACTACGTGCTAGCCAGCTACGGAACTGGCGGGGTCATGGGGGTTCCCGGGCACGACGTCCGGGACTACGACTTCGCCCACATGTTCGGACTTCCAATCCTGGAGGTCGTCGCGGGCGGCGACCTGAGCGAGGCCGCATTCATCGAAGATGGCGTGGGCGTGAATTCGGAGTTCTTGGATGGACTCCCCACCCCAGACGCCAAGAAGCGCATGACCGAGTGGCTGGAAGAAAACGGCAAGGGCGAGCACACCGTGAGCTACAAGCTTCGCGACTGGCTCTTCAGCCGCCAGCGCTACTGGGGCGAGCCTTTCCCGGTGATCCACCGGCAGGACGGGACCACGGCGCTGGTGCCGGAGAGCGATCTACCGCTCCTGCTGCCGGAACTCGAGGATTACCGCCCCTCCGGCGAGCCGCCGCTCGCGCGAGCTTCGGATTGGGTGGAAACCACCGATCCAGAGACGGGGGAACCCGCTCGACGCGACGTCAATACGATGCCCCAGTGGGCGGGGAGCTGTTGGTACTACCTGCGGTTCTGCGATCCACGGAACCCAGACGCCGCCTGGTCTCCCGATGCCGAGCGTTACTGGATGCCGGTGGATCTCTACGTGGGGGGAGCGGAGCACGCTGTGCTCCACCTGCTCTACTCCCGCTTCTGGCACAAGGTGCTCTACGACCTCGGCCTGGTGCATACCGAGGAGCCGTTCCAGAAGCTGCTGAACCCGGGCATGATTCTCGGCTACAGCTACCGCTACTACGACGACAACCTGGCGGATGATCCGGACACCAGACCAGACGTCTATCCCGCCTCTGCGGTTCGAACCGAGGGCGACACCATCGTGGCCGAGGAGAGTGGCGTCGAGCTCAAGGCGCGCTGGGTCTCGAGCTCCGAGGTGCGCCGCGCCGAGGACGGAACACCCCTTCACCCTCACATCGAAGGCCTCGTCCTGGAAGAGGTGACCGAGAAGATGTCGAAGAGCCGCGGCAACGTCGTGAACCCCGACGACGTAATCGCACGCTTCGGTTCCGATTCGATGCGACTCTACGAGATGTTCATGGGGCCCCTCGACAAGGGCGCTCCCTGGTCCGACGAGTCGATTCCCGGGGTTCACCGCTTCCTGCAGCGGACCTTTCGGCTGATCGTGGAAGACACTCCGGAGGGCGAAAGACCGGCGGTCCTGGCCCCTGGACGGGGAACCGCAGACCAGCAGCGTCTGCTCGCCAGAACCATGGTCGGCGTGACCGAAGACATCGAGGCCATGCGGTTGAACACCGCGATCTCGAAGCTCATGGTCTTCGTTCGTGACATCACCCGCGACGCGCCACTGCCCCGCGAAGTGGCGGAAGGTTTTACGCTGCTGCTGTCGCCCTTCGCCCCCCACCTCGCCGAGGAGCTCTGGGGTCGACTGGGGCACGCACCGAGCCTGGCCACCGTGTCGTGGCCGCAGCCCGACACCTCCATGCTCGCCACCAGCGTCATTACCCTGGCCGTCCAGGTGGACGGCAAGCGCCGCGCAGAGATCGAGGTGGCCGCCGACGCAGACGAGGAAGCGATTCGGCGCGCGGCTCTGGGCAACCCGAACGTGGTGCGTCACCTCGAAGGCCGCACTCCGAAGCGCGTGATCGTGGTTCCGGGCAGGCTGGTCAACATCGTCGCCTGACTTCCAAACCGGCTTCGATCTCGAACCAATCCAGAACGGCGTCTCACGATCATTTTGCGCCGTCTGCAGCCATAATTCGGCCTTCCCGCTCCAAATTTCGCCTCAGATCACGATTTTTGAATTGAGCATTGCACCTTGTAGGATCTGTGCTATTATCTGCGGGTTGTTTCGACGGTGACCCGCTTCCCGAGCGGGTTTTGTTTTGAGTTTTACTTTCGTCTTATTTTCGCTTTTCGCCATCACAGCAAACACTTTCCCCTGCGCTCAGTCCCTCTTCCTGCCGATCCGTAGATCGGGGCTGGGAGTCCTCGGCCCCGTGCCTCGAAACCAAGGCAGACGGAGGTTCCGATCGTGGCCCGGCGAAGCAAGGGAGCAGCAAAGAACTTCGAGACGACTCCCACCAAAGTGGAAAGCGAGCGGCTCGAACCCATCCGCACGGTGATCCGAGAACTCGAACGACCCGACGGAAGCACGCTGCGGGTCGAGGTTCCCGTCTATCCGCCCTTCCGCCTCAAGCACCGATCCGCATCGCCGCCGCGCCGAAAGACAGGCTCCGACGACAAGAGCTAAGGGAGCTCGCCCCGGGACCCGCTCAGGGGGCGCCGAGCACCACTCGATCCAGGATCATGGCGGCGAAGAGCACGAACAGAAAGACCAGCGAGGCGTGGAACAACCTTCGAGCGGACGCCTCCGTGCGCTCGCGGAGTACGCGGACGGCCAGCCATACGAACCAGGCGTCCAGGGGAATGGCGGCGCCGAGGTAGATCCAGCCGAGCAGCCCCAGGGGCCACGGAGCCAGGGTCACGGGAACCATGGCCAGCGTGTACCAGAGCATGCGCCAGCGCGTCGGTTGATCGCCCGCTGTGCTGGGGAGCATTGGAATCCCCGCGCGCTCGTAGTCATCCTTGCGAAACAGCGCGATCGCCCAGACGTGCGGAGGCTGCCAGAGAAAGACGATGGCAAACAGCAGCCAACCCGCGGCACCGACACTCCCGTCGACCGCTGCGTCGGCGATGAGTGGAGCGGCCGCGCCTGCCGCGCCGCCGATGACGGCGTTGAGCGAGCTGCGCGGCTTGACCCAGACCGTGTAGACAAAGACGTAGAAAAGGATGCTGGCCAGGCCGAGCGCAGCCGTGACCGGGCCGCCGACGGCGTCCAAGATCGCCATAGCAGCGATCCCCAGGGTGAGCGCGAACACCAGAGCCGCCCGCGGCGAGATCCTCTGGGAGGGAAGTGGTCGGCCCCGGGTGCGCTCCATCAGGGCATCCAGGTCGCGTTCCAGGTAGCAATTGAGTGCATTGGCAGCACCGGCCGCCAGGGCGATTCCCAAGAGGGTGGCTCCGACGAACGGCAGGCCCGGCCACGCCTCGGCCATTGCCAGCACCGGCAACCCCGTAAAGATCACCAAGAGGAGAATCCGCGGCTTGGTCAGCTCGAGATAGGCATGGAGAGTCTGGCTCGCGGGCATCATCTTCTTCTTTGATCGGCTGTGGCGGAGCGCTGGAGGCGGAGCGCCTCTGGGCGCGGGAATCGGGCAGCGAAATGGGTACCACACTGCCCTCGGTGGGTCGACGAATGGCCGACGCCTAAGCGAGGGCGGGACTCACTCGCTCCTCGGCGGCAGCTTCTCGACGAGGGTCCGCAGCCAGCTTCCGATGTCGGGGTGGTCCAATAGGCCAGCCTCGCTCAGGCGAGCCGCTGCAATCTGGTGAACCTCCGTCGCGGTGCCAACCTCCCGCGCCCTGCGCACGTCGGACTCCAGGCTGCCGAACTCGAGTCCTCGAACGATCTCCTTGACCACCGGAACCGCGCTCGGAGCCCCCGACAACTCCCGAATCCCCAGCCCGACGAGCAGCGGAACCGCCAGCGGATTGCTCGCCATCTCTCCGCACACCGAGACCGGTATGCCCGCCCGCGCCGCCGCCCGGACCGTGGCTTCGATCAGCGCGAGCACTGCGGGATGCAAAGGGTCGTAGATGTGCGCCACCTGCTCATTGCCCCGATCGACCGCGAGCGTGTACTGGGTCAGGTCGTTGGTGCCGATACTGAAGAAATCACACTCGCGTGCGAGCGCGTCGGCAGTAATCGCGGCCGACGGTACCTCGATCATCAATCCGATCGGAACGTTTCGATCGAAGTCGACCCCGCCGCGCTCCAGCTCGTTGCGGGCCTCATCGATCAACTGCTTGGCGCTTCGCACCTCATCCAAGGAGGTAATCATCGGCAGCATCAAGCGGACGTTGCCCGTCGTGCTGGCGCGATAGATGGCGCGCAGCTGTGCAAGGAAGACGCCCCGGTTGGCGAGGCTCAACCGAATCGACCGGCAGCCGAGTTGAGGATTTTCTTCTTCCCGAACGCCGAGGTTGGGTAGCTCCTTGTCGCCCCCCAGATCGAGCGTCCGAATCGTCACTGGGCGGGGATTCATCGCCTGGGCGACGCGTTCATAGAGCTGCTTCTGTTCCTCCTCGTCCGGAAATCCCCGGTGGGCGAAAGCCAGCATCTCCGTTCGAAACAGACCCACTCCATCGGCGCCGTGCTGCTCGACCAGCCGCACGTCACTCGCGAGTCCGACGTTGGCGGTCAGCTGGATCACGCGCCCGTCGCGAGTCTCCGCTGGCCGATTTCTCAGAGCATCCATGTGTTGAATGGCGACGGTGTGCTTCTGCTGGGCGCGCTCGAACTCAGAGATCAAACCTTCGTCGGGAGACAGGAAGACTCGGCCGTCGCCGCCGTCGACGACTGCGGCCTCACCGGAGCGCGCGGCCGCGAGAATCCCGGATATGCCGGTCACGGCGGGAATTTCGAGTGTCTGGGCGAAGATCGCGCCGTGGGAAGTGGCTCCACCGTGCTCGGAGACGATCGCTGCGATCTTGTCGACTTCGAGCCGCGAGAACATCCCGGGCATGATGTGGTCCGCCACTACGATCGCCGGACCGGTCATGGGAATGGCGTGGTGTCGCTCCCCGAGCAGGCGCTCCATCACCCGCTGACCCACATCCTCGACGTCGATCACTCGCTCGCGAAAGTACGGATTCGCGATTCGCTCGAAGGTCTTGCGATAGGCAGCGAGCACGTTGGTGAGGGCCTCGAGGGCGTTGCCCGTAACCAGCGCCTCCTCGCGGAGCTTCGCCACGAAGCCCTTGTCTTCGAGGATCTGGATGTGGGTCTGGAAGACCGCCGCGAGATCGAGTCCGAACTTGGAGGCCAGCTCCTGACGCATGCCATCGAGCTCGCGACGGGCCTCTTGGATCGCGTCCATCAGGTCCTGAACCTCCCGCTCTGGATTCGAACTCGGCGTGTAGTCGAGGTGTTCGAGGTCCAAGGGAGACTCGAGTCGGTGGATCGTCCCAATTGCGATTCCCCGCGACGTGGGAATCCCCCGGAATTCGACGTTCGGCTCGGCGCCTCGCGAGCTGGCACCCGGCACCCTCAACCCCGAAAGGGCGAGCTCGGCATTGACGCGGGCGCTCTCCTCTTCGGAGAGCCCCACCAAGGCCAGCAACCGGGCGTTGATCACGACCGGCGCGATCAGCTGGGCACAGGTCTTGAAGAGCTCGACGTCGTGAGCATCGAATTCACGCGGCACGATCGTCTGTACCGCGAGCACCCCGATGGTTCCGCTGCGGACGATCAGCGGCACGGCCATCAGCGACTCGAAGCGCTCCTCTCCGGTCTCGGGAACGTACTTATACTGGGGGTGTTCGCGCGCATGGAGAGCGACAACGGGCATTCCACTACTGGCGGCGAGCCCCACCAATCCCTCCCCGAAGGGAAGCGATACGCGACCCACGGACTGCTGATTGAGACCGATCGTGGCCTCGAGCGTGATCTCGGCGAGATTGGCGGTGACCAAGTAGAGCGAGCAGACGTCGGCGTCGAGGCGCTTGGCGACGAGGCTGACGACGTTGTTCAGGGTCTCGCTGAGATCGTGCGAGCGCGAGACGATCTCAGCGACGTCGGCCAGCAGCGTGACGCGGTCCGGAATGGCGAGCCCTCCTGCGGGCTCCGGCTCGGCCCGGGCGACGGTACTGCCATGGTACCGAAATCCGTGAAGATTCAGGAATTTGGGGCTGGCGGGTGCGCGGCGAGAAAACGCTTCAGGGCGTCGTGGACGCGCGGTTCAGCGCTCGGCTCAGAAGGGCGAGCGGCCGGGCAGCGGTTCGCTGTTGGGGTAATTCGACGGAAACACCTGATCCTTGTCCTCGAATCGCAGACCGAGGGCAAGCAGGATCTTCCGCTTGGTGTCCATGCGACAGTTCATTCCCTTCTCGACAGAGTGAATCGTGCGAAGGGCGACCTTGGCCTTTCGAGCTAGCTGGGCCTGGGTCATGAGACGGTTTTCGCGCAACTCGCGGACTCGATTCTTTCGAATCTGTTGCGATTCATTAACTTCCACAGCGCACTCCTCGCTCGGCATCTCGAAGCCCTTCAGACTTTCGGAATCGAGTCATCAACTCGAGTCAACAACTTGTGGGCGTTTCGACCGAACGCAGGATTTCTTTAGTGGGAATGCGGCCTTGGCGGGAAAGGCTCAGCGAGCAACCAGCGTCCGCAATCCCAGCTGCCGCCTGCAGATGCGCGGTCCAGACGCATGACGGCGATGCCCTCGTGAATCCAAGCTTGGGTACTCGAACCGGCAACGTCCGGGCGGGGAACGCCTCTCCCCACTGGGGGCTACGCCCCCCGGCGAGCGGATGGGCGCTATGAGGCGGTATCGCGGCCTGGCGGCCCTGTTCCTGGGGCTCTTCCTGGTGGCGAGCCTGGGCGGTCTGATCGTCGCGCGGCGCCTGGGACCCCAACGCCTGCAGTTCGAGCTCGAACAGCGCCTCTCGGCCGCATTCGCGACCCCGGTTCGGGTTGCAGGCTTGAGCGTCTCACCGGGCACCTTCGTTCGCGTCAACGCCTACGGGGTCAGCGCCTGGCCGGGTCTGAATGCACCCGGCCTCGACATCCGCACACTCTCGGGTTCGATCGATGCCATGTCGCTCCTGGTCGGCGAGGTGCGCCTGCGCCGCATGCTGATCGACGGAGCTCACATCAGGGTCTCTCAGATCCAGGCGAATCGATCCGGAGAAACCGACGCCGCCGAGGAGCCCTCCGCCCCACATCCCGACGAGCTGCTAAGCCCGCTGATCGCACTCGAGATTGCCGTCCGCTCGCTGCTGGAAGGCCCGCCGCTCGCCACGATCCTCGAGGCTCAAGACGGGCGAATCGAGCTCGGGTCCGTCGGGCCGCCCAGCGGCCGGACTTCACTCGAGCTTCGAGAGATCAAAGGACGGCTGGTCCATCACCGGTTTCGGGGCAGCCGCGAGCTGGTGCTGCGAGCGCAATTGGTTCAGGCCGAGCGCGGTCGCGGGACGATCGAGCTGCGCGGTCAGCGGGATCGCCACGGGAGCATTCAGATTGCGCTCAGCCTGAACTCCTTGGAGTTGGGAGCCGGAGCCCACTATCTGCGCGAGCTCCGACCCGAGGCTCAGCTCGAGGGCAGCGTGAGCGGCGAAATCGTGTACGAGACGAGCGAGCCGGGCACCGGCCGGCTGGAGATCGACCTGCACTGCCAGAATCTCCGCAGTGCGGTCCAGGCGGGCGAATCGGGCGCAGCGCGCCTCATCGACCTTCCTGGGGTCGACATCGAGGCTGCTCTCGAAATCACGCCGCAACGCGCAACCGTCCGCCAGGCCCGGATCGCGACCCAACAAACGACCCTCCTCATGGAAGGGACCGTCACTCGCCCGCTCCAGAGCGGCTCGTTGGTAGAGCTGGCGCTGGAGTTCGACGACGTCCAGGTGCCCCAGGTCCGACATCTGATCGGCTGGCTGCCCGAAATCGAGCGAGAGGAAGCAGAAGCGATCGTGGCCCCCCTCGAGTCGGGCCGTCTCGTCGCACTGCGTGCCGGAGGCGCCGCCACGCTCTCGGGATGGCAGGACTTCCTGGCGGGACGCTCGCGACGCTTGCCCCAGGGATTTCGGGTCGAGGCCGAGCTCGCGGACACCAGCGTGTTGGTGGGCGAATCGGATCGGCTCGAGGACCTCAGCGGACGCCTCCGCTGGGCGGGCCAACGGGTCGAAATCAGCGGGGCGTCCGCGGCGCTCAACGGCGCTCCCCTGCCCGTGCTCGATCTGGTGATCGATGGCTTCCCCAACTTCTTCGCTGGCGACGCGGCCGCCCGCCGGCTCCACTCGGGCGCGGAACCGCTGACCGGACTGGCCGCGCTGTGGGAAAGCCTGCGTCCGAGGCCCGACTCCGTGGCTGCGGACGTAGGGACGACCCTGAACCTGGACATCGATCACTTGGACCACCCGATGTTTCTCTGGCCAATTCGCGAGCTCCAGCTGGCCATCGAGAGCCGCGCGGAGGGAGTTGACATCGAGGCCGCCAGCGGCAGCTGGGCCGGTGTGCCGATTCAGGCCCGAGCCGATTGGAGGTTCGTGCCCCACGAGCGCGTGACGGTCGCCCTGCGCGCGCAGACTCCAACCCCTGCCCCGGTATCCGAAGCACCGGAGGAAGTCTGGGCGAGCGGGCGATTCCGCGTCGGGGCGATCTCCGGGGGGCGCTGGCGTCAGCGCCACGCGCACGGTCGCTTCGCGGCATCGGGCGGCGAGGTGCGGATTCGCGATCTGGCCATCGAACTCGAGCCTTCCGGCCAGGTCGATGCGCACGGCTTGCTCGATCTATCGGAGACCGACTCCGTCCCGTTTCGCGCGAGCTTCGTACTGAAGGGAGGCGACGCCGTAGCGCTCGCCAAGCTAGTAGGGCTGCCACCGAAACAGGCACTGGGGCGTGTGAATCTCGCCGGCAGCTTCGAGGGCATCGTTCGGCCGGGCGCTTCGCTGTTCCCGGAGTTGACCGGGCTGCTCGAAGTGGTCGCGACCGACGGAGTGATCCGCAAGGTCGCGCCCCCCGTCATCGCCATCGCCGAGGCGAGCGAAGCCCTCGAGGATTTCGACCGCAGAGATGTGCTCCGTTTTCAACAGATTGAGACCGTCCTCGAATTCGCCAACGGCGGGATGCACACCGACACGTTCTCCCTCGACGGGCCGGAAATTGGAGTGGTGGCTTCGGGAGACATCGATCTCGTCGGCAAAGCCAAGGAGATCGACGGGCGGGTTGCGCTCTTCCTGTTTCGCAAGCTCGATCACGTGCTGGCGAAGATCCCTATCCTGAACCGTCTACTGCTCGGTACCGACGCGAACCTCGTGGCCGCCTATTTCCAGGTTTCCGGGCCCTGGAAGGAGCCTGTGGTGAAGTCCATTCTGCTGCCGCGCTCCGCCGGGCCGGCCAGCGTAGTCCTGCAAGGGGTACCGATGTTCGTCATGCGTGGAATCCACGCACTCGGATCGATCATCAAACCCGAGGCCCAACAACCCCCCGTCCCGCCGGCGAGCGAACTGCCCAATGGCAACTCCGAAGGGTCGTGAACGAGGTGAGGCGACGAAGCTTGCGGCAATTTTTCGCCGGCCTGGAGGCCGCATGATCGTGGGGTCGATCACGGATACCGCGGTTCATCGGATCAAGGGCCCGGCCGGCTCGGTCGTGCTCAGTTGCACAGAAGTCTCCCCAGAAGCCGTCGAGAAAACATCGGCATAGGAATCGACCCAGTGGAAGAGATCCAGAAGCGGCTGCAACTGCTGTCCGATGAGATAGGACGCGTGGTCGTCGGGCAGCGCGCCCTGATCGACGGCCTGTTGATCGCTCTACTTTCCGGGGGGCACGCGCTGGTCGAGGGCGTTCCAGGCCTCGCCAAGACCACCGCGGTGAGAACCCTTGCCCAGGCACTGGGGCTCGGCTTCGGACGCATCCAATTCACTCCCGACCTGCTGCCCAGCGACCTGATCGGTACGCCGGTCTTTGCACCCGACACGCGTACCTTTACGGTGCGCAAAGGGCCGATCTTCGCCCCGATTCTGTTGGCAGATGAAATCAACCGCGCACCGGCCAAGGTTCAGTCGGCACTGCTCGAAGCCATGGAGGAGCGCCAGGTCTCGATCGGAGACGAGACCTTCCCGCTCCCCGATCCGTTCTTCGTGATGGCGACGCAAAATTCCGTCGAACTCGAGGGAACCTATCCGCTGCCCGAGGCACAGATCGACCGCTTCCTCGTGAAACTCGTGGTTCCGTATCCAGCAGAAGAGGACGAACTCGAGATCGTCAGCCGAGACGCGACCCCCGCACCCCGGATCAACGCCGTGATCGACCACAAGACTTTTCAAGCCATGCGCGAGGCGGCCGCAGAAGTACATGTTGCGCGTCCGGTAAGGGACTACGCGGTGCGGCTGGCTCGCGCGACACGCGATCCGGCCGCCGCCGGGGCATCGATCGAAGCTCTCGGTTCTTCGTCCCGGCCCTGCGTCACCCTGGGTGCGTCACCGCGCGGCTCGATGTACCTAGTCAGAGCCGCCCGCGCGCGAGCGCTGCTCGACCGACGAAATTACGCCACTCCCCACGACATCAAACGCGTCGCCAACGACGTACTCAGGCATCGCATCGTCGTCAGCTATGAAGCCGAGGCGGATGGGATCCGACCCGAGGCAGTGATCGAGGCCGTGCTTTCCGCCGTCGAGGCTCCTTGAATTGCGGATCGAGATCTCGTCGGAAGATCTCGCGCGGGCCGCTCGGCTGCTGCTCGTGCGCAGCCTTCGAGAAGCGACCGGCCTGTTCGCTGGCAACTTCGTCAGCGCCTTTCGCGGCGGCGGTCTCGAGTTCGAGGAATCGCGCCCCTACGTTCCGGGTGACGACGTCAGAGCGCTCGATTGGAACGCCACGGCGCGCAGCGGCGAGCCATTCGTCAAGCGCTTTCGTGAGGAACGCAACCAGACACTCGTCTTCGGACTCGACGTCTCCGGGTCGATGCGCTTCGGAACCACAGGCCGTGCCAAGGCCGCGACGGCGGTCCACGCCCTGGCGCTGATGGCTGTGGCCGCGGGACGAGGGGGTGACTGCAGCGGTCTGATGGCCTTCGATCGAGAGATCCGAGCGGAGGTTTCCGTGGGACGCGGCGTCGGTCATACGGCGGGTCTGATCCGCACGGCCGTCGTGGCTGCGAGTGCAAGCGGCGGCGGGACCGATCTGGCTGCGGGGCTGCGTTCGATCGAGCTCGCCACCCGGCAGCGCGCGGTCATCGTGCTGTTCTCGGATTTCCGCGATGGCAGCCCGCTGCCCGAGCCATCGCAGACGGCGCCGTTGCGAGCTGCACTGGTCCGGTTGACGCGGCGCCACGACGTGGTGGCAGCAGTTCTGGTCGATCCGCGTGAAGAAGAGCTCCCTTCGGTAGGCAGCGTCAGGATCGAAGATCCTGAGCGCCCGGGTGCGAATCTCCTGTTGCGAACGGGATCGGCGCTCGCACGCGGGCGTTATCGCGCGGCTTGCGCGGCCCGACGCATGCGCCTCGAGTCCGAGCTCCGCAACGGTGGGGTCGAGATACTCTGGCTGCGAACCGATCACAGCCCGTTTCAAGCGTTGGGACGTTTCTTTCGCGAGCGCGCGAGCCGCCGAAGCGCGGTCACCGCGTGACCCGCTGGAGGGTCACGATCGGGTTGCTGCTGGCCCCGATGCTCGTCTGGTCCGCCTGCCGCGATGAGCCGAGACCCACGCTCTACATCACCCCAGCCCGGTCCCGCATTACGGCCCTTCTGGAACCGCCAACCCTGGGTATCGGCCAGGTCGCTCAGCTCGAGGTGACGGTGGTGACACCGCCCGAACATCTTCCTCAAAACTACGAGCCACCCGACGAAGTGGCCGGCTTCTGGATCCTGGCAACCGAGACTCTGGCGCCAGAGATCGATGCCAACCGCCGGATCCATCGAACGCGGTTCCGGATTCGAGCCCGCGAGACCGGGAGCTTCCATTGGCCGGGGGGAAGTGTCGGGGTAGAAGTTCCCGACGCTGAATCGGAAGTGCTGATCCTCGAGCCCCTTCCGCTGGAAGTGACGTCGGTCTTTCCCAACTATCCCGATCGAGTGGCGCCGTTCGGGCTGCCTGAGCCTCTGAAGCGGGAACCCGCGAGCGGCCGCCTCTTCTGGGCCGGCGCCGCCGTCGGCGTCTCCTCCACAATGGCGAGCCTGGGCCTCGTCTGGCTCGCCAGGCGACGGCGGTGGACGATGGAGGCGGCACCACCGCCGATCGCGCCTGCAGATCCAGCTTGGGAAGCTGCACTCCGCGCACTCCAAGCGGCTCGGCTCGAGATCGACGAGCACCCCTTCAACGCCTGCCAAACAATCGCGGGGACGCTGCGACGCTATATGGCCCAGCGCTACGGGGCCGACGTGAACCCGCGTACCACGGAGGAGCTCGAGCGGGCGATGCCGCCCTTTGCGGCGACGTCGCGCTGGCCCGGCTTCGTCGCGATCCTCCGACGCCTCGACGCTCTGCGCTTCGAACCGGATGGGGGAGACTCAGCATCCGCACGCAGCCGCAGCCTGGAAGTCTGGCTCGAGAGTGAAAGATTCGTTCGGGAGACGATTCCACACGAGTCGCTACGGTGATCGGACCGGGAGAGCTGCTACGAGCATCCGGTATCGAGTCGCTCGAGCAGCCCGAGTGGCTGCTGTTGGTGTTCCCCGCGCTGATCGGTCTGGTATTGGCCGCGCGCTCCCGTCCACCCGCCTTGGAGTGGTCGGCGTTCGCTCAGGCCAGCGCTTCCGGCGCCCGCTCTTGGGACCCGATCCGGGTGCTTGGTAGTTCACTTCGTGGCGTCGCTCTACTGGCGCTGGCCGGCGTGTTGGCCGGGCCGGTGGGGGTACATCGAGCACCTCCCGAGCCTGGCTACGGGCTCGACTTGGTGCTCGCGATCGACGCCTCGGGGAGCATGCGCGCGCCGGATACCGAGGTGGCCGGGGAATGGGTGCCGCGGCTGGAGCTCGCGCGGGAGGTGGTCAGCCGATTCGCTCGACAACGGGCCGCGGTGGGAGATCGCGTCGCGTTGGTGGTATTCGGCGAGTCGGCTTTCACGCAATGTCCCCTGACGAGTGATGGCCGCTTGTTGTCCGCCGCGCTGCAGCGCGTCGAGGCGGGTGTCGCCGGCGAGGCGACCGCGCTGGGTGATGCCCTGGCCCTGGCGGTTCGGCGAGCTCTGGGAGCACGCCAGAGCGACGCCGCCACTGAGCCGGGGGCTGGTCGCTTGGTCGTTGTGCTCACGGACGGGAAGAGCAACGCAGGCTCGCTGTCGGTGGAATTGGCAACGGCCCTCGCACAGGGCGAGGGCATCCGCATTCACACGGTTGGCATCGGCTCCGAAATCGACGCCGGCCCTGCCCCCCGAACGGCGGCTTCCCAGACGACCGAGCGCCACGGGGTGGACGTCGATGCCCTGAGGCGGATCGCTGCGCAGACCGGGGGTCGCTTCTTTCACGCACGGCGCTCTGGCGACCTGCGAGAGGTCTACCGTGAGATCGACACGATCGAGCGCGTCACACACTCACGCCCTGCACGAATCCGCCACTCTCCGCGGCCCGAGCCACTGCTGGCCCTGGCGGGAAGCTGTCTCGTTCTCGAGCTGGCGGCGTGTCGCACGCTCCGTAGGCGCTTGCCATGAACGTTGCACAACTCGCCCACGCGGATTGGTTCGTCAGCGTCTGCTGGATCATCGCCGTCAGCGCTGGCGCAGTGACACTCTCGCGCTGGCACGCGCGGCGACGTCGTGAGCTTTTGATCGGTGACGAGATGCCCCTTCCGCCCGCGCGACAGCACGTGAGCGATGCAGCCCTGCTGGTCGCTTTGGTCGCGGTCGGTACAGCGCTGCTCGGCCCGCGGATCGGAGAGCGACGGGTGGACGTTACGAGTTCCGGAGTCGACGTGGTGGTACTGATCGACGTCTCTCGAAGTATGGACGCCCGGGACAATCCGCCGAGCCGATTGGATTGCGCTCGGCGGGCGGTGGCAGAGGTTTTCGATCGCCTCGAGGCATCCGATCGGGTGGCGCTCGCAGCCTTCGCCGGGCGAGGTGTCTTGTTGGCTCCCCTGACGCCGGATCGGCAGGCATTGCTCGAGTGGGTCACCGCCCTCGACAGCCAGCTGATTTCACCCTCCAGCACTGATCTCGCCGCGGGAGTGGCAGCAGCGACCGAAGCGTTCGAGCTCGGCAGCGAGCGTCCGCGCGTGATCTTCCTCGTCAGCGACGGCGAGAGCTCGCGGCGCACCGAAGAAGTCGGTGTCGGCGCCGCGCTCGAAGTCGAGGCGCGCGTCGTCGCGCTGGCGGTGGGCTCGGAGATCGGATCTGCGGTACCCGATCGCGGCGCGCCGCTGCGAGACGCCGTCGGCCAGCTCGTAGTATCGCGGCGCCAGTCCGAGAGCTTGGCGCGGTTGTCAGCCGCCAGCGGGGGGACACTCTTCGAGGCCGACGAATGGGGCTCCACCGACTTCGCCGCGGCGGTTCGGGAGATTCGGCGGGACGCCGGCAAGCTTCCGGGCCAGCCGGTACAACGGAAGGTGCGCGCGATTCGGGTCGCTCCCTTCGCCGCTCTGGCGTTCGCGCTGCTGCTGCTGGAGGGGTTGCCCCGCAAACCGCGCCGCTTCGGAGCGCCAGCCGCCACGGCTGCGCTGGCGCTGTTGGCCCTGCTCGCCGCCACGCCGGCAGAAACCGAAGAGCCCTTCGGCGACACCACTCCATCGACAGCGACGGAAGCCCTCGAGAGCCTGCTGCGCCACAGCCCGCGCGATCCAATCCTGTTACTCGAGCTGGGGCGCTCGCGCCTGGCGGCGGGGCAGCGAGAGAGCGCCGCTCGAGCATTCCTGGCGGCCGCGCTCTACGCGCGCGACCCCTTGATTGCAGCCCGCGCCCATTACAGCCGGGGGGTCGCAGAGCTCGAACGCACGGAGCTCGAAGGGGCTCGAGATGCCTTCTTCGATGCGTTGGCGTTCGATCCAGCGCATTCTCGCGCGCGCTTCAACCTGGAGTGGGTGCTTCTATCACTCTCCCTTCGACCGCCAGACGCGCCACCACCGACGACGCGCAGCGATAGCGACGAGACAAAGCCCGATGACCACAACGAGCCCGAACCGGCCGATGAGCGAGCACTCCCGGTTCCGCAAGAGGTTCGCGATCAGCCACGGCAGCAGCGTCGCGCAAGCCTCGATGCCGCGGCCAGAGCGCGGTCGCTCGAGCGGGTAGAAGACGACCTCGATCGGTCCCTGCGCGCCGCCGCGCGCAGTGAAGCGCCCGAGCGTCGGCGAAGCTCCGGGCCTTCTTGGTGACTCGGCGCCTGCTCGGACTCGTGGCGATCGGCGTAATGGGGATTGGTGCCTCAGCACAGATTGCCCCCGGCGGGGCCGAAGGAGATCCGCCCTGCCGCGCCGACGCCGAGCTGAACCCGAGCCGGGCGGTGGTGGGTCAGCAGGTCCTCTGGCGAGTTCGAATCTCAACGGGTCTAAGCGTGCAGGAAATCTCATGGGTCGCCCCCCCACGGTTCCCGAACGTGCGCAGCGAGCGACTTCCGGGCCGAGCCGATTCAGTGGTTGGGGATCGAGCCGGCGGCACTGTTCGCATCCGCGAAGAGCATCGCGCGCTGTTTCCAGAGCGGCCGGGAGACCTCGAGATCCTGTCCGCCGGTTTGCGCTGCACTCTCTCGAGCGGCGACGTGTTCCACACCGATGTCCCCGCGGCTGTGCTCCGGGTGACGTCACCACCCGACGCGGGGCGCCCCGCAGACTTCTCCGGCGTGATCGGCCCGCTGATCGTGAAGACCCACGTCGAGCCGAGCCGTATCACCCTGGGAGAGAGCGTCCGATTGATCGTCTCGCTGCGTGGCGGAGGCAACCTATGGGACGTCCAAGACCCCTTCGCCGGGTTCGAGTCGCCCGCTGCGGAGTGGTTCGCAACCCGGCCGGTTCTCAAGCTGCTGCCGGGTACACGACTGGGGGTGCAGCGCCTGTTCGAGTACGACCTCGTGCCGCATCGCGCCGGGACATTGAACATTCCCGCGCTGCAAATTCCCTATTACGACCCGGTCGGCCGTGCCTACGAGGCCGCCTCGGCCGCGCGAATTCGCGTGGCGGTGGAGCCGCGGTCTCCCGTCTCCCCCGCGCTTCCCCCCTCGCAGCCGCTCGCGGAGCCCAGCATCGAAGCGGTCGACGGCGGTTGGATCGGCCTCGCGTTACTCGGAAGTGTCACCGTGGCGGCCGCAACCGCGGCGATCTCGCTGCGACGTCGGGCGTCGGGGTCGGCTGCGCGGGACGAGATCGACGCGGCGCGTGCGGCGCATGCGACCGGAGACCGCGACGCCGAGGCCGCCGCCTTGGCCAGAGCCTTGCGTGCCGCGCTGCGCCCCCACTTGGCGGCCGACGCTGCCAGGGCATCAGAGAAATTGGCTCGTGCGGGCCCCGAAGCGCGCGTCGCAGCGGCGCTGCAGGCACTCGCCGCCGTCGAACGAGCGCGATTCGACCCCAGCGCCCTGCTGCCCCATCCCACCGAAGTGGAGCGCACCATCGGCAAGCTCTAGCGGGATGCCGAAGGACTTTCCTCTGGCCGAGGCGGGCGGGTTTTTCGGACCGAGCCCTGCTTCGAGAAGCTCGACCTCAGAACCCGGGATTGGCGGCTGCCAGAAAATCGTCATCGAGAATCTGAACCGTTACGGTGTCATTCTTGCGAAGCTCACTCGCTGCCGCCGGGAAGATCAAGAGCCCACGCGCGAGCAGCATCGAACGCAGGACTCCAGAGCTCTGATTACCCGTGCTCCGCGCGACGAAGTCGTCTCCATCGCGCTCCAGGTCGACGCGCACGAAGTGGAGCCTTCCGGGCCGCTTCTCCAGGCGCTCTGCGAGTCGCGCGCGAACCGTGGGCCTGAACCACGAGCGGCGCCCCGCCAGCTTTCGCAGTGCCGGCCGCACGAATTGTTCGAAGGTCATCATCGCCGAGACCGGATTTCCAGGCAGGCCGAATACGAGCGGGCCGCTACCCGATTCGAATCGACCAAAGGCGAGCGGATAGCCCGGCTTCATGTTCACTCCCCAGAAGATCAGCGTGCAACCGAGCTTCTCGAGAACCCCTCGGACGAAATCTCGATCACCGACCGATACACCGGCGGAACTGACGAGCACGTCTGCGCCAAGCCCCGCCCGCAAGCGGCGCTCGATGTCATCGGGCGCATCTCTGGCGATTCCCAGATAGACGGGTTCGGCGCCCACCTCGAGACATTGAGCGGCAATGGAGTAGGAGTTCGACGAGACGATACGACCTCCACTGGTGTCACCGTCCGGCTCCACCAGCTCGTCTCCCCCCGAGAGGATGGCCACGCGCGGCCGCTGGTGAACGGCCACCACGCTACGACCCAGCGCAGCCAGCATCCCGATCTCCGCCGGTCCGACGACGGCTCCTGGGTCGAGCACACGCTCGCCCACCCCCACGTCCTCGCCGGCGTCGCGGATGTTCTCGCGGGGCTCCGGGAAGACGAAGATGCTGACCCGATTGGCGCTGTGCTTCGTATCTTCCTGGCGCACGACCGCGTCCGCGCCGGGCGGAATCGGTGCACCGGTGAAGATGCGAACGGCTTCACCCCGGCCCACCTTCGGTCCGGTCTCACCGCCCGCGGCCACCACGCCAATCACGTCCAGCCCGATCGGGTGCTCGGCAGTGGCCTGGGCGAGATCGGCCCGACGCACCGCGAAGCCATCCATCGAAGAATTGTCGGCCGGCGGGAGCTGGCGGTTGGAATCGACGCCCTCGACCAGGACGCGGCTCCGGGCGTCCGAGACCGCGACTGTTTCCGAACCCAGCGCCTCGGCGTGGTCCAGGACGATCCTCAGAGCCTCGGCGGGCGTGATTCCCGTTTGCACCAAGCAACCTTACCGCCACTGCGGCCTGCTTCCCCAGTCCTCTAGGCGCACAGGCCCCGAAGCGCTCGTAGGGCCAGAGCGCTAACCTGCTCAATTATTAGGCACTGATCCAGCACCCAGAACAACGCCTTCGTGCCCGCTCCATTCCGGGAATTCGCTTGACTCATCCGCAGGTCGATCCCACGGCGATCCACCCCATCGCGCTGCGTCAGTTGCGCCTCGAGAACAACCTCGTGCTCGCACCCATGGCCGGCGTATCAAATCTGCCATTTCGCCTGATCTCCCGAGAGGCCGGTGCAGCGCTCACCTTCACGGAAACGGTCAGCGCCAAGGGACTGGTGATGGGCGGAGCCAAGACCCGCCGGCTGCTCGATACCAGCCCGCGGGAGGCCCCGGTTGCGTTCCAGCTCTTCGGCTCGGAGCCGCAGATCCTCGCGGAAGCCTGCCGGATGCTCGACGGCGAGGGGGTGGCCTGGGTGGATCTCAACGTGGGGTGTCCGGTGAAGAAATTCATCAAGCATCGAGCCGGATCCTCGCTGCTGCGCGACCTGCCCCGGGCTGGGCGGATCCTGCGAGCGATGCGAGACAGCTTCGCTGGAACCCTCTCGGTTAAAATGCGCACCGGCTGGGATGCGAGCTCGATCGTCGCCCCAGAGTTCGCGCGGATTGCGGTCGAAGAGGGAGCCGAGCTGATCTCTGTGCACGGCCGGACCCGCGCGCAACAATACACGGGGAAAGCGGACCGGAGCATCGTTCGGCGCGTGGTGTCGAGCGTGCCCGAGATTCCGGTGCTCGCCAACGGCGACATCATCGAGCCCGCCGACGTATTCGAGATGATCCGCGATACGGGCGCCGCAGGAGTGATGATCGGACGCGGCGCGATGGGCAATCCGTGGATCTTCGAACAAACTCTTTCGCTGGCGAAGGGTGGGCCGGCGCGGCAACCATCCGTCGCCGAGAGGCTGGCCACCATCGAGCGCCACATCGATTGGATGCGGCGCGCTTTCCAGGACCCGAGATCGCTCTCGGCCAATCTGAAGAAGTACGTCGCCGCGTATTCTCGCGGCTTGAGTGGAAGCGCCAGGTTCCGGCAGCAGACGCTGGCATCTGAAGATCTGGACCAAATCCTCGACCTGACGCGGAGTTTTTTCGGGAGCGCGCGGAGCGAACCCTCCGGACGCGGCGAGGGACAGGCGGCCTGACGTGGCGCGCAACTTCGAGGGCATGCTCGATGCCATGCTCGACGGCGTCGTCCTGCTCGACTCGAACGGCGAAGTGGAAGTTCTCAACCCCGAGGCGTGTCGAATCCTGGATACCTCAGCGGAGACCGCGCTCGGATTGTCGATCGAGGAAATGCTCGGAGCAGATCACTCGATCGCCAAGCTGTCGCGCACGGTGCTGGCGAGTGGCCGCGCCGCCATCGAACGAGAACACCTGGTGGAGCAGCGCCGAACCGACGCGATCGCAGTCGACGTCGCAGCGTCTCCCTTGCTCGAGGGAGATCGAGTCGACGGCGTCGCCCTGATGCTTCGGGACTGCACGATTCAGCAAAGCCTGCGGGATCTCGTTGCACAGCGCGAGGCATTGTCGTCGTTCGGCCGAATCGCAGCGGGCATCGCCCATGAAGTCAAGAATCCCCTGGGTGGGATCCGGGGCGCTGCGGAAATTCTCGCCTCGCGCGCTCCCGACACTCGGGCGCGACAGACGGCCGAGCTGATCGTTCGCGAAGTCGATCGAATCTCCCTACTCGTCGACGACTTCATGGTCTTCGGCCAGGGCGAAGATCTGCGTCTGGCAGAGTTGAACATTCACAGGGTTCTCGACGATGTCATCGCCCTGGTCGGGCTCGATCCGATCAGCAACCGCGTCCGGGTCGTGCGTCAGTTCGACCCTTCGATTCCCGAGCTGCTGGCCGACGCGGATCGTCTATCGCAGGTGTTTCTGAATCTGGCCCGCAACGCCCTACAAGCGATGGAGCGAGAAGGCGGTGCCCTGATCATCACCACCCGGATGACCCTGGGCCAGCGCCTCTCCTCGCCCGAGGGCCATCACCTGCCAACCTTGCTCGTAGAGTTCGCGGACACTGGGCCGGGGATCGAAGCAGACGTGCTCGCGGAGCTCGCCACGCCCTTTTTCACCACACGCCCGGGCGGCACGGGGCTGGGGCTCGCAGTAGCCCATCATTGGGTCGCTCGGCACGAGGGAACGCTGCGGGTCGAAAGCGAGGCGGGAGCCGGAACGACCGTGCGCGTAGCGATTCCCCTGAAGAGGACGAAGTGATGGCGAGCGAGGTCGCCAGGGCACTGATCGCCGACGACGAGACGTCGATTCGTTTCGTGCTGCGCGAGACCCTGGAAGAGGAAGGCTGGGAAGTCGCCGACGTCGACAATGGAGACGCCGCTTTCGAGGCGTTGGTCTCCGGGGCCTATCAGATCGCGTTCCTGGACATCCGCATGCCGGGCCTGACGGGCCTGGATTTACTGGATCGCCTGCGTTCAGCGGGCACCGAGACGGCCATCGTCATCATCACCGCTCAGAATACCTTCGAGAATGCCGTCGAGGCGATGCGTCGCGGCGCTCTCGACTACCTCGTCAAGCCCTTCGCCATGGCAGAGGCCAAGGCGCTGGCGGGCAAGGCGATGCGCACGAGGGAGCTCCAGCAAGAGGTGCGGGAGCTGCGTCGCGAAGTAGCTCGCCGGACCGTTCCCGGTGAGCGCATCGTCGGCAAGAGCCCGGAGATGCTCGAAATCTTCAAGACCATCGGACGCGTAGCCGGTCGCGAGGTCTCGGTGCTCATCACGGGAGAGAGCGGAACCGGCAAAGAGCTCGTCGCGCGGGCGATCCATGCAGCGAGCCCGCGCGCCTCGGGTGCCTTTGTCGCCATCAACACGGCCGCGATTCCGCCAGGGCTGCTGGAGAGCGAGCTGTTCGGACACGAGCGCGGCGCTTTTACCGGCGCGCTCGCGTCGCGCGTGGGGCGCCTCCGCGATGCCTCGGGCGGCACGCTCTTCTTGGACGAGATCGGCGACATGCCGGCTGATCTGCAGGCGAAACTCTTGCGCGTTCTGCAAGATCACGAAGTGACACCTGTCGGGGGCCAGAGCGCCGAGCGAGTGGATGTGCGGGTACTCGCGGCCACCCATCGAGATCTCGACGGGCTCGTCGCGGCGGGGTCGTTCAGGGAGGATCTCCTCTATCGGCTTCGCGTCATGCCGCTCCGCCTGCCGGCGTTGCGCGAGCGCCGAGCCGACATACCGGTGCTCGCCGAGTACTTCACCGCACGCTACGCCGAGGAGCTCGTCGGAGCGCCTCGATATCTGGCGAGCTCCACCCTGGCGCTCTTGAGCCAGTTCGACTGGCCGGGAAACGTCAGGGAGCTGGAGAACGCGATCAAACGCGCGTTGGTGTTGTCGACCGGGGAAGTGCTCGCTCCCGAGGACTTCGCTTTTCTCGAGCGGGAACCGGGCGGCATCGAGGGCTTCCAGCACCTGGCTAGAGTCGTGGAGAGAGAGGTCGCGCGGGCACTCAAGGCAAGCGAGACGGGCGAGGTCTACCGGACGATCATCGAAAGAGTCGAGCGCCCGTTGCTTACAGCGGTGCTGGCTCATACCCAGGGCAATCAGATCCGCGCAGCGGCGCTGCTCGGTATCAACCGGAACACGCTGCGCAAGAAGATCGCCGAGCTCGACATCTCGCTTCCGGGGCGCAGTTGATGGGCGTCGTCGGATCGATGGCGCTCCTGGACGACGGACCGTCTTCACGCTGGGAAAGGTCGGCCGATCACGCCAGCGCAATCGCAGGCGCGGCGCGCATCGTGATCCGGCTCTCCCTTGTCGAGCGCCTGCCGAGCCTCGGCGGGAACAGGTAGCTGCCCGTGGAACGAGCGGTCTCGGCGCTGGGTCTGGTTGCGATGATCGCGATCGCGTGGTCGTGCTCGACGAATCGGCGCCAGATGCCGTGGCGCATCGTCATCTGGGGGCTCGGGCTGCAGCTCGCGCTCGGCGTTCTCCTGCTCAAGACCCCAGCCGGACGCCCCTTTTTCGACGGCATGAACGCTTTGGCGAAGGCTCTGATGACCTTCACCGACGCGGGATCGCGCTTCGTATTCGGGTCGCTCGCGGACACCGGCTTTTCGTTCGCGCTCAACGTGCTGCCCATCATCATCTTCATGGGGAGCGTCTTCGGGGTGCTCTACCACCTGGGCATCATGCAGCGGGTGGTCGATGCACTCTCGGTTGCACTCTCGCGCACCATGCGTACCTCTGGGGCCGAGAGCCTGGCGGCCGTCGCAAACCTCTTCCTCGGCATGACCGAGTCGGCGCTGCTCGTAAAGCCCTACCTGGAACGCATGACGCGATCCGAACTCTTCTTGCTCATGACGATGGGGATGGCGACCGTCGCAGGCTCGGTGATGCTCAGCTATGTGGGGATGCTGGGGGGTGGTGACTTTGCGGGCCACCTGGCAACCGCCAGCCTGCTGTCTGCACCGGCGGGGATCTTGATCGCCAAGGTCATGATTCCAGAGACCGAGACCCCCGAGACGTTCTCAGCCGGCCGAGCCGTTCGAGTCAAGACCTCTGCCAACGTAATCGATGCGGCGGCCGACGGCGCGCTGGCGGGGATGCGACTGGCCGCCTACGTCGGAGCGCTGCTGCTCGCTTTTGTCGCGCTGATCGCGATGCTGAATGCGTCGCTCATGGCGGTTGGGGGCTGGCTCGGCGCCGAAGACCTGAGCCTGCAGAAGCTGCTGGGCCTGGCTCTTGGACCGATCGCGTGGCTGCTGGGTGTTCCGTGGGCCGACGCGGAGCAAGTGGGTGCGCTGCTCGGCATGAAGACTGTGCTCAACGAGTTCATCGCCTACGGCGAGCTCGCCGAACTCGTCGCCAAGGGCGCCATCGCTCCCCGATCGGCAGTGATCGCGTCCTACGCGCTGTGCGGCTTCGCCAACTTCGGCTCGCTCGCCATCCTGCTCGGCGGTATCGGCGGCTTGGCACCGAATCGACGCGCCGAGGTGGCCCAGCTCGGGCTGCGCTCGATCTTCTCCGGTTCGTTGGCGACCTTCATGACCGGCTGTGTGGCCGGCATCCTGGTTTGATTCACCGTTTGCACGGCCCGCGGCAGACTGACTCTCTCCGGGGGTTGTTGTGAAATTACCCCGACCGCCGATGCCGGCGGGGTCTGGAACTTCCATACGAATCTTGATACAGACTGGGCCCAGCCGGGGAAGGTTCGATCCGGTCTCGATTCGCCAGCTGCTTCGCCAGATGAAACGGGCGAATCACAGAGCTTCGGGGGAGGATCGGTGAGCAG
>CAXMOC010000235.1:0-43452 GCA_964194865.1 uncultured Opitutales bacterium | reverse complement strand
TGACGACGCGCCCAGAGCGCCGCGCCTTCTGGGCCGAGATGGAGACTTACGATACGTACGAGGAGCAGCTCGCCCACTGGCGCCGGCATACGCTGAAGATGCGACAGCGGGCGAAGGATCGGGGCTTGTCCCTGCTCGAGCCGCCCGAAGTCATGCCCGTCCAGGAACTCGGGGGGTGGCGACTGCCGATCTATGGGCTCCATCTCCTGAGCGCCGAAGAGATCGAGGAATACCGTGCGAAGGAGCGCAAGCTCACCCGTGCGCAGGGGGAAGCCTTCCGGGCCGCGCACGCTAGTTGGATGAAGCGGCGATCGGATCTACGGGGTATTCCGCTGAAGCCCACCAAAGCCGAGCTCGACGCAATGGAGCGAGCCAAGAAGCGCGAAAAGCCCGAACCCTGAGCCCGGCGGCTCCTGGCTACTTCTTCTTCCAGCTTCCACTCGCGTCGCGGACGTACTGGCCGCCCGGAGTCCGTTCAACGAGCTTGGCCCCGGCCAGAGCGGCCACTTCTGACAGGGAGGCACCGCGCTGGGTGGCGATGCTCTGATATTTGGCCTTGCGCTTCCCGTTCACGTCCCGGACCAGTGCCTTGACGTCGGCCGGGCCGCTGCCATCGACCAGGTGCAGGTAGCCGTCGAGGCCCTCGCCGATCTGGCCGGCGGCCTTGGCGTCGTCGAGAGGTCCGGCGCTGGCCGGTGCTGCTAGTGAGAGCAGCGCGGCGAACAGGAGTGCGGCGGATCGAAGCAGTCGGCGTTCGCGTCGCATGAAATCGCTCCTTTCTAGCTCAGAAGAGTTCTTCGTCGTCGCTGAAGAGATCTTCGAGGTCGTTGTCGACCTTGACCCGGATCTCGTGCTCGATCTTGATGTTGAGGTTGATCGTGATGGGCTCTTCGGGCGCCTGCACCTGAACTTTGGGTGCGCAGGCAATCAGCCCGATCGCCCAACCCGCCGCCCAACCCACGGACAGGAATTTCACGGACAGGAACCTCGCGAGCAGACGATTGTCCATGTTGTCGATCCCCCATCGGTTCTACCCAAGCCAGCCTATCGACCGGCCAGCAGGCCGTCCAGAGCGCTCACCCGTCATGGACGCACGGCACCTCGCTGAAATTCACCGGGCTCGGGCCCGATCCCGAGAATTTCCGAAGTCGGGCCTCGATCGCGTCCGGGATCTGATACACAAATCCCTCCATTCGCAGGAGCTCGGGCAGCCGCGCCTCCAAGGAGAGATTGAAGTCAACCGGGTATCCGTCTCTGTAGTCCGGATTGGCTCCCTTCAGGCGGACACTGACCACGACTTCGCCCGAGGGGTCTCCGTCGAGCCCGATCTCGAGAAGCTCGAAGTGAAAATTCTCTAGTACGCTGAGCGTCGTCGCGACGTTCGGATCCGCCACGCCCAAATTGGCCGTGCCCGCGTCGGGGTGATAGCGGACGACTCCGCCCTCGGGTCCAGAGCGCAGCTTCCCGCCGCGAATTTCGATCGCATCCGCATCACGGAAGATCGGGAGCCGGCCCTCGAGAGTTCCGGATCCGCTGAGGCCCTCGAGGTTTACCAACTGGAACAGCTGCGTCAGATCCACATCCCGCACCTGAAACGAGAGCTCTTGTTCGGTGGCGAGCGGATCGATCTCGCCCGCGGTGGCGAGTACTCCACCGGCGAATCCCCAGGTGGCGGACTCGATCGAGATGATCCCCTCGGGCTGCACTTGGTAGTTGATCAATCCGTCCGTCAGCTCCATTCCGAAGTCGATTCGGCCGATCGAGAGCAGCTGGTGAGGAGAGCTTCCGGAGCTGTCCAACTCGATTGCCGCATTCAAATGCTCGACGACGGCCAGCTCGCTGGTAGCTCGAACGTCCAGGATTCCCACCTCGAGCTCGGGAGCGAAACCGTCGGCGTCCCACTGCACGGCGCCGGTCGCTTCGACTGATCCCGACACACCGGTGACCCAATCTCGAGTCAGTCCGAACAGATCCCCCGGTTGTAGCTGACCGGGACAAAAGCGAACCCGCTGTAGCGCGACGTCGGCTCGCCCGGCTCCCGAAGACAGATCGTGCGCACCGTCGGCTGTCAGTACCAGATTGCGAGCGGCATCCGAAAGCTCCGCCTCGAAATGCAGCCTGTCCGTTTCGGGTCCGAAGCTCGCAACCAGGCTCAGTTCAGGGGCTTCTCCGAGGTAGCCCGCATCGGCAAGCGCGTCGATGCGCAGCTGGCCGCGGGGCGCGTCGGCTCCGGGATCCAAACGCGCGTCGAGGAAGATGCCGCTGGCGCGGATCGCGGGATCCGACAGCTCCAGATGACCTCCTTCGGTTGCGACCGTGATCTCCAGACCACCGTCTGCCGGCGCTACGCCCAGGAGAATTGCGGGCAGCTGGCCCGACACGCGGAGAGCTCCGCCCGTCGCGTACAGGTCGCCGGCGAAGTGCGCCTCGGCGATTTCGATCTGAGCGGACACATCGCCCTGCGAAGAGATGCCGAGGCTGGGTTCGGGCCCCGCTCGCACGCACAGCTCCAGTGGTTCGCTCAGCGCGACCAGACCCTCGATGGAGAGCCGGTCCACGCCAAGGGTCGCGCAGTCTTTGAGGCGAAGAACAATTCCCGCAGCATCGAGCTGAAACTTCGCTTCTGCAGCCATCGACACTCCGCTCGCCGAGACGCTCGCGATCGATCCTTCCCTTGCAGATGCCTCGAGCTTCAGGTTGCCGGCCAGTGACCGCAACGTCCCCGTAGCGTTCAGCTGGGCCACCCACGTAGCCATTGGATGAGTGACCCGAAGCTCGGCCTCGGCCTCGAGCCGGCCGTCTTCCAGCTCGTGGCTGTGTGCAGAGAGGCTCGCCTCCAGAGGGCCAGTCGGGGTGGCGAGCTTCAGCTGGACGTCGTCGATGTCGACGCTCGCTGCTGGAAGCACGCCGCTGTTCGAGGCGTCCGCGTCGCCGCTCGGCGCCAGCAGGGGGTCGAGCGATCCGAACGACAAGCCCGAGTCGTCGAGGCTTCCATAAAGCGCGACATCGGAGATGCGCAGCGCATCGAGTCGGCCTTCTAGTAGTCCGCGGAGCGAGTAGTCGGCCTCGATGCGGCCGGCGCTCAGCTCCGGGCCAGCTCCCAGACGCAGATCCCGCAGCGAGATCGTTTCGAAGTCGAAGCGGCCGATCTCGAGCGCGACTTCGTCAACGCCCGTCGCGCGCAGCTGTCTCAGAAAGACTCGCTCGACGATCGGGTGGCGAAACCACACGATCGCGGCCATCAGCGAAGCGGCCAGCAGCGCGGCAATCCGTACGCCGGAAACCATCGCTCGTCCTCCGCAGCTCATCGGTCCGGCGCCGATCGCTCCAACTGTAGCGGCTCGACGATCACGCTCGCGCCGGAGCAACGTTGTCGCGACGACACCGCTGCTCAATCAACAGCGATCATTGCGGAAGTCCGAGGCGGCCCGTGGGTCTAGAACTCAGCTTCGAACCCGTGGAAGTCAGCGCCGCCGGCGAGGGGCCTCGCGCGCCTGTGGAAGCGCACGAGATCTTCCCGCCTAGTAGGCGCACCTCTTCGCGCTGGACAAGCCCGAGCGCACCGCGGCATAATCATCTGACACTCTGTCAGATCCGTCGTGTCGGAGAACCGCGGAGTCGTCCGACTCCCGGACGTCTAGCCGGATCTCGCTAGGGAGGAGTTCTCGTGAGCGACCGAGTCCGCGATGATGGAATGATCCCCCTCGACACCTCCGACGTGGATCACTGGATCGGTAAGCCGCTCGGAGGCGGACGCTTCAAGGATCCGGTGGCGGCCAACGACATCCGGCGCTGGGTGCAGGGGATGCAGAACCCCAATCCCCTCTACTTCGACGACGACTACGCCCGGGCCAGCCGATTTGGAGAGCTCGTGGCTCCGCAGTCCTTCGGGGTCTGCACCGATACCAGCCACGGCGCCGGGCCGGCCATCCAAGGGCACATTCCCGGCCAGCACATGATCTTTGGCGGAGACGAATGGTGGTTCTTTGGGCCGCGAATCCGACCCGGCGACGCCATCACCCACGACCGCATGCTCTTCGACTACAAGGTCGCCGAGACGAAGTTCGCCGGTCCGACGATGTTCTCGCGTGGCGACACCAGCTACATCAACCAACGTGGAGAGGTGGTCTGCAAGCAGCGCTCCACCTCCGTGCGCTACCTGGCCGAGAACGCCCGAAAGCTGGGAATGTTCGACGACAATCGCGAGCGAAGCTGGACCGATCAAGAACTCGAAGATCTCGAGAAGAAGAAGCTGGACTACTTCCAGAGCTTTCTCGATCTGGGTCACGACAAGCGCCTCTTCGCCAAGGTGGGTGACAAGCTTCCCACCCGGCCGATCGGGCCCCACTCGATCGCTAGCTTCACGACGGAGTGGCGTTGCTACGGGATGACCGTATGGGGAGCCACCGAAGAGTACGGCGAGAGTTCGACGATGACGGCGGGATGGCTGCCCGAAATGTCGCGCGATCCAGAGGGCGCCAAGATCGATCCCTCCAACGCCGACGGTCTGTACAAGGGCCCGTCGCGCGGTCACGTTCAGCCCCGTTACGCCAAGCTGATTGGCATGCCCCGGGGCTACGGCTACGGGGCCTCGATGGGTGCCTGGATTCTCGACTATCTGACCAACTACGGCGGCGAGTGGAGCGTCGTTACCCACAGCAACATGCAGTACCGGGCGCCGGCGTTGACGGGGGACGTCACCTACCTCGATGGGGAGGTCGTCGCGTTCGGAGCCGATCCCGCCAGCGGGACGCCGATTGCCACGATCCAGGTGACCATGACCAATCAGGACCGGGCCGTGATGGCACAGGGCCAGGCCGAGCTCGTGCTGCCGGCGGGCTGAACTCGCTGCGATCCCGTCCGAGGAGTTTGACTTGAAGATCGGAGCGGTATTCCCGACGACAGAGATTGGCAGTGATCCCATCGCGATTCGCGACTGGGCCCAGACCGCGGAGCAGCTCGGCTATTCCCATGTGCTCTGCTACGACCACGTTCTGGGTGCCGAACACGCCAATCGGAAACCGCCGCTCGCGGGGCCGTACACCGAGAACGATCCCTTTCACGAGCCCCTCGTTCTCTACGGATACTTGGCGGGTGTGACCCGCTCGCTCGAACTCGCAACTGGGGTATTGATCCTTCCCCAGCGCCAGACGGCGCTGGTCGCCAAGCAGGCGGTCGAGATCGATCTGCTTTCGGGTGGCCGCCTGCGGCTGGGCGTGGGGACGGGCTGGAACCACGTCGAGTACGCGTCGCTCGGTACGGATTTCGGAGACCGTGGCGCGCGCTTCGAGGAGCAGATCGAGCTACTCCGGCGGCTATGGCGCGAGCCGTTGGTCGACTTCGAGGGCCAGCATCACCGGATCGAGCGGGCGGGAATCTTGCCGTCCCCGGGCCGGGAGATCCCGATCTGGTTTGGAGGTTTCACCGAGGTGGCGATGCGACGTGCAGCCCGTCTCGGGGACGGCTTCGTGTTCGGCACCAACGCCACGCGGACTCTTCCGATGTTGGCTCGGCTCCGCGAGCTGCTGGCAAAGGAGGGCCGTGATCCGGCCTCCTTCGACGTCGAAGCGGTCGTCGACTTCAGCCAGGATCCTGACCAATGGAGTCGCGAAATCGAGGCGTGGCGCCAAGTGGACGGTACCCATCTGTGTCTGCGCGCGATGGATACCGCGGCCCGTTTCGTCGGCGCGAGGACCGTTGGCTTCGAGGGCCCGCAGGCGTACATCGACGCACTCGAGACGTTCAAACGAGAGACCGGCGCGCTCTGACGCAGGCCCGAGGCAGGGGGATGCAACCACGAATTCTCAACCCGCGAGCGGCTGCCGACCCGGTCGGGTACATGGATGCGGTTCGTCGAACGGAGTTCGGGCGGGCCTACAAGCGGAAAGCCCTGGGCCTGCTCGACCTCCAGCGAGGCCACTCCGTCCTGGACGTCGGCTGCGGGCCAGGCGACGAGGCGATCCGTTTCGCGCGGGTCGTAGGCAGGCAAGGGCGGGCCGTCGGAATCGACACCCACGATCTCATGATCGAGGAGGCTCGGAGGCGGGCTGACCAGCTCGGATCAACAGCCGAGTTCGCCGTGGTCGATGGTTCCGATCTGGAATTCTTGGACGCCAGCTTCGACCGCTGCTATGCGGATCGTGTCTTCCAGCTGCTGGGCGACAAGCAGCGTGCCGCGATCGCGGAGATCGCGCGAGTCTTGAAGCCCGGAGGTACCCTCGTCGCCTGCGCGCCCGACCCCGGCTCCTTCTTGATCGACATTGGCGAGCGGGAAGTGACGCCGAAGATTCTGTCGTTCATCGGCGGTCGCGGCTGGCAGGGCCGGGAGCTTCCGAATCTGCTCAAGGATGGAGGATTGATCGAACTCTCCATCGCGCACTGCTCGGGTTCGGATACCAACTTCCAACGGGTGGACTCGAACACGCCGCTAGCAACACTGGCGAAATGGGCCCGCGACGCGGAGGCGATCACGGAGCGCGAGCTCAGCGTGTGGCTGAGCTGTCTCGAACGGGCCGTGGCGCGGGATCGCTTCTTCTTCGGCTCTACGATGCTCGTCGTTCGCGGTACAAAGCCACGTCTGGACTCAGCTTTCTTGATCCCCGACGGGTCGTGCACCGAGGGTTGACAGAAGGCTCCCGGCTAGCTTCAACATCGTTGAGCCGAGCTGTGGAATGGAGTGAGCGAGGAATGGATCGCGCGGAGTATCTGGAGCGAGTCTCGGAGCTACTGCCTTCGATCGCGCAGCGGGCTGCCGATGCGGAAAAGCTGCGAAGAATCCCGGACGAGACCTTCAAGGAATTCCAGGAGCGCGGACTCTTGGCGGCCCTGCAACCCGCATCGTGGGGGGGATTCGAACTCGATCCGCCCGCGCTCTTCGAGGCGGTCATGCGCGTGGCCGAGGCTTGTCCATCGACGGGCTGGGTGTTGGGCGTGCTGGGGGTTCACCACTGGCAGCTCGCCCTGTTTCCCGAGGCCGCGCAGCGCGAAGTCTGGGGCGAGCGGCCCGGCAGCCAGATCTCTTCCTCCTACGCACCGACCGGAAAGGTCGAAGTCCAGGAGGGTGGGTATCGCCTGAGCGGCCGCTGGTCGTTCTCCAGCGGCTGTGATCACTGCGAATGGGTCTTCCTCGGCGGCATCGTGCCGGGAGATGCTCCCGAGATGCGAACCTTCTTGCTGCCGCGCTCCGATTACGAGATCGACGATACCTGGCACGTCGCCGGCTTGTGCGCGTCGGGGAGCAAGAACATCGTGGTCGACGACGCCTTGGTGCCAGAGCACCGCACCCATCGCTTCCTCGACGGTTTCAAGATGCAAAGCCCTGGCAACCAGAGAAACCCGGGCCCGGTCTACCGGCTGCCGTTCGGTACGGTTTTCTCCAACGCCATCGCGTTCCCCGTGATCGGCGCGGCGCAGGGCGCGTTGGACTCGTTTCGCGAACAGACACGCAGCCGCCTCGCATCCTACGATCGGACCAGAGTGGCCGACGACTCGTTCACCCAGGTTCGCTTCGCCCAGGCTGCCGCCGACATCGACGCGGCTCGTGAGCGCCTGGGAGCCAACTGGGCCACCTTGATGGCCAGCGCGAAGGCCGGCCGGCCCGTTTCCATGGAGTTTCGCGCCCGCTGCCGCTGGGATGCGGCCAACGCGGTCCGACTTTCCGTTGCGGCGGTCAGCCGGCTCTTCGAGGTCAGTGGCGGGCGGGCGATCTATCTCGACAACCCGATTCAGCGCGCGTTCCGCGATGTCCACGCCATGCGGGCCCACGCGGTCAACAACCCGGAAAAGGGCGCGCGGGTGTTCGGCCGGTCGGAGCTCCTGCCGTCCGACGGTCCCGCGGACTTCCTGCTCTGAGTCGGATCAGCACGATGACGACCGACGCCAACGACGCTCGCCTCACACTGGGCCGCTTCCTGGCCGACGTCGCCAGCCTTCATGGGGAACGCCCGGCTATCCATTTCGAGGGCCAACAGACCAGCTATCGCGAGTTGGAGCGCGGAGCTCGACGGTTGGCAAAATCCCTGGTCGAAGCGGGCGTGGTGAAAGGTGCCCGGGTCGCGATTCAGATGGCCAATCGGCCCGAGTGGATCGAGGCGGTCTTCGCCGTGGGCATGCTCGGGGGTGTGGCAGTACCCGTGAATACCTTTGCCAGCCGAGCGGAATTCGATTTCATCTTGCGACACAGTGATACGTCATTCTTACTCATGCAATCGTCGCTTCTATCCCATCGCTTTCTCGACGAGCTTCTCGACGACCATCCCGAAATCGGCACGGCAACCTTCGGCGGGATTCGAGTGCCGTCACTTCCTCAGCTGCGAGGCGCCGCTAGCATCCAGCTGAACAAGAGCCGGGGCGCCGTGTTGGCGTGGACCGACCTGCTCGCTATGGGGGAGGAAGTTCGGGACGAACTGATCGACGCGCTGGTGGCCGAGGTCGAGCCTTCCGACGATGCGCTCATCATCTACACCTCGGGCACCACCTCGCGTCCAAAGGGGGTGCTCCACAACCAACGAGCGGCGATCTTGCAGGGTCGGCGCTTCGCTGAGCTGATGCTGCTGGAGGCCGAGGATCGCGTCTTCAGCACCTACCCCTTTTTCTGGACGGCCGGCATCGCGATGTCGCTCATTCCCACGCTCGCCAGCGGTGCCCGCCTGTTGCTGCAGGAGACCTTCGAACCCGGCGCCGCGCTCGACCTCATCGAGGGAGAGCGCGCTACCGCGGTTCACGCCTGGCCCCACCAGCAGAAAGCTCTGGGCGAACACGCTTCGGTGGCCGGGCGCGAGCTGGGGTCGGTCCGCAAGGTCGACTTCTCGGCGCCCATTGCGAAGTTCGCCGGTGTCGAGCGCGATGAGTACGGAGCCGGGGCCTCTTACGGATCGACCGAGACCTTCACGATCTGCAGCATGCTGCCCTGTGACGCCCCTCTCGAGCTGCGCGCTACCACCCACGGCCGCCCACTGCCGGGCATGACTCTGCGGATCGTCGACCCGGAAACGGGCGAACGGCTCACGGCCGGCAGCGAGGGGGAGATCGCCGTCAAGGGCATCACCCTCATGCGCGGCTATTACAAGGTGCTGCCCGAGCTCTACCTCGATCAAGAGGGCTTCTTTCGCACCCAGGATGGCGGCTCGCTCGACAGCGACGGCTACCTGCACTGGTCGGGGCGCTTGTCGAATCTCATCAAGACGGGTGGCGCAAACGTTTCACCGCTCGAGATCGAAGCAGCGCTGGAGGAACATCCTGCAGTGAAGCTGAGTGTCGCTGTTGGCATCGGTCATCCAACGCTCGGCGAAGTGATCGTTCTCTGCGTGGTTCCGGTCAGCGGCACACCGGGCGATGAAGCGGCGCTGCGCTCGTTCTTGCGCAAGCGCCTGGCCGCTTACAAGGTTCCGCGACGCGTACTCTTCTTCAGTAGCGGCGAACTGGCCTATACCGGCAACCAGAAGGTTCAATTGGCACCGCTGCGAGAGGCGGCACAGCGCCGTCTGGAGGAAGAGGAAGCGGAGATCGAGGGCTACCGCTACCGCGCTTCTTGAGGAGGCTCTGCGGACTGGCGGCATCAGCCTCTCCGTCGGTGGTAGAGTTGTCGCCGATGACGATCGACAGGGTCTGGCTGCCGTCGTCGAGGTCGCCCGTGTGGTAGGTCCAGGCGACTTCGAGTGACTGGACGTTGGCGCGGGTCGCTGCTCGCGCCCGTTGGGTCGGCTACATTGTTTAGATCCCCCATCAGGAGTTCTTAGTGCGAATCCTCGCAATCGTGACGCTCGCCAGCGTTTGTCTTTCTGCAGGCGCTTCTGCCGCAACCGTGACCTACGTTCTTGAGACACCTGGAGTCGTCTGAGGATCGACATCGGAGAAGGCCCGGGGGGCCATCGAAGAGATCGAGCAAGTCCAGTCCGTCTCGACCAACATGAAGGATCATACGGTCACCGTATCCTTTGATTCGGAAGAAGCGTCGATTGCGCAGGTTATCGACGCGCTGAACGGGGCGGGGTACTACGTACCCGACTATCGACAGCTGAATTGAGCGCGGCTGCGACGATCGGTCGCCGCCGGTGAACGTCCTACCGATCCTGCATCCCGTCCTGTTGGGCATCTATCCCGCGCTGTCGCTCTTCGCAGCGAATCCGGGAGAGGTCTTCCTGGACGACGTGTGGCGTTCGCTCATCGGGCTGATGCTCGTGGCCGGCGGCTGGCTCTGGACCTGCCGGCGGCTTCTGCCCAACGCTCACGCCGCGGCCCTGCTGGCGTCGGCGACGCTGGTGATCGGCTTCTCACATCGGGCGATCGCTGCCGGACTCGCTGGCGTGGGCCCTCTCTGGATCGAGGAGTTCGCGCCCGGAATCGCGATCGGCTTCGGAATCGTCGGGTGGGTCGGGGTTTTGGCAAAGGCGCGTCGGATCCAGGAAGGTGCCGGATTCACGATCGTCCTGAACACCGTCACGATCGTGTTGGTTGCGCTCCCTGCGGTGCAGCTCGCGCGCCTACCACCTGCCAGGGGCCGGTGCAGCGGCCCATGACACGCTCTCCCCGGTGAACAGCTTCCGCCTGATCTTCGACGCCCATTTCGGAACCGAGCTCGGGCTGCTCGAGGACCGCGCCTACTTCTCCCATCGCTACGGGATCTACGACTTCGTCGAAGTGACGGACCGCGTCGAAACCTGCTCGACCAGGGCCGCCATTCCCAGGCTTCGGCCCGCTCCAGGCGTGCGGCCAGCGGCTGCGGGTGGCGCGGTGTCCAGTCCCAGGCCGGGCGCCTACGAGCGATCCAGTCCGTAGGTTCGCACCATGTTTCCGGCGAGGATCTCGTGGCGCTCAGCCTGGGGCACGCCCACCAGCATCTCCTCCACCACCTTGCGGCTGTAGGGCCAATCGCAGCCATGGTGGGGGAAGTCTGTCGACCAGGCCATGTTGCGAACGCCGATGTCGTGTCGGAGCTTGACGCCGATGGCGTCCTTGATGAAGGTGCAGAGGAAGTGGTCGTGGAAGTAGCGGCTCGGGAGATGCTTGATGCTGGTTTCGGTTCGCGCGCGATTGCGCCAGTAGAAGTTGTCGATCTGTTCGAGCGCCTCGGGAATCCAACCCACCTCGGTCTCTACTCCGACGATCGTGAGTTTCGGAACCCGGTCGAAGAGACCGGACATGATCAACTCGCATAGGATGGGCGGAAAGTAGAGCATGCCGGCGAGGGCCATCGTGCCGATCGAGGCGACACCCGTGAGTTGAGCCTTCGGGTTTCGCTTGCGCTGGATCATGATGTGGATGCTGACGGGCATTTCCAATTCGGCTGCGGCCGCGAAGAACTTGTCGTCGGCGGGGCCGAGATCGTCCTCACCGCTCGGCCAGGTGGTGATGATGACGCCGCGGAATCCCTGCTCCTTGCAGCGCGTCATCTCCGCGATCATGGCTTCGACGCCCAGGTTCGGCATCTGCGCGAGAGGGAAGAGGCGGGTGGGATCAGCGGCGCAGAATTCCTGGGAGAGCCAGTTGTTGTAGGCCTGGACGCCGGCGATATGGAAATCGCGATCGGGGTTTCCCATGAAGTAGTACATGGTTCGCTGGCTGGGGTAGAGGAAGCAGGCATCGACCCCGTCGAAGTCCATGTCTTCCAGGCGAGCCTTGGATTCGAAGCACGATGCCCGGATCGTGTCGTACGTGTAGCCGGTCCACTTGATGTCCTCGTACCGGCGCCCGGGTGTGGTCACCAACCCGATCTCCATCGGCGGGGTTCCGGGTTGGAATTGCCAGGCGTCGCCGCCGTCCTTGTCCTTGACCAGCTGGGGTGCCTGATCGACGTATTTCTTGGGCAGCCACGTGCTCCAGATATGAGGCGGCTCGAGGGTGTGGGAATCCGAATCGATCAGGCGATAGTCGTACACGTCAGGGCTCCTCGTCCGGAACGACCCGACCCCCTGCCAGCGTGGTGAGGGGGCGGATCACGGAATCTGACAGACCGTCAGATTCCACGATATCTCCAGTCCGGGTCGCTGGCAAGCCAATTGGAACCGGGAGTGGGTTACCCCGCCAGCGGCCTGTCACGAGTGGGCTGAGAGCTTCGGTGGCGACAACCTGCCCGACGCCTGGGGTCTATCGATTGTGGGCTGCCATGCGTGAGCCACGCGAACTTCCACCACCGCGCCCGCCGTGCGAGCCTCCACCCGAGCGTCCACCCGCGGAGTGGCCACCCGAGCGCCCACCGTGCCCACCCGACCGTCCACCTGTGGAGTGGCCACCCGACCGACCACCAGTGTGGTGGCCGCCGCGGGAGCCTCCCCGCGAGTAACCGCTGTAGTGGCGGCGGCCGCCGTGTCCTCCGCGATAGTGATTCCGGTAACCGTGGTGGCGGTAACTCTTGTGGCCGTAGTCGTGGTTGTAATAGCTGAAGCCAAAGCCGTAGGGGGAGTACCCGTAGGGGTAGTAGCCGTAGGGGTAGTAGCCGCCGGGGTAGCCGTAACCGTAGCGGTAGCCGCCGCCGTAATTGCCACCGATGCAGAAGCCGTCGTCGCAGTAAGTGGCCGAGAGCGCGATGCTCGGTAGTACCCACCACCAGGGGTAGCCGGAAGAGCCCGTGGAGTAGGTCGAGGAGTTCGAGTACGTGGGTGGCGGCGGGTCTTGCGCGAACTCACTGTTGGCCTCCCACCAGGTTCCGTCCGGTTGGCGGCACGCTGTTCCGTAGACCTGCTCTTCGCGCCCCCCGATGGTCGCGCGGATCGCGTACTCGCGGCACACCTGGCCGTCGGGACTCTCGTAGGTGGCAACCGGTGTAATCGTCCCCACTGCCCCGGTGTCCGGATTGATCCAGCTGGTCGGCTCGTCTGTCCGGGCGTATTCGAGCGATTCTTGGGCCGCGTTCTCGATCGTGTATCGATCGTCCTCATTCGGCGAATCGATCGCTCCGGCGGGAGCCGCCCAAACGAGTACTCCAATCGACCAACCAACGATGCGCTTCATCGTCCCCTCCTCCGCGGGCATGTCCCGAATCGTGGATCTCGGAGTGGACGAGTCGGGCCCGCGCAGTATTCAGTTCCCGTTCCGACAGGGTATAGGATCGACGGCTCCGGGTCGTGGCGAAGCGATATCGAGATCAACCCCGGGGGGCTGAAGGCCTGGTGTGCTGCGTCGCCAGGCAGCCCAAAGAACCAGCTTCTAGGTCCCCTCGGGAGCGAGCTTGTCGCCGTGTTGCGCGAAGAACTCCTGCGTGAGCGCGCTGGCCTCGGGCGAGAAGCGATCCTCGAGGCGCACGATGCGATTTCCCTCGAAGGTCGCGGTCTCTTCGCCTTCGATCGACAGCTCCGCCCCGCCGACCCGGTAGGTGATCCGCCACTGGATCCAGACGGAGTCTCCCCGCTCCTCGGCCTTCAAGGTGGTGAGCTCGCGCTCCTCGAAGCGTTGGTCGAATCCCTCGACGGACCGCTTCAAGTATTCGATGACGGCTTGGCGCCCCTCGTACCGGCCGGCAAACGGCTCGCCGCCCAGGATCTCGTAGACCGCGGCTTCCGTGAAGTACGGCTCGAGGCGCGACCAGTCGCCGCTCTTGAAGACGTCTTCGAAGGTGGCCGCGTACTCGTTGAAGCGATCGATGGACATCGGGCTTTCTCCTCCATGGGGACCGCCCCATCCTCTCACAACGCGGCCGATTCTACGAGCGGTCGGGTGGGCCTTTGGCGCCCGCGGACGCTATGGGTTCCCTGTCTTCCGAGTAGCCGGGGCGATCGAATTCCGAAGCTGCAAACCTTCGTGGCCACATTAGCGGCGTCGTTTCTCGCTTCGACGCAGCTCGCCGCCGATTACGCGCTCACCGAGCAGCGAGAGCCTTGCGCCAACCACAACCCCTTGCGGTCCGCCTTCTTCGGAGATCTGCACGTCCACACCAGCTTTTCCCACGATGCCAGCACCCAGGGCACCCGCAATGGGCCGCGCGCCGCCTACCGCTTCGCGCGTGGCGCTCGGCTCGGCATCCAGCCTTACGAGGGCGACGAGCCGTTGCGTGCGCTGCAGCTCGCGCGGCCGCTGGACTTTGCTGCAGTGACCGATCACGCGGAGTTGCTGGGCGAGGTCCACACCTGCTCCACCGCCGGCCTGCCCGGCTATGACTCCATGATCTGCTGGATCTACCGGGAATGGCCGCGAGTTTCGTTCTTCATGATGAACGCGAAGAGCTCGTCGGAGAACCCCACGCGCTTCGAATTCTGCGGGCCCGACGGAGTCCACTGCACTGAAGCCTCGCTCACACCGTGGCGCGAGATCCAGGCGGCGGCAGAGAGCGCGTACGATCGCAGTGCCGCCTGCCGCTTCACCAGCTTCGTCGGCTACGAGTGGACGGGTTCGGTGGATACCAACAATCTCCACCGCAACGTCATCTTTCGCAACGATCGAGTCCCCGAACATCCCGCCAGCTTCTACGAGACGCCTTCTGCAGAGCTGCTCTGGGATGCGTTGGAGGCAGATTGCCTGAAGGGCGGCGAAGGTTGCGATGTTCTCGTGATCCCCCACAACTCTAACCTCAGCAACGGCCTCATGTGGCGCACGACGCGGCCCGATGGCTCGCCGATTTCGGTCGCACAGGCGCGCAAGAGTGAAAAGCTCGAACGTGTGGTGGAAGTCATGCAGCACAAGGGAGACTCCGAGTGCCGCCTTGGCGGCACCACTCGTGACGAGCTGTGCAACTTCGAGAAGCTCAGCTTCCAGAACTTCATCGGAAAGTACTTTCCGCCCCTGGCCGAGGATCCGGATCCCCGCAGCTTCGTGCGCCGAGCGCTCCAAGATGGGCTGGTCGAAGCGGAACGTCTCGGCGTGAATCCCTTCAAGTTCGGTCTGATCGCCAGCACCGACACCCACCTCGCGGCGCCGGGCGCGGTTTCGGAACAGGAGTATCCGGGGCACGGGGGGGCCGGGGCTTCTGCCCGAGACGAGCTGCCCGAGGGATTACCAGACGATCTGGAGTTCAATCCAGGCGGGTTGGCTGGAATCTGGGCCGAGGAGAACTCGCGAGATTCGCTGTTCGCCGCGCTGCACCGCAGGGAGGTCTTTGGCACCAGCGGTCCGCGGATTGCGATTCGCTTCTTCGGAGGTTGGGATTTCCCCGAAGACGTCTGCGACTCCGGGTCGTTGGTGGAGGCGGGCTACTCCCATGGCGTACCGATGGGAGGCGACTTGAAGCCTGGGCCTGGCAGTGGTCACGCGCCAGTCTTCGCGTTGGGGGCGCTGCGAGATCCCGGCGGCGCGAAGATGGATCTGCAGCGCCTGCAGATCATCAAGGGCTGGGTCGAGTCGGGCGAGCTTCGCGAAGCGGTCTACGATGTAGCCGGCAGCGCTGACAACGGAGCGAGCGTTGACCTTTCCACCTGCCAGGTCGCCGGGTCCGGGGCTGCCAGCCTGTGCGCTGTCTGGCGAGACTCCGACTTCGACCCCCAACAGCGCGCGTTCTACTACGCCCGCGCCGTCGAGAACCCCAGCTGTCGTTGGAGCACGCGCGTCTGCAACGCCGCCGGGGTCGACTGTTCGGAGCCCGAGTCCGTCCCAGACGAACTGGCCCCGTGTTGCTCGGAGAAGCACCAGCGCGAGATTCAGGAGCGCGCCTGGAGTTCGCCCATCTGGTACTCGCCCGAGGGTGACGCCCGAGAAGTGAGCCCCTGAACGATGAACTGGGCCCGGAAGCCTGCTCTGCACTTCATCGTTCTCGGAGTCGGGATGTTCGCGATCGACAGGCTGGAGCTCTCCCCGCCATGGGAGAGCCCATCGGGCGGGTCGGAGCCAGCGCTCGTGATCAGGGCCGAGCAAGTCTCGGCACTTCGGCGCGACTGGCTGTCCCGCACGGGTCGCCTGCCGAGCCGCGCAGAAACCGATGGGCTGATCCAGAATGAGATCGACGACGAGCTGTTGGTTCGGGAGGCCCGTCGCCTGGGTTTCGAGCGCAGTGATCCGCTGGTGCGGCGCCGCCTGGTCCGGAACATGGGTTTCGTCCTCGCTGGGAGCGACGATTCGGAGGACTTGGTTCGCGAGGCCCTCGGCCTGGAGATGGATCGGACGGACCTCGTCGTTCGTCGTCGCCTGATCCAGAAGCTGCAGCTGAGTACTGCCACCGAGGCGCGCCTCGCACCCGCGACCGACGCCGAGCTTCTCGAATACCTGCAGCGGCACGCGCTCGAGTTCAGTGAGCCTCGCCGGGTTCAGTTCGCCCACGTCTACTTGAGCCGCGATCGACACGGCGCCGAACTCGAGGCGGACACAAGCGAGCTGCACGACGAGCTGCGGCACGGTTCTGTCGGGCCGGACAACGCGACCGAGTTCGGAGATCCCTTTCTCCACGGCCACGATCTCCCGCCCCAGTCCGAACGCGAGATTGCCATGAAATTCGGAGCGGAGTTCGCGCGTGAAGTCTCACAACTTCTCGAGGGCAGCTGGCGCGGACCGATTGCCTCCAGCTACGGGAAGCACTTCGTCTGGATTCAGGCGCGCCATCCCCGCAAGCCAGCCCAGCTGGAAGTGGTGCGCGGCGAGGTGCGCGAGGCGCTGCTGACGGAGCGGGCGGAGTCGGCGCTTGCCGAGCTGTTGAAGCGGCTCCGCCGGAGTCGGTCGATTCGAGTCGAACGCTCGGCCTTGGCGCAGAGCTGATGCACGGCGGCTCGCGGGGCTCCGCTCTCTGTCTTTCCATTGCGCTCTGTGTCGTGGCTGCCGAGGCGTCTGCCCACCGGCTAGCGCCGTCCCTGCTCGAGCTCCAGCCTCAACCCCAGGGGCGGGTGGATGTGCACTGGAAGACTCCGTTGGTTCGCGCCGCGGGAGTCGAGATCCTTCCGGAGCTTCCCGGCCACTGTCGGGCGCTCGGCGAAAGGACTGCCGAGCGTGGAGCCGACGCAGCGAGTCTGCGCTGGAGCGTGAATTGTGGCGAGCGCGGATTGCTCGGCTCGACAGTCGCCGTGCGGGGTCTGGAAGCGAGCGGAACCGGCGCTCTGGTTCGCGTCGTCAGCGGGGAGGGCCATGATATTCAGGTGCTGCTGAGTGCACAGCGACCGAGTTTCGTGGTTCCGCGGCGCGCCAGCTTTTTTTCGGTGTTGCGCGACTACGCTTGGCTCGGTTTCCGGCACATCGGCTCGGGTCTCGATCATCTGTTCTTCGTCTGGGGTGTGATGTTGTTGGTTCGGAGTGGGCGGAAGCTGCTCGTGACTCTGACTGCATTCACCCTCGGACACAGCTTGACACTCTCACTGGCAGTACTTGGCTGGCTGGATTTTCCCGGCGCCATCGTCGAAGTCGCGATCGCGGCCAGCGTCTTTGCGATCGCTCTGGAGCTGACCCGGCGCGGAGTACGGCCCTCCGCACTGGCGCGGCGACCGTGGACGCTGGCGCTGGGCTTCGGACTGCTTCACGGAATGGGCTTCGCTGCGGCGTTGGCCGAGGTCGGCCTTCCGTCCGAGGAAATCCTGGCGGCCCTGCTCGCCTTCAATCTCGGGATCGAGCTGGGTCAGCTGGCTTGGATCGCTCTAGCCCTGGCGGCCGCATTGCTGCTGCGAAGCGGTGGCTGGCAGCTACCCGCCCGGCTCGCACGGCTGCCCGCCTACGCGATCGGCTCGACGGCCACTTTCTGGATGCTCGACCGCGTCGGCGGTTGGTTCTAGCGCGCTTGCGCGGGTTGGCGCTCGGCGTAGGAAGCGGCCCCCCGAGTCCAGCTCGGACCGTTCCCCCAGTCGAGCCGCGTGCAGAGCTGCTTGTGGTCGGGGTGAGATTCGAGCGCCTCCTGATATTGCTTGAACGCCAGGCGGCTGGCCGGCACCGCCCAGTAGTCCTCTTCGAAACCAAAGAGCCCGTCTCCCGCGTAGCCAAGGATCGTGACTCCCGGAAAGTCGATCGTGCCGGAACCGGAAGGATGGTCTCGGCGATTCTGCATGTAGACGATGATGCGATCGCCCGCTTCGTCGACGCAATGCCACTCGTACGCCGTGTAGAGCTCAGAGTACTCCTGCATGATCGGCACGATCCAGCGTCGGATTGCCTCGCGCCCACGCAAGGTCCCGAGGACGTGCTCGACGTAGAGTGCGTCCTCCGTGAAATTGTTCGCGAAGCCGTGCCAGTCTTCTCCGACGGCGCCGGTCCGCCAATAGTGCTGAAAGGCCTGCTCCAACTCGGCCTCGCTGAACTTTCCCATCAGGGTCTCTCCTCGGCCTGGCCCGCAACGGCGCCCGGCGCATCATACGCTGACCGCGGCACTCGCTTCAATCTCGGATTTTCTGTGTGGAGAGGGAGCGGTAGACTGGGGGCCGGAAATTCGGAGGGCAGCATGACCAAGCGGGTGATCAAGGATGAATCGGAGTGGCGTGACCAGCTCACATCCGAGCAGTACGAAGTCTGCAGACGGCACGGCACCGAGCGACCGTTTTCCGGAAAGTACAACGACTGCAAGGACGACGGGGTCTACCGCTGCGTCTGTTGCGGCAATGAGCTGTTCAGCTCGGAGGCGAAGTTCGATTCCGGGACCGGTTGGCCGAGCTTCGTCCAGCCGCTCCAGGACGACAGCGTTCGGACGGAATCCGACCAGAGTGCTGGAACGCTGAGAACCGAGGTGCTCTGCAATCGCTGCGACGCCCATCTCGGACACGTGTTTCCCGATGGTCCTGCGCCGACCGGCCAGCGCTATTGCATGAACTCGGTCTCGTTGGATCTCGAGAAGAAGCCCGAATCCGATTAGCAGGGCTGCGGCCGCCCGCGAGTCACTCTCTCGTCGTTCCTCGGCGCGCCTGAGCAGCCATGAATTCGAAGCTGCGCTGCTTCGCTTCGGGGTCTTCGGGTACGGGGAAGAGCACGGCGTTGAAGTCGGTGACGCCAAGGCCGGCCAGGCGATCGAGAGCACGCTCGAGTTCGTTCTCGTCACCGATCAGCGCCAGGTCGGCCGCTTGGCCGGCTCCTTCCCGTCCCACGACCCGTTGATACGCCGGTAGCTTCGAACTCGCGGCCAGAAACGCGCGCGCCGCGCGCCGGGCAACTTTGGTGTCGCGGGTCAGCGCAAGGGGAAGACCGCAGGCGATCCTCGGTTCGGGACGCGCAGCTGCCGCGGCGGCGGCCCGGACTCGCGGAACCGCAAGACCCGCCAGGTAGCTCGGGCCGCCGAGCCAGATCGCACAGCCGTCTGCTGAGTGTCCCGCGAGGGCGAGCATGTTGGGGCCGAGTGCGGCCAGAAGAATTGGTGGCGCTGCCGAACCGACTGGATCGAGCTGAAACGCCACGCGAAACTCGCTCCCTGCGTGCGCGACTTTCTCCCCAGCGAGCAGGGGTCGGAGCACCTCGAGGTACTCTCGGGCGTGTTGCAGTGGACGGGAGCATTCGAGCCCGAGGCGGCGAGCCATGACCACCTCGTGGCTGACGCCGACGCCGAGCGTGAGACGTCCTCCACTCGCCGCCTGCACGGTCAACGCCTGCTGTGCGAGGGCTGCGGGGTGCCGAGGAGGAGTGGGTACGATCCAGGAACCCAGGCCGACCCGGCGGGTGATGCGCCCGGCTAGCGCCAGGACGGTGAGGGCATCCCATTCGAAGACCTGCCCGAGCCAGGCGGTGTCGAAGCCCGCCTCGTCGATTCGAACAAACTGCTCCAACAGCGCGTCGAGCGGGGAGTTCGGCTCTGCCGACGCGTAGATTCCGATCTTCACTCCACTCTCCTGGGCGTGCGAAGCCAATGTTCCCCTGTTCTTCGCATCGCGCCTCGAGTATGGTGAAAACCGGCTGCGGCGTCGCGGAGGGTTCCGATGTCAGCGGAGTTTGCGGGTCGTGTGGCGCTGGTCACCGGGGGCGCCGGAGACGGCATCGGCAGCGCCACGGTGCGGCGACTGGCGCAGGAGGGCGCCGCGGTAGTGGTCGTGGACACCCACGAGCGACGCAGCAAGGAAGTTTCCGAACGCGTCAGCGCGGAGACCGGTAGCCGGGTGCTGGCGCTGCCCGCCGACATCGCCGATCGCGAGCGGATGGACGAGATCCTGGCTGTTACCGCCGAGCAGCTGGGGCCCGTCGACATCCTGGTCAACAACGCGGCGCTCAATGTGCTGGGCGACGTCGCTGATATCGCCCCCGAAGACTGGGACCGGGTCATCGACGTCGACTTGACGGCCTGCTTCTATTTGATTCGCCAGGCGCTGCCCGCCATGATCCAGCGCGGGTGCGGCTCGATCGTCAACGTCACTTCGGTTGCGGGCTATCTCGGTAGCGGACGCGAGGGGCCATACGCCGCAGCGAAAGCAGCGCTGCACTCGCTGACTCGAAGCGTCGCCTTCGAAGCCGGGCCGCATGGCGTTCGCTGCAACGCCGTGGCGACCGGCATCATCTGGTCCAAGTTCGTGCGCAAGTACGCGGAGCGGCTCGAGCCCGAGGTTCAACGCACGCCCATGCGCCGCATCGGCGATCCCGAGGACGTAGCCGAGCTGATTGCCTTTCTTTGCTCCGACAGGTCTTCCTTCATTACCGGCGAGACGATCAATATCAGCGGTGGCTGGTACATGCGTCCCTGAGTGCCCGGATCGTGCCCGAGTGCATCCGGAGCGCATCTTCCTTACTTTCAGGGGTGGGTCGCGGCTCGGGTCTCGGAAGCGAGATCCGATCGAGCCCCGTCCCTCAAACGTCCGTCAACGCCCGTCGATGGGCCGAGGCGCTCATGTCCGATCGCTTTCCGTTCCCCGCCTATCCCAACGGCTGGTTTCGAGTCGCCTTTGGCGACGAGCTGGAAAAGGGAGACGTCGCGCCGCTTCACTATTTCGGACGGGATCTCGTGCTCTATCGGGGCGAAGACGGCGTTGCACGTGTTCTCGATGCGCACTGCCGCCACCTGGGCGCTCACCTCGGTTATGGCGGAAAGGTCGAGGGAGGCGGCATTCGCTGCCCGTTTCACGCCTGGCTCTGGAACGGCGAAGGCAACTGCACGGACATTCCCTACGCGAAACGGATTCCGACGGGGGCCAGGATCCGCGCGTGGCGCACAGTCGAGAAGAACGGCCTGGTCATGGTCCACCACCATGCCGAGGGCCAGCCGCCCGAGTACGAGCTTCCCGACCTTCCCCAGATTGGCGCCGCGGGTTGGACTCCTCTTCACATCCGCCGCTGGAAGGTTCGGAGCCGCTGGCTCGACATGAACGAGAACGCCGTCGATCAGGTCCACTTCCACTATGTGCACGGCGCGAAGACGACCCCGCAGACAGAAGTCGAGGTCGACGGGCACATCCTCCGCTGTCGATCTCGCATGAAGTTGAGCACCCCCAGAGGCGACGCAGAAGGGAGGATCGACACCACCGACTTCGGTCCTGGCTTCCAGACAGTGCACCTGACGGGAATCGTCGAGACGGTGATGGTCAACACCTCGACTCCGATCGACGAAGAACACACCGATGTGAGCTTCGCCTACACGGTGAACGGGGCTGGTGATGAGAAGAAGGCAGCGGGCGTGGGCGCCGCGATCGTCAGAGACCTGGAGAAACAGTTCGAAGAGGATCGAATCATCTGGGAGAACAAGAAGTACTACTCGAGCCCGATGCTCTGTGACGGCGATGGCAAGTTCGGAGTCTACCGGCGATGGATGAGTCAATTCTTCAGCGAGGAAGTGAAACAACCATGACCGTGCGCGCCATCGATTGCTGGGTCAACGTCAACATGGGAGCGATGGGCCGCCCCGCCTATCTGGAAGAGGTGGCGAAGAACTATTTCAAGCAGGGTGAGGACTTCTTTCGAGACTACTCGGTCGACGAAATGCTCGAGACCATGGACTCGATCGGTGTAGAGAAATGCATCCTCACGACGGATGCTGCCCATCCCCAGGAGCACGTCCTCGCCTTTTCGAAGCAGCGGCCGGATCGCTTCGCCGTCGGTTGCCAGGTCGACCCGCGCTTTGGGATGAAGGCGGTTCGCGCGCTCGAGAGATTTACAGCCGATCACAACGGTGTGTTGTGCCGGATCACGCCCTTCTATCTGGACATTCCTCCGAACGACGCGATCTATTACCCAATCTATACGAAGTGTGTCGAGCTGGATCTTCCGATCACGATCAACACGGGAATTCCCGGGCCGCCCGCACCGGGCGAATGCCAACACCCGATGCATCTCGACAAGGTCTGTCTCCACTTCCCCGAACTGAAGCTCGTCATGGCCCACGGGGCAGATCCTTGGTGGAACGAAGCGTGTCGGCTGATGATCAAGTATCACAACCTCTACATGATGACGTCCGCCTATCTGCCGAAGTACTTCCCGCCGGAGTTCATCCACTTCATGAATACACGCGGAAAGCACAAGGTGATGTTTGCCTCGGACCACCCGGCGATCCAGATGGATCGCTGCCTCGCGGAGGCAACCGCGCTCGATCTACGTCCCGGTGTGCTCGACGCCTTCCTCTACGAGAACTCCAACCGCGTATTCTTCGGCCGTACGAGCTGAGATCGTTCTCGGCCTGTGGACTTTCACGAAGCGGCCGGGCAGCGCGCGTTTCGACTCGAGGTGCGCGGCTGGCTGGAAGAGAATCTGCCGGCAGGGTGGGGGCCTGGCAGCCACCAGGGTTCGAAGACCGGCGCCGAGCATGTGGCCTTCGCCAAGCGCTGGCAGCGCCAGCTCTACGACGGCGGTTGGGCGGGCCTTTCGTGGCCCGAAGAGTTCGGTGGCCGCGACGTCGGAGTCATGGAGCAGATCATCTTCGGTGAAGAATATGCCCGCGCCTGGGCACCGAATCTGATCTCGATCAGCGTTGGGCAAAGCTTGACGGGTCCCGTTCTGATCCACCGTGGCAAGCCGTGGCAACGCGAACGCTTCTTGGAGAAGATTCTCAAGGGCGAAGAGGTCTGGTGCCAGGGCTTCTCCGAGCCCGGCGCGGGATCGGACCTGGCATCACTGAAGACCCGCGGCGAGCTCCAGGGCGAAGAGATCGTGGTTACGGGCCAGAAGATCTGGACCAGCTTCGCGCAATACGCTGATTGGTGTATATTGATCGTACGCACGGACCCCGACGCGCCCCATAAGCACGCCGGCCTGACGTTTCTGCTGCTCGACATGGCTTCCCCGGGAATCGAGATTCGCCCACTCAAAGAGATGACGGGTGAGAGCTGGTTCAACGAGGTGTTCTTCGACGGCGTGCGAGTCCCGCTGGACAACGTCGTAGGAGAGGTCGGCAACGGTTGGGACGTGGTGATCAATACGCTCTCCCACGAACGAGCGTCTTCTTCGCCGCACGCGAAGCTCGAGGCTGAGCTCGCCCTGCTGCGTGAGCTCGCTCGGCGCACTCCGATTCGCGGGGGCGTGGCCGCGGAGGACCCCATGGTTCGACAGCAGCTCGCCCAGTTCTCGATCGAAGTCAAGAATCTCAAGCTGAACGCCTATCGAAACGCGGCGACCCTGGAGCAGACCGGCCAGCCAGGGCCGGCCGGCTCGCTCCAGAAGCTGGGATGGAGCGAGCTGGATCAGCGGGTGAAGGCGTTCGCGGTCGAGATGCTCGGCCCCTCCGGCCTGCTGATGGCGGGCGACGAGCAGGCCGTGGATGGAGGCTATTGGAGTCACGAGCTGCTGTGGTCGAGGGCTGCCACGATCTACGCCGGCACTTCGGAGATTCAGCGCAACATCATCGCCGAACGGGTCTTGAAGCTTCCTCGCTGAGCTTGCTCGCTCTCGTTATCTGATATACCGTCAGATTCCGTAATGCCTGAGAATTCGAAGGATTTTCGCCAGATTTTCTGACCGCTAGGCCCGCAATCGGGGCGCTGCCTGCGCCTCGCGCGCCCCCCTGGTCTGGAGGCTCACCATGTCCCGCGAGCGCATCATTTCAGCGGATTCCCACGTGTTGATCCAGGACGACGCCGTGCTGGCGCAGCTGGCCAGCAAGTACCACGAGGACTACCGGGCGGCGCGCCTCGCCTTCATGCAGCAGATGGCCAAGCGGATGAAGAAGCCGCCAGGCTCCAAGAACATGATGCCCTCCCAGGACCAGCCCTGGGAGGCCGCGGGACGCAAGGGCGAATGGGACCCCGCTGCGCGGATCGCCGACATGGATATCGATCGGGTCGACGCGGAGGTTCTCTACACCGATGTGATGGTGGGTGCCGCGTACTACGAGATGGACCCGGAGGCCCGCATCGCGGCGTTTCGCGCCTACAACGACGCGGCACTGGCATTCGCTTCGAGCGATCCCAAGCGCCTGCTCCCCGTGTACATCGTACCCATCGCGGATGTCGACGAGGCGGTGGGCGAGGTGACCCGACTCGCCGAGGCGGGCGCCAGAGCCATCCTCTTGCCCCTCTACCCCGTCGACATGGGGCTGCCGCATTATTCCGATCCTCGCTACGACCCACTCTGGGCGTGCATCTCCGAGGCCGGCATTCCCATCAGCCAGCACGTCTCCGCCAACCAGGCCTTGCTCGATGTAATGAGCTACGACGTCACGCCCGCCAAGGGGATCTTTCAATCCCTGCCGCCGATCTTCATGGCGGAGGCGCTGGCCGGCTGGATCGTTCCCGGAATCCTCGAGCGGCATCCGCGGCTTCGCATCGTGCTGGTGGAAGCTGGCCTCGGCTGGATCCCGTATTTTCTCGAGCGGCTCGACACCATGAAACGTAGTCATGGTTGGGATCACTATCAGATGCTTCCAGAGCTTCCGAGCGTCTACTTCAAGCGCCAGATGTACGCGACCTTCGAAGAAGATCGTTACGGAGTCAGCCAGCGCCATCATCTGGGTGTCGATAATCTCATGTGGGCCACCGACTATCCCCACCCGGACTCGACCTGGCCGAATTCGCAGAAGGTGCTCGAGAGCCACTTCGAAGGTGTGCCCATCGAGGAGTCGCGGCTGATGATCGGCGGCAACGCGGCGCGTCTCTACGGGCTGTAGCGGAAGCAGCGATGTCCGAGTCGACCCAGCCGGAGAAGGTCACCGTCGATCAGAGTGGTCGAACCCTGGGGCCGCGGGCGTTGGGCACGCGCCAGCGTCTACTCGACGCGACCGTCGAGCTGCTCGGCGAGCAGAGCGTTCGCGACATCGCCGTGGTGGACATTGCACGTCGCGCGGGCACTTCTCCCGCCACCTTCTACCAGTACTTCAAGGATGTCGGCGACCTGACGCTGACCCTCGCCGAGAGCGCCGCTGCCGAGATGCCTGGAGTGGTGGAGCTGATCGAGGGAAGCTGGCAGGGCGAGAAGGGCCTCGATACCGCGCGTGCCGTGGTCGACGCGTTCGTGCGTCATTGGGATGCCCACCGAGCGGTTCTGCTCGTGCGAAATCTCGCCGCCGACGAGGGAGACCGCCGCTTCCAGAAGGTGCGCCGCGAGGCGCTGCGGCCCGTACTCGATCATCTCGCTGGCCGGATCGAAGAGTCTCAACGCGCTGGCCGGATCGAGAGCGAGCTGCATCCCTACGCCGCATCGGCCGCGCTCGCTTCGATCCTCGAGCGCCTCGCCGCCTACCACCGGGAGCTCGAGCCCCTGGGCGTGACGCGCGAGCACCTGGTCGAGACCTGCGCGCGAATCGTCCTGCAAACCGTGATGGGGCGAGCGGGCCAAGCGGCGGGGGAGGGGTCATGAGAGCACGATTTGATCCTCGTCAGTGTCGATGACCACGTGGTGGAGCCGGCTGATCTCTTCGAACAGCACCTGGCGGCAGAGTTTCGATCCGAGGCGCCACGCATCGTGCGCAAGAAGGATGGGACGGATGTCTGGGTCTACCAGGGCAGTCAGATTCCCAATATTGGGCTCAACGCGGTGGTCGGTCGTCCTCCGGAGGAATATGGGATGGAACCCACCTCCTTCGACCAACGCCCGAGAGAGCGCTCCACCGTGGCGGCGTTGCGCGCCGAAGCCCCGGACGTCGACCTGAGCCTGAAGAGTCAAGGCGGCAAGGCGCCCAGCAACGACCCGCTTCGGCCCGTCAGTACCCAGGATGTCACCAGCCAGCTGGCGACGGCGTTCATGACCCCCGCCGAGTAGCAACCGGGACGCCTAGCCGGTCCGCGCGACCCATCCCCAACACAATGGCTGCAGAACCCGTCCCGCGGTCCGCAAGAACTTGCGGGCAGTGTGGTGGATAGGAGTCGAGGGTAGGCGTACCACTCTGTACCTGCTCGCCGACTGCACTCGTTTCCACGATCACCAACGCGCGAGAGCAGCGTGCATCTCAAGTGAGCGTTGGGCTTTTTGGTTCGAGCCAGTTCATCGATCCGAGCGCTGGCACGCGCCTTGCTCTTCGAAGCACCTGCCTTCCTCGGAGGGAGCCGGACTGCACAGTGCCATCCGGAAGATGACCGCGCCCTGAAAGATCAGTGTCGCGGTCGCAGACAGAGAAACACAACCAGGAGTTGAAAATGCTGAACCAGTTCATGCGATTCGTGAAGGACGAGAGCGGTCTCGAGACCGTCGAGTGGGCGATCGTCGGTGGCGTGATTGTGGCCGTGGGTGCCGCGATCTTCCTGACCATCGGTACGGACGTCTCGCGCGGCCTGACCTCCCTCAAGACGCAGACCACCCTGATCCCCTAGGGCCAGGTCTAGTCGAGGTAGAGTCCGTGAGCACCTGCGCCATTTCAGTGGGTTCCCCCAAGGTCGAGGTACGCCCTGCACTCGTGGCATGGAGCGTCGCCCTCGGGCTGGGGGTTCTGCTGACCGGTGCCGGACTGATTGGCTCGACGCCGCTGCCCATCCTGGGATGGGCAGCGGCTTTTCTCTTTGTCGCGGTGGCTAGCGACATGCAATTCCACCGCGTTCCCAATCTCCTCACGCTCCCCGCCCTGCTGCTTGCTTTGGCTCTATCCCCCTGGCTGGGCGCCACCAGTGGACCGCTGGAAGCGGCTCTCGGCGCCGGGCTGGGCTTCGGGCTGCTGCTGCTGCCCTATGCGCTGGGCGGGATGGGCGCGGGAGACGTCAAGGCTCTCATGGCCCTGGGTGCCTGGCTCGGGCCGGAGACCACGCTCGGCGCTGCGGTCTGGGCGCTGATCGCCGCCGGTAGCTTCGGGTGCTGCCTGCTGACGCTGCGAGGCGAGCTCGCGGACTTCGCGCGTCGCTGGGGCCGGGTTCTAGCGACCGGCCTGACACTGCGTCGGTTCGTCTACGAACCGCCCGCGCCGGGATCCAACGCGGCCGGCGGCATCCCTTTCGCCGCGGCACTTGCGTTGGGGCTCGCGCTGCAGTGGTTCGGGGGCCCACCGTGGTGAGTGTCGAGAAAGCAGCGCGCACGCGTAGGTACCAATCGGGCACTTCCATCGTCGAGATGGCGATCGTGCTGCCCCTCTTGCTGATGTTGGTCTTTGGAATCGGTGAGTTTGGAGTCGCTTTCACCCGCTGGAACAGCCTCACCAACGCGGTGCGCGAGGGCGCGCGGATGGGAGTGGTATTCCGCTCCCCCTGCGTCCAGGGAGCGGTCGAGACCGAGATCGAGACGACGATCGCGGACTTCGCCGACAGCTCGGGCCTCAACGGAGCTGGCATCGCCACCACGATCGTCGGAGCCTGCGGTGGGACCGGCACACAGCTGAGCGTGACGGGCAGCGCCCCCTACACCTACATCGCACTCTCCGCTCTGGGTGGGTGGGCGCCCACCACGGATCTGGAAGCCCGAACCGTGATGCGCAACGAGTAGATCGCTTTCAAGGATTTCAAAGGAGCCTTCCATGCAGAACCGACGCGGATTGATCTTTCTGGGCCTTGCTATCGGAATGGGCCTCGCCGCCGCCTGGGTCACCATGCGGTTCGCGCCCACTTCCGCCGGGGCCAACGTCCCCGAATTAAAGATGACGAGCGTGGTGGTAGTGCGCACCGACGTACCCATAGCCACGAGCCTCACCCATGCGCAGCTTCGGACGATCGAATGGCCGGCAGAACACGTTCCGCCCGGAGCCCTGACTTCGGTCGACGCTGCACTCGACCGGGTCGTGCGGCGTCCACTTGCCACCGGTGAGCCCGTCCTCGAGCTGGCGCTGTTCGACAAGGGCGCTTCCGGGGGGCTGCGAGCCGTGATCGATCCCGATCACCGCGCCGTCTCGGTCAAGGTGGACAACGTCATCGGCGTGGCCGGGTTCGTGACACCCGGGGCGAGGGTCGACGTCCTCGCGACAATTCGCCGCGTAGACCTCGCCAAGGCCATCCCCTTTTCCAAAGTGATCCTCCAGGACGTCCGCGTGCTGGCGGTGGATCAGAAGCTCGAGGAGGTGAAGAGTGGTGACCCGGAGCTGGTCAGCGTCGTGACGCTGCAGGTCAGCCCCATCGAGGCTGAGCACCTGATCTACGCCGCCCACGAGGGTCGGCTCCAGCTGGCGCTGCGTGCGCCGGGCGACACCAAGGACGTCGAGACTCGGAGCATCGGCGTGGCCGACGTGCTGGGAGATGCCCCGGCCCCCAAGGCCGGCAAGCCGAGAAGGACGGCCCGGCGCGCGGACACGGTCGTCGAGGTGATTCACGGCTCCGACGTGCAGTTCAAGAAGTTCTGATTCGAGGACCCAGAGCCGGGTCGGTGAATTCACAGGAGTTGACGGGGCAAAAGCTATGACGAATCAACAGTCAGGCCTCGAAACTGCGCGCAGAGGCGAGCAGGGTACGGCCATTGTCTTCGTGACGATCGCTCTGGCTGCGCTCGTCGGATTCGCCGCCTGGGCGACAGAGACCGGTCGCGCCTGGCAGGCGAAGGATCAGCTTCAGGCCGCCGCGGACTCGGCTGCCCTGGCGGGGGTTGGCAACCTATTGGACACCACCTTCCTGGTAGTGGACGAAGCCGGAGCTCGCACGGCCGCGACCAGCTACGGGCCGCAGCACGAGGCTCTCGGCATCGCCGTCGGCATCCCCAACGCAGACGTCGACGTCGGCAACTGGGACCTGCCTACCCGCACCTTCACGGCGCTGCCCGGGAACACCGATCCGGACCAGATGCGCGCCGTGCGCGTGAGAACCCGGCGGGACGCCACGGCCAACGGACCGGTGCAGACCGTCCTGGGCCGGGCGGTCGGCGTCGACTCGATACCAGTAAACACGGAAGCGGTCGCCTATTGGGGCTGGGCCGGAAGTGGCGGGCCCGGTGTCGCCGACCTTCCGATTGCGGTCGATTGCTGTGCGATCTCGGGCGCGGTGCCCGGTTCAGCCTGCACCCAGAACTACTGCCAGACGATCCAGAACGGGATTCCGAACCCCTGCCCGCTCTCCTATGGAGGGACGGCAACCTGCCTCGAGTTTCACTCGACGCCGGAGCAGAACGCCTGCTGGACCGAATTCGACGGAGATCATCCGGCGATCAACACCCCGGGCCTCTCCGACATCGTGCAGAACGGCAATCCTGATGACATCGACGATCCCATGTACATCGACAACGGCACCAAGACGCCCGTCGTCCAGGACGCCTATGACAGGTTTCAGCTGGAGGGAGCCGACCTGAATCTGGACGGCGAGGCGGACTCCTGGGTCATTACGTTGCCGGTGATCGAGTGTCAGAACCCGGGCGACCAGTGCGCAGGAGGTGATCCCCAAGAACTCGTGGGCTTCGTCTGCCTGAACGTTCGCGAAGTCCTCGTAACGCCGGAGAAGATCATCAAGGTCGACTTCCTCTGTTCGAGTGATCCCCGTTGTAACAACCCGGGGCTCGGGCCCGGCGGAACGCTGATCGGCGGCTTCTCGGCCGCATACCCCGTAATCGTCGACTGAATCGGAGACTCGATGCCCGGCCTATCATTCGTCATCGTCTCGCCCTGGCGAGAGTTCGAGGAAGCGCTCGAATCGAGCCACTACGTGGAAGTTCGCGCCCACGTCGAGCAGCTCGGCGACCTCGCCCGAATCGTGATCCAGGAGCGCCCGGATGCGCTGCTCGTTGCGCTCGGTGAGAACCCCGGTGCGACGCTGGACGCGCTGGAAAAGCTTCCGTCGCCGAAGCCATTGCTCTTCTTCTGTGGCCCAGACGACAGTCAGCTGATCCTCCAGGCCATGCGCCTCGGAGCGCGCGAGTACGTGGCACCGGCCGTCGATGAGAAGGACCAGCTGCTGGCGGCGGTCGAGCGCGTCGCTCGGGAAACTACGGGCGCGGCGGTGTCGCTGCCGGCGCCGCTGATCGCGGTGACCGGCGCCAAGGGGGGCGTGGGAGCTAGCTTCGTGGCTTGCCAGCTGGGTGCGGCGCTCGCCAGCCTCGGCGAACGGCCAGCGCTGGTGGACGGTCAGCTGCGGCACGGCGACGTGGCGTTGTATCTGGATCTCGCACCCAAATACAGCTTGGCGAGCCTCGCGAACTGCAGCGACGGCATCGATCCCACCTATCTGAATACAACCCTTACCGAACACCGGAGCGGAATCCAGGTGCTCGCCGCTCCGCGCCGGCCGGAAGAGGCCGATGCAGTGGGTACGGAGTGCGTGAGGGGCGTGCGCGATCTGCTTCGTGAGGAGTTCGACTGGGTGGTCTGGGACACTCCCCAGGACTTCGAAGATCGCAGCTTGTTCATCCTCGACCAGGCCGCGCTCCTCTTGCTGATCACGACTCCGGACGTGCCCGCGCTGAATCACACCCGGATGCAGCTGGAGCTGCTCGAGCGCCTGGGACGTTCGAGCAACGAGATTCGGATCGTCGTCAACCGGATCGATCGCAGTGCCTCGGTTTCGACGAAGGCCGCGCAGGACTTTCTGGGACGGCCCGTTGACGCCACGCTTCCGAATGACTTCCCGCGTGCCTCGGCCTGCGTCGAGGAGGGCCGAACCCTCGATGAGATGGCTCCGCGTGCGGCGCTCGCACGAGCGTTCGGCGAGCTCGCGCTTCTCGCCCACACCTGGTGCGGTTTGTCGCCGCCGGCTCGCGCGCGCAAAGGGCTGCTGGGTCGATTCAAGAGGAGCTGAGCGTGGGATTCGATCGTTTCAGAGCGTTGCCGGTCGGGTCGGCGATCCCTTCGAACCCTCTCGGCCAAACTACTTGCCCCAATGTTCGACGGACACAACGCAATCCGCCGGGCTAGCCGAGAGGCCGCATGCAGTTCATGATCTTCGTGCTGTACTTCGTGGCCGCGCTGCTGGCTCTCGAGGGAGCATTCACGCTGCTGCGCAAGCGCGCAGATCCGGCACGGGTGCGCGATCGGCTCGGCGTTCTCGCCTCGCGGATCGCAAAAGTCGAAGTTGGAGACGGCGAGTCCATTCTGCGCGACAAGGATGGCTTGCCGAACCTGCTCAAGCTCGAGCTTCTATTATATCGAGCTGGCGCAACGCTCGGTGTCGCCCGCTTTCTGGTTCTCACGGCGATCGTCGGCGTCGGCTGTTTCGGCACGGTTCTGCTGCTGACTCAGGATCCCTTTCGGGCTGTGCCCGCACTGCTTGGCGGCCTGATCCCCTGGGTTGGAGTCCGCCGCAAGGCCGGCAAGCGGATGCGGGCCTTTCAAGAGCAGCTCCCGGACGCGCTCGCTCTGATTACCCGCTCCATGCGCAGCGGCCACTCGTTGGTCGCCGGCTTCCAGCTGGTGGGCGAAGAGCTCGGCGACCCGATCGCAACCGAGTTCGGTGTCGTGGCCGAGGAGATCAGACTGGGCCTCGAGGTTCGCGATGCGCTCGCCAACCTGATGCACCGGATCGACAACGAGGAGCTCCCCTATCTCACCACGGCGGTTCTGATCCAGCGCCAGACGGGCGGCAACCTCGCCGAGCTGCTGGACCGCCTGGGTTCGCTGCTCCGCGAGCGCATACAGTTCAAGGGGCGCGTTCGCGCGCTCACCGCACAGGGCCGCGGTGCGGCCACCTTCCTCGCCCTGTGGATGCCGTTCATCATCGGCGTCGTCTGGCTGGTGGCCCCCGGCTATCTCCTCCCCTTGCTCGAGACGGACTGGGGTCGCACGACGCTGGCGTCCGCCTTCGGCCTGGACGTGCTGGCCTACTTCCTGGCGCGCCGTATCGCGGACGTGGAGGCCTAGGTGGAACCGAATACGCAAATGGTGATTGCCGCCCTGGTCTTTGGCTGCGTCGTTCTACTCGTCGTGGGACTGCGGTCGCTGCTGCGCCCCAAAGCGGGCGAGCGTCGGCTGGAGCGCCTCAGCTCGGGGGCCGTGAGCCCGGAGATCGAGCGAGAGTCGTTGGTCCACAGCGGCGAGAGGGGGCTGGCCGGATTCTTCCATCGGATTGGCGAACGCAAGGAAGAAGGGAGCGAAGTGGCGGGGTTGCGTGCGCGCCTCGTCTACGCCGGTTACCGGCGGCCGGCGGCGCCCGCGATCTACTACGGACTGCGCCTTACCCTGGCTCTCGGCATTCCGGCCCTCGCGGCGCTGCTTCCGTTTCTCTGGGGTCGCCCCGCGCTCCATCAGATCGGGTTTCTCTGCCTGCTGGCTGCGATCGCCTGGGTGGCACCGAGCCTCTTTCTGAGCAGCCGGATCGCGAGGCGCCACGCAGCAATCACCCGAACGCTTCCCGACGCCCTCGACTTGATGGTGGTGTGCGTCGAGGCCGGGTTCGGGATCAATCAGAGCCTGGCACAGGTTTCCCAAGAGTTCGCGTCCAAGAGCCCGATTCTCGCGACCGAGTTCAGCCTGGTCGTCCAGGAGACGCGCGCCGGCAAGAGCACGACCGACGCGCTCCGCACCCTGGCCGAAAGGACGGGCGTGTCGGACATCAGCTCGCTGGTCGCGCTGTTGGTTCAGACCGAGCGCTTTGGAACCAGCGTGGCGAACGCGCTGCGGGTGCACGCCGATGCGATGCGTGTGCTGCGCATGCAGCGTGCCGAGGAGCGAGCCCAGACGGCCACGCTCAAGCTGATCCTGCCCAGTACGATGATCTTCACCGCGCTGCTGATGATCTTTCTGGCACCGGGCATCTCGGCGATGATGGGTGCCTTCAGCGCTCTGTGAGCCGTTCGACGAGTGACCATCGGTCTCTCGGTTCTCATCAGCTTTCACATTTCCAACTCGAGCGTCTCGCGCCGGATTCGGCGCGAATGCATACGCCCACCCACAAGCACTAGCTCAGTCCGCCCAGCCTCCTCATGGTTGCATCTTCGCGATCGGCGAGCTCGGAGCCACCGGACACGAAGCCTGAGTTCGCAAATTTTTGCGACCCTGTGGTGAACGGGTAGTCAACGGTAGCGATCGACACCGCCCGGCTGTTCGCTGCCGACCGCGTACGCGTTCAGTGACGCGCGCCAAGTGACGTATCTCTGCGACACACCACACCTTCCCGCCATTGCATTCTCGCTTTCTCACGGCTGGCACGCAGCTTGCTCATAGGTCCCGTGCTCCACGAGGAGCTTCGGTGCTGGGAAGCCAGCGCTGAGAAAGAGACGAACACACCATTAGGAGAACAAGCATGCTGTGGAACACCCTCTCGCGCTTCGTGCGTGAAGACGACGGAATGGAAATGGTTGAGTGGGCGATCGTGGGCGTGGTTTTCGCGGTTGCCGCGGCTGCGTTCTGGGGCGACCTCGCCGGCGCCATCAACCTGGCCCTCGACGACATCGAGAGCTGTGTCGACGGCGGTACCTGCTCCTAAGCAAATGGCTGTCTTGAGTCATTCGACCATCGAGGACACACGCATGACGAGATCGAGCGAAGCGACGATTCATCCCAAAGGCGCTGCCATTGGCAGCGTTGGCGGAAGAGTCTTCGCTTTCTCGATCGCCGTCCTCGTGGTCGGGTGCCTGTTCTGGACCGCTCAGGAAAAGCCGCTGCCCGCCTTGCCGTGGGCAGCGGCCTTCCTATTCCTGGCGGTGGAGCAGGACGTTCGACAGCTTCGAATTCCCAACTGGCTCACCTTCCCTTCCCTGCTGCTCGCCATCGTTCTGGCAGCAGTGACCGCGGGATGGGCCGGGGCCGGCGCCGCCGCCGCCGGAGCAGGGCTCGCCTTTGCACTGCTCTTCGTACCCTTCGCCTGCCGCTGGGTGGGCGCTGGGGACGTGAAGGCGGCGATGGTGCTGGGTGCGCTCTGGGGCACCGAACTCTTCTTGCCGATCTGCTGGTGGATGGTGGTGATGGGCGGCGTGCTCGCCATCGCCCTGGTCGCCATTCGGGGTGGGCTGGTCGATCTCGCCTCCCGGTGGTTCCGGAGTCTTCAACTAACCGTATTGACGCGTCGTCCAACCTACTGCGCACCCGCGGCGACCAGTGCTGCGGGCGGCGGGCTGCCCTTCGCGGTGGCGATGGGGATGGGCGCCGTGGCCTACCAGATCTGGGGGATGCCGTGGTTCTAGCGTACTCGACTCGATCGACCGGGCGTCGGATCCGTTCGCGGCGTCGCGCCGGAATGGCGATGGTCGAGATGGTCATCGTTCTTCCGCTTCTCTTGATGACGCTCTTCGCTGTGATCGAATTTGGCGTCGTCTTCGGACGCTGGCAGACGGTCACCAACGCAGCCCGTGAGGGCGCGCGCAAGGCGGTCGTATTCCGCACGAATTGCGTCGCCGGCGACGTCGAGACCGAGGTGAAGAATACGGTCAAGAACTACGCCTCGGGCATTGGAATCAACCTTCTCGACACGGACATCGATGTCCAGGGGGCCTGTGGCTCGAAGGACACCAGCAGCACGGTCAGCGTGACGCTTCCCTACACCTTTGCGGTTTTACCCGGATTCGCAGCCAGTGTGAGTCCGACGATTACGCTCGTTGGAAACTCGGTGATGAGAAACGAAGGGACCGGCTGAGGCCGGAAAGAGAGAGGAAAACCATGCAGAATCGACGTACCACGATCTTCTTCGCTCTGGCGATTCTTTTTGGGATCGCAGCGGCACTCACGGCGCAGCAACTGCTGAATAGACCGGCTGCGGCTGCTCAGCCCGCGAGACTCGAGACCACCCAGGTGGTCGTCGCTCGCGTCGACATCAATACGGGTACTGCGCTGCTTCCGAACCAGCTGGATGCCATCGATTGGCCCAGCAGCTTGGTTCCGAAGGGTGCGTTCTCCAGCAAGGAAAAGCTGAAGGGGCGCGTGTTGCGTCACGCCCTGGCGGTTGGCGAGCCGGTCTCCGCGCTGGCGCTGCTGCCGGAGGGCTCCCAGGCGGGTCTCGTCTCGGTCATCTCCGAAAACCAGAGAGCCGTCTCGGTCAAGGTGGACGCGATCATCGGTGTGGCCGGGTTCGTAAACCCCGGATCCCGTGTCGACATCCTCGCCACCCTGCGGAACGGGCGCTCTTCCAAGGATTCGACCTCGAAAGTCATCCTCCAGGACGTCGCGGTTCTCGCGATCGACCAGAGGATGGAAGAGGTCAAGAACGGCGAGCCGGAGCTGGTCAGCGTCGTGACTCTGGCGGTGACTCCACAGCAGGCGGAACAACTCACCTACAGCGCACACGAGGGACGCCTGCAGCTCGCTCTACGGAGCCCCGCCGACCGGCAGATTGCCAAGACCACCGGCGCAACCGCTTCGGATCTGCTGCCTCGCCGCAACCGCTCAGTAAGGCGCGGCGCCGCCACATCGAACGTTCAAGTAGTGAAGGGGACAGCGGTTTCGGTTAAGGCCTACTAGGCCGTCTTCCGAAGCACTTACTGGGCCCTTTCGGATCAGGAGAGCAGCATGTCGGAATATTCAGCAACACGGATCGGGTGCCGGCGAGGGAGCCGGCGCATGGCGCGAGACCTGATTTGCTCAGGGGCCGTTCTGTTCTTGTGGATGATGATCACTGGCGGATCAGGCGCGGCGAGTGCCGCCACGCTGGCCGCTCATCAAGGCGTCATCCATCTCTCGAGCAGTGAAGGCGCGCTGATACACGAGCTGCAGATCGAGAGCGGGAAGTCGATTTCGATCAAGACCGGGTACACGGTCAAGCGGGTATCGGTCGGCAATCCCGAGGTGTTGGACGTGGCGGTGCTCGGCGGACGCGAGCTCCAGCTGGTCGGCAAGGCGATCGGCGCCACCAACCTGCTCATCTGGGACAGCAACGCCAAGCCTCAGGCGGTCATCAACGTTCACGTCGACTCCGCCTACACCCACGTCGAGCGGGCCCTGCGCGATGCCCTCGGCAACGATTCGATCGAGGTCCAGGGAGCGGGTAATGCCGTCATCCTGAAGGGCTCGGTCCCGAGCGACGTGGCGCTTGGCCAGACGCTGAAGCTCGCCAACGCGATGCTCGGCGGGAGCGGACGGGGTAGCCAGGGCGGACCCGAGATCGTCAACTTCCTGGAAGTGGGCGGCAATCACCAGGTCATGCTCAACGTGATCGTGGCGGAGATGTCCAAGTCCGTGAATCGGGAGTTCGGAACCAACTTTGCGGCCCTGATCGAGACCGGTAGCGGCGACGTCGCCATCGGCAGCTTCGTAGAGGGGCTCGCCCGCCCGGTGGGAGGCAGCGTCTTCGCTTCCGAGATGGTGAACCTATTCGGCACATTCTCCGGCTTCGGTGCTCTCGAGTTGTTCGAGGTCTTCATCGATCTGCTGGATGAGAAGGGCCTGTCGAAGACCCTGGCCCAGCCGACGCTCGTCGCGCGAAGCGGTGAGACGGCGAGCTTCCTGGTCGGTGGCGAGGTGCCGATTCCGGTTGCTCAGGGCGGCGCCTTCGGATCGATCACAGTCGAGTACAAGGACTTCGGAGTGGGGCTGAGCTTCACGCCGACCGTCCTCGGGCCGGACCGGATCCACCTCCGCGTGAATCCCGAAGTCAGCCGTGCCGACTTCACCTTCGGCACCGAGGTGAGTGGGACCATCGTTCCCGGCTTTGCCAGCCGCCGAGTCTCGACCAGCATCGAGCTCGGGGACGGTCAGAGCTTCATGATCGCCGGGCTGCTCAGCGAATCGGTTCGGGAGCTCGCAGGAAAGTATCCGCTGCTCGGAGACCTTCCGATCCTCGGCTCGCTGTTCCGCAGCACGCAGTTCCAGAAGGACGAGACGGAGCTCGTCATCATCGTGACTCCGACTCTCGTCAAGCCGCTGGGTCCCGGTCCGCATCACCTCCCGACGGACCACTTCATCGAGCCCACTCCACTCGAGTTCTTCTTGTGGGGCGCGCTGGAAGGAAGGGCGGTCAGCTCGAACGGGCACTCTGGGGGGATCGACACCGACGGGATGATCGGCGCGGTCGGTCATCGCCTGACTACCTCATATGACGACGGAGATCTGTAATGAGAACTCTTCAACTTCTGACCCTGACGACGTTCGTCCTGGGTGTTGCTGCGCTGACGGGCTGTGAATCGGCGTACCCGATGGGCCCCTCCCTGGTGGATGCGACCCGAGGCGACGCTTTGGCCGACAACATCGCCCGCATGACGGCAAACCCGAATGCTGGCGAGGAAGACACGGAGCCGGTGATCGATTCTGAGACCGCCGCGATCGTGCTCGAGCGCTACTACGACTCGCAGGCGGCTCCGGCTCGCCAGCAAATGCCGTCGATCATCCAGATCGACGCCAACTAAGGGAACGGCAGGCAGCATGAAGCTACGGGATCGTGTAGAGGAAGGGCGGAGCAGACGCCGAGGCGCGGCGATGCTGACCGTCGTGTTCGCGCTGATCGCCCTGCTCGCCGCCACCTCGCTGGCGGTCGACGTGGGCCTGGTGTGGGCAGCGCGGACCCAGCTGCAGAACGCCGTCGACGCAGCGGCACTGGCCGGGGCCGCGAACATGATCGACATCACCAATCCCGGCGGCCCGATCGTTACCGCTGGAGCTGCGGAGGTCGCCGCCGTCGATCAGGCGGGCCAGAACGAGGCGGTTTCGGCGGATTCGGTCAACGTGGTCGGTAGCTCTGTGGTGCTGGGCGACTGGGACCTCGACGCTCGCACCTTCGACTCGAGCGTCGATCTCAGCAACCCCAGCGAGGTCACGGCAGTCGAGGTCACCGCCGCCCTCGATGGCACCGCCAACACGGCGGTCCCAGCGATGTTGTCGCGGGTGCTCGGGCGTACGAGCTTCAACGTTACCAGCGACGCAATCGCCTATCTGGGCTGGGCGGGTGACGCCGGACCCGGTGAGGTCTCGCTCCCGATCGCGATCGATTGCTGCAAGCTGAAGGGCGGCTCCTGCGAGGATCCATACTGCACCAACGGAGAGGTCACCACGCCGCCCAATCCTTGCGACCTCGCGGACCCTCAGGACGAAGGGGAAAACACCGTGAGCTGCCTCGAGTTTCACAACACCGCCGAGCAGAACGCGTGTTGGACGGTCTTCGAGGAGCAGGCAACGGCCGTCAGCGCCTCGGGTTTGCGCAACATCGTGGAGGATGGCACGCAGTTCGAGGTCGCCATAGGACGCGAGTACTACATCGACAACGGCAACAAGACACCGGTGATCCAAGAAGTCTCAGACCGTTTCCAGGGCGAGGCTCCTTATCCGGAGCCCGCCGGAGAGGACCGCTACCTCCCACGTCACACGCCGCCCGTGGCTGATTCGTGGGTCATCAAGCTGCCCGTCGTCGAGTGCCAGACCGACGACAATTGCGCCGGTGGCACCGGCGCCGAGCTGGCTGGCTTCGTTTGTTTCGAGATCAGGGAAGTCGCCGTGACGCCCGAGAAGATCATCCGCGGACGTTTCCTCTGCCCCACCGATGAGATCGCGCTTGAGTGTTACAGCGGCGGCAGTGGCAGCGGCGGAAGCGACTTCGGCATCCGGGCCGGCACGGCTGTTTTGGTTCAGTAGAGGAGAGGCAAAGTGTTTTCGTTTCTGATTTTCTCGGAAGAAAGCGAATTCTGCGCGGAGATCGCAAAGCAGATCATCGCCACGGGCGAGGCCATCGTCGTGGCTCGCGTCAGCGACCCGGATCAGCTCGTGGAGGCGCTGAAGTCCGAGCAGCCCGACGGCCTGTTCGTCGATCTCGGTCATGGGCCCCACGTGGCGCTCGACATCCTCGAGGCGATCCCCTCGTTGCCGCCGATCACGGTCGTGTCGGGGCCGCATGAAGACAGCCAGCTGATCCTGCGCGCCATGAATCTGGGTGTGAAGCACTTCTTCCCTCCGGCGCCCGACCAGCAGGATCTGCGTTCCGCCCTGGTCCGACTGATCCGCTCCAAGGCGCCGAGCGAAATCGGGGCGAATGGGCGCGTGGTGACTGTGATGGGCACCAAAGGAGGCGTCGGGGCGACGGTGCTGGCCTGCCAGCTGGCTGCCTCCTTGCAAAAGCTCGGCGGCCGGACCGCGATCGTCGATCTCAATTATCCGCTCGGCGACGTCGCGCTCCACTTCGACGAGGATCCCACCTACACGCTCGCCGACATCGCGAGTGACGGAAAGGCGCTCGATGCCACCTATCTCCGCAGCATCCTCAAGGGGCATGCGAGCGGTGTCCAGATCCTGGCGGGTCCTACCCATATGGACGAAGCGGAGAGCATTCGCGGATCTCACGTAGAGCGGATCCTCCCGATCCTGCGGTCCGAGTTCGACTGGGTCGTGGTCGACGCATCGCGCAGCTGGAATGAGGCGAGCGTGCGCTCGCTGAGCCTGGCCGATCTGATCCTGCTCGTGACGCTATTCGATGTTCCGACGCTGAATCACGCCCGGCAGCACATGAAGCTTCTGGAGGGGCTGCGCCTCGACGGGTCGCTCGTCCGCACGGTGGCGAATCGCTACTCGAAGGGGGACGCCGTTACCATCGGAGATTTCTCGAATGTGTTGGGCAAAGAGCCCGATGCACTCATCCCGAACGACTACGCCACCACAGTCGAGAGCGTCAACCAGGGCCGCCCGATCGGCCTGGTGTCACCCAATAGCTCGATCCATGCGGCGTACCAGCAGCTTGCGCTCGACGTCCACCTCTGGTGCGGCGTCGATTCCCCCTCAACGGAGTCGTCTCGCACACTCGCGGGTCGGGTCCGAAACCTGTTCTCCCGGAGGTCTCATGGCTCTTCTTGAACGACTCAAGCGCTCCGCCCCCACCTCTGCAACGAGTCAGCCGTCAAGTGCCGACGCTCGCACAGCAGCCTCCTTGCCGGCCCGGGATGCCCTGTATCAGGACCTGAAGTCCAGGGTCCACAATCGGTTGTTCGAGGTGATCGACTTCGGCCGGATTTCGACGGTCAGCGAGGACCGCGTCCGCGAGGACATCGCCACTGCGACGGTCCAGATCCTCGAAGAGGAGAAGTTCCTGCTGACCCTCGAGGAGCGCGACCGCTTCGTGCGAGAGATCCAGGACGAGGTCTTCGGCCTCGGGCCGCTAGAGCCCCTGCTCCAGGATCAGACGATCTCGGACATCCTCGTCAACGGATGCAACAACGTGTTCATCGAGCGTCGCGGAAAGCTCGAGAAAACGGTCGCCCGTTTTCGCGACTCCGCTCACTTGATGCGCATCATCGAGAAGATCGTCTCCGCGGTTGGCCGCCGGGTCGACGAATCTTCGCCTCTCGTCGACGCGCGATTGGCGGACGGATCCCGCGTAAACGTGATCATCCCTCCGCTCGCCCTCGACGGCCCCATCATGTCGATTCGGCGCTTCGGGGCGGATCCCCTGATGGTCGATGACCTGGTCGAAGCCGGCGCGCTGACCCTGCCGATCGTGGAGCTGCTGCGAGGCGTCGTCAGCAGCCGGCTCAACATCCTCATCTCCGGGGGCACCGGCTCAGGCAAGACGACACTGCTCAACGTGGTCTCCAGCTTCATCCCCGGCGGCGAGCGGATCGTCACGATCGAGGACTCGGCCGAGCTCCAACTCAAGCAGGAGCACGTGGTCCGGCTCGAGACGCGCCCTTCCAACATCGAGGGCAAGGGACAGATCAACCAGCGCGATCTGGTGATCAACAGCCTGCGGATGCGGCCCGATCGCATCATCGTGGGTGAGGTCCGCGGAGCGGAAGCGCTGGACATGTTGCAGGCGATGAACACGGGTCACGATGGCTCGCTCACGACGATCCACGCCAACTCGCCGCGCGACGCTCTCACCCGGGTGGAGACGATGGTCGCGATGTCCGGTCTGGACATGCCGCAGCGTTCCGTGCGCAACCAGCTGGCATCTGCGATCGACGTCGTGATCCAGCTCTCACGTCTCAGCGATGGCAAGCGGAAGCTCATCAGCTTTCAGGAGATCGCCGGAATGGAGGGCGACGTCATCACCATGCAGGAGATTTTCAAATTCGAGCGCAGGGGCATCGACGAAGACGGCAACGTTCTCGGCGAGCTGATGCCGACGGGCGTTCGACCGAAATTCGCCGACAAGCTCAGGCTCTCGGGAATTACGCTCTCGAAGAATCTCTTCGAGCCCAACTCCTACTGATTGGTCGAACGTATCCAGGGACGGGTGAACTGAATGGCTCCGATGCTCTACGTCTTGATTTTTCTCTCTGCGATGCTCGCCTTCGAGGCGTTCTACTTCCTCGTTCAGGGTAGACGGCTCCAGAGCCAGGCCACGACGCGCAGCAGGCTGAGCAGGCTCGCCACGAAGCTTCAGGATCCGACGCGCGAAGACTCGATTCTGCGCGACAAGAAGTCGAGTGGGTTTAATGTGGATGCGGCACTCGACGGGCTCGGCGTCGGCGGGTACCTACGCATGCGGCTGTATCGGGCGGGCCTGGCCCTGACTCCGGGCCGGTTCATCCTGATGTCCCTCGGGCTATCGCTCGGAGGCTGGGTGCTGGGCAGGCTGTTCGCGACGGATCCGCTCCTGATGAACGCGCCCATCCTGCTCGGCATTGCCCCCTGGATTCACACGGGCCGCCTGCAGGTGAAGCGCACCCTGGAGTTCGAGAAGCAGTTTCCAGACGCGCTGGAGCTGCTGATCCGGGCACTTCGCGCGGGCCATTCGCTCAGCGTGGGTCTCCAGATGGTGGGAGATGAGCTTCCGGAGCCGATCGGGGGAGAGTTCTCGCAGGTGGCCGAAGAGATTCAGCACGGCAACAGCGTCCTGAGTGCTCTCGCCAACCTCGCTTACCGGATTCAGACCCCCGACCTCACCTTCTTCGTCACTGCCGTATCGATCCAGCACGAAACCGGCAGCAATCTCGCGGAGCTACTGCAGAACCTGGCCAGCGTGATCCGGGAGCGCTTCAAGATTCACGGCAAGGTTCGCGCGTTGACGGCCATGGGTCGTGGATCCGCCAACCTGCTGGCTGTCTGGCCCTTCGTCATGGTGGGCGCCCTCTACGTGACCAACCGCAGCTACGTGGCACCGCTATGGGAGACCGAAGCCGGTCACACGATGGCGATCATCGCCGCGATCATGATCGCGTTTGGTTACTACGTTTGCCGCAAGATGGCGACGATTCGAGTCTAGAGAGGAGAGCTTCACATGGAGATCATCATCACGCTGGTGCTGGCATCGATCCTCATGCTAGGGCTAGCGCTCGTCAGCGCGTCGAAGTACCAACCCCTTCGCAAGCGGCTGGCGCGGCTCGAGGACGGCTCGGCGGCGGTGATGGGCGGCGACCAGCAGTCCGGCGTGCTCGGTGAGGCGGATCAGGGCTGGCTGGTCGAAGCACTGGCGAAGCTCGGTGGCCGCGCCGCGCGCGGCAAGCCCACCCCGCACTCGATTCGCCACAAACTCGTCCACGCCGGATACCGCAAGGATTCGGCGATCTTTGTTTTTATGGGGACGCGTATGTTCCTGGCGCTGCTCGCGCCAGTGATCCTGCTGGTCTTCAGCCCGATGTGGGAAGTCACGGAACGCCAGCTGGCAGCTCTGCTGTGTGGCGCCGCGGCCTTCGGCTTCGTCGGCCCGAGCTATTTCCTGGACCGAAAGCGCAAGGCGCGCCAGTTCGAGATGATCCTCGGGCTGCCCGATGCACTCGATCTGATGGTGGTCTGTGTAGAGGCCGGCCTTGGGGTGAACGCGAGTTTGAGTCGGATCTCGCGTGAGTTTGCGCGCAGCAATCCGATCCTGAGCCGCGAGTTCGAGCTGGTGACGCTCGAAATTCGCACCGGCAAGTCGACCACCGAGGCCCTTCGGTCGCTCGCGGATCGAACAGGTCTGGGCGAGATCGGCGCTCTGGTGGCCATGCTGGTCCAGACCGAGAGATTCGGAACCAATCTCGCCGACACGCTGCGGATTCACGCCGAGGGGCTTCGCACCCAGCGGATGCTCCGAGCCGAGGAGCAGGCCGCCAAGGCGCCTCTCAAGATGCTGTTTCCCACGCTGGTGATCTTTGCCGCCACCTTGCTGGTCACGATCGGCCCCGGCCTGTTCAAGCTGATCGGGTTCTTCTCCGATCGGTCCTAGCAGCGTTCGAAGGGGGGTCTCGATGCACCCGGCATGCCGTCGGCTGGAGCGGGCTGCGTCCGCGCTGCTTGCGATCTTCCTGGCCACGACCCTGAGTGGTTGCGCGCTCCTTGGCAACTCCAATACGAACACCAGCTTCCGCGAGTACCGGGAGTACATGGCGGAGCGCGCGGCCGTCGAAGTTGCCGAAGTGGAAGAGGAGGAGCAGAGCTTCGAGGAGAAGCTCGAGACCGCCCGCCGCTTCCATCGGACGGGAGACGTCAACCAGGCGATGCGGCTGTACTTCGACGCATTCCGGCTGAATCCAGACGACCCTCGCGCCCACGAAGGCATCGCCTACCTCCAGCTTGCAGACGAGCCCGAGCGTGCTGAGACCGTCTTTCAGAAGATCATCGAGGCCAACCCCAAGTCAGCGATGGCGCACCTTGGCGTGGGCCTCGCCAAGCTCGCTCAAGACGATGCGGAGGGTGCGGTTCCG
>CAXMOC010000234.1:0-9640 GCA_964194865.1 uncultured Opitutales bacterium | reverse complement strand
CTCGAGTCGATCGTAGAGCGCGCCAAGAAGGGAGGGCCGCGGGTGCTCGCGGCTCCACCGTTCATGCACGGGGCCGCCCACTGGGTGGCGTTCAACATGTGGCACGTCGGGGGAACCGTCATCGTTCCTTCGGAGGTGACCCGGTTGGATCCGGCCGACGTCTGGTCGACGATCGAACAAGAAGGAGCGACCGCGCTGACTATCGTTGGAGATGCCTTCGGACGACCGCTCATCGATGAGCTGCGCCGCGGAAACTACGATGTGTCCACGTTGCGCTTGCTGACTTCAGGCGGCGCCATTCTGACCGCCGCGCTCAAGAGCGAGTTTCTCGACCTCGTCCCGGATCTCCGAATTCTAGACGCACTCGGTTCGTCGGAGAGTGGAACCCAGGCGTCGCAATACTCCGAGCGCGGCGGTGACATCACCACCGGTGACTTCAGCCTGAATCCCGACAGTGTCGTGCTGCGAGAGGATCTCTCCGGAATCGTGGCTCCCGGGTCCGGAGAGCTCGGCTGGCTGGCGCGGGGAGGTCGAGTGCCGCTCGGCTACTACGGCGACCCGAAGAAGACGGCGGCGACCTTTCCTGTCGTCGGCGGCACGCGCTACGCGGTGCCCGGTGATCGTGCGTCCATCGACTCGGACGGAACGTTGCGACTGCTGGGCCGTGACTCGGTGACGATCAACACCGGAGGCGAAAAGGTCTTTGCCGAAGAGGTCGAGCATGCCTTGAAGCACCACACCGCGGTCTACGATGCGATCGTGGTGCCGACACCGCACGAGCGCTGGGGTCAACAGGTGACCGCTCTGGTGCTGCTTCGAGAGGGCGAGAGGCCTTCCGAATCCGCTCTGAAACAAGCCGCCGGCGAGCACATCGCCGCCTACAAGATCCCCCAAAAGTTCATCTTCGTCGACGAGATCGTGCGTTCTCCGAGCGGAAAGGCCGATTACCGCTGGGCGAAGAGCAGGGCGTTGGAAGCGATGGGCGCCGAATCCTGAGTGCCGCCTTATTCCGTCAGGCTCTCTCGAAACGCCCTAATTCGCTCCGCGTTGGCGCCGAGGTCGCCTTGTCCATCGCGTGACTTCGAGCGCACGTCCACCACCGTGATCTTGCCAGAGGAGCGAATGCGAATGGTCACGTCGTCGACGAATCGGAAGATGGCCGTCGTATCCGTCGCTTCGATCAAGCCTTGATCGGCGTCTCGGTAGGTGATCTCCCAGCCGAGATCCGCGGCGGCGGCCAGAGAATCCTCAAAGACGGCGTCTCGGGCGGCGTTCAGACGAATCGGCTCGAGATCCGGGTACGCGGTTTGCTGCTGCGCGGCAAACTCGGGGCCGGGATAGGCGAGGTCTCGTTCTCGATTCGGTTCGAGTTGGCCGGCGTGGCTGAACTGGGGAGGGTCGGCGGGGTTCGTCGTGATGTCGTTGATCGCGGGTAGGCGCCCGGCGGATCCGAGGCTGATGCCGACGCCGGCGGCCAGGATCAGGCCGATTCCCACACCGGTAAGCGCACGGGCGCGGCCCGGGCGGCCCGCAGACGCGCGGGTGTGCCAGAGTCCGGCGAGGCCGACGAGCAGGCTGATCAATCCGAGCAGCAGTCCGAACGTGTAGATCCTGAAACCGACGAAGCCAGCGACCAGGCCAGTGACACTCAGCGCGGGACCGATGCCAAAGGCGGCTGCTGCGACCAGCCCGATCCATGCGGCGCTCGAGGCGACACGCGAAGGTGACGGCACGCTCGATCCTCCAATTCGCTCGAGGGGCAGCATAACACGAGAAACCACCGCCCTGTGATACACTCGAATGCCCTTCGACGAGTGGATCTGGGCGATTCCCCGAACTCCCCACGCATATTCGTACGATTTCCAGCGAGCTGTTCGCCAGCCTTGTGCTCGTCGAGTTGGAGGGCGGTGGGCGCTCGCGTGCTGGCTCCGTTTGTGGGTGGGGCTGCTCCTGACAGCGTGCTCCGAGCTGCCAGCGGATCTGCTAGTGATCGGCCCGCCGCAGTTCGGTCCGGGCACGGCGGAGTTCGAGGTCATGCTCGGTTCGGATGTGGCGCCCGGAACCCTCGAGGCGCGGCTCGACGGGGTGACACTTGGCGACCCCAGTCTGCCAGGCGATCGGCTGAGGGTCGAAGTTGCGGCCGGAGAGCACGAGTTGGTGGTCCAGGCTCGGCGTGTCTCCGAGCCGGAAACCACCCTGTCCGCACGACTGCGCTTCACGCCTCCGGCCGCACTCCCGACGCTGCTCGAGAGCTGGCCAAGCGCCGGGGAGCCGCTCTTTCCCCGCACCGAGTGGATCCGCTTGACCCTCTCGGCCGAAGCCAGCGACGCGGCCATCGCCAGCGTCGCGCTGCAGTGTGATGGCCGGGCCCAGCCGATTCGAATTCACCGGGTTGACCCCAACCTGTTGGCGATAGATCCCGAAGGCGAGCTCTCGCCCGACGCGTCCTGCGAACTCGTCTGGCGCGACGGGTTGGGTACAGGACACATCCCCTTCACGACGGCCCCCACCGGCAGGCCCGCAAGCATTCCCTACGATCGTGGGCGGCGGCGAGGGCTGGCGCCCTTTCCAGATGACTATTGGCTGGTCACGAACCCCGCCGATGCCTCCGAGCAGCGCTTGCGGGTCGAGTTGCGGGCTTACCGCGCTCCGGATCAGTGGCTGATGAATGTACTCTCGAACGGCGTTCGGGAGCTCGATGGCTTCAGCCCAGTCGCCCACATCACCATTCCGCTCACGGCTCCTGCGGACCCCGAGTCGGTGCCACACACTCCCGAACAATCTCTGGACCGTCTGGCCACGGTCGGCCTCTTCGACATCACCCCAGGAAGTCCCGAGTACGCCACCCGAGTTCCATTTCGACTGGAGGTTCGCAGCCAGCTCGGAGCTGGCGAAGAGCACCACGGCCTGTTGCTCTATCCCTCGATCTCACTTGTGCCGCGTCATCGTTACGCGGTCGTCGTCACGCGTCGGGTTCGGGTCGACCCGGCGAGCCCCTTCGAGCCGTCGGCCTTCTTCCGGGGTGTCCGAGACGGCAACCCGAATTCTGCCAACCAACGGGAACTCACGCGCGCGCGAGGGCTTGCCGACGACGTCTTTGCAGCCCTGGCTGTCAGCCAACCGCCGATCGAACGCGCCGACGTTGCCTTCACCGTGCGCTTCACGATTCGGAGCATGGATCGGGTGGCCGAGGATCTGATGGCGATGCGCCAGAAGACGTTCGACGGCGAGCCTCCCGCGATCCGGATCCGCAGCGTGGACCGCGAATCACCCGAAGAGATCGCTCGAGGGAGCGAAGTCGCCGCCATCGTCCACGGAACTTGGCGTGCGCCGGAGTGGCGCACCCGCGAGCGATTGCTCGCGCGCGATCTGGAAACGGACGCGCCCACCCTGTTCAAGACCCGAAACCTGCAATTCGTGTTGGCGCTGCCCCGTGCTGCCTTGAAGAGGCCGGTGCCCGTCGTGATGTATCAACACGGCAACCCGGGCAGCGCGTTTCCAGAGGTCGTCGACCGAGCCCGAAGCGCTCTGGCCTCAGCGGGCTTCGCGGTCATCGGATTTACCGATGTGATCAACCGTGAACTCAGCCCTCGGACCCGCAACGCCGAGGATCGGGCCCAGCGCCAGCTGATCGAGATCCTGCAGCGGCTGCTGGTCTACGGCGATATTGCCGACTACTTCGTCCAGACGGTTGCCGAGCAGCTGGCCTTCATTCGTGCGATTGGCGAGATTGCGGCCCTCGAGCACTTCTCGATCGAGCAGCCGGACGCCGGCCCGCCAGAGCGGATCTTCGGGATCGACGGCTCCCAGCCCCTCGCGTACCTGGGCTTCAGTGAAGGTGCGCACCACGGTTCGATGCTTCTCCCCTTCGCGCCCGAAATTCGTGCCGCCGCGCTCGTCTCTCCCGGGCGACGCTTCAGTGAGGTGCTCCTGCACCAGGGTTCAGAGCAGCTGCTGGCGCCGATGAGCTTTCTGGGTTTCCGGCAGCTTTCTCCCAGCGACATCTGGGTCGTGCTCGCGCTGATTCAGACCCTGTTCGACCGCCAGGATCCCCACAGCTATGCCCGCTTCTTGTACCGGGAGCCACTTGAGCTCGGTTCCCCCCGACGAGCGAGCCTGCTCCTGCTCGAGGGGTTGGACGACTCCTTGATCCCCAACCACGCAACGCGCGCACTAGCACGAGCATTCGGGTCGATTCCGCAGCTTGGCGAGCACGGGCGGCCCGTCCGTGGCTTCGAAGGCGCGAGCGGCGCTGTGAAGGGTAACCTGGACCTGCAGACGTCTGCCGCCTACTACCAGTATGTGCCCGAGGGAATCGAAGGGGTCGAAGCGACCCCGGGATGCGCTGCCGTCGTGCTCGGCGAGCGTATCGCCGGAGAGGGGCACTACTGCGTCCAGAGCGCCGAGGAGTCGCTCAGGCAGATAACCCACTTCTTCGAGAGCGCGCTTCTGGAGGGTGCGCCGGAGATCATCGATCCACTGACGCGCTGAAGGAGGACAAGCCATGGACCGCATCCGCAGCGAGCGCCGAGGCGCCGTCGCCATACTGACGCTCGATCGTCCCAAAGCATTGAATGCGTTGGATCGCGCCACCCTCGAGCAGTTGGTCGAAGCCTGCAAGGAGATCGCCGGCGCTCCCGACATACGCTTATTGGTGTTAACGGGAGAGGGGCGCGCCTTCGCTGCCGGGGCAGACATCGCGGAGATGCGCGGGTTGGATCCGCAGCAGGCGGAAGTCTTCAGCCGGCTCGGCCACGCGGCGGCGGATGCCCTCGAGTCTCTCGCGATCCCGACCATCGCGGCGGTCAACGGCTTTGCGCTCGGTGGCGGCTGCGAGCTCGCCTGCGCGTGCGACTGGATCTATGCCTCGGACAAGGCGCGCTTTGGCCAACCCGAGGTCAATCTCGGCTTGATTCCCGGATTCGGCGGTACCTCACGCTTGGCGCGTCGCGTGGGTTCCGCCTGGGCGAAGGAGCTGGTGCTCGGTGGTGAGCCGATCGACGCACAGACTGCGCTGCGAATTGGTTTGGCCAACCGCCTGTTCGCACCCGAGGATCTCGTTGCTGCCGCGGTGAGCGTCGGAGAAACGATCGCGGCCAAGGGCCCGCTGGCGGTGGCCACCGCAAAGCGGGTCATCCAGCAGGGCCAGGACGCCGACGTGCGCGTCGCTCACGTCATCGAGCAGGTAGCCTTCGGCTTGATCTCGGCCAGCGCAGATCGCGCTGAAGGGATGGACGCCTTTCTCGAGAAGCGCGACCCGTCCTTCGAAAATCGCTGAGCGGCGCTATCGCTCAGCTCGCGAAGTCGTTCAGATAGGGAATCCGAGCCGCGGCAGATTCGATCTGGTCCCCGGCTTCGAGCAAGACGTGGGTGGCGTTCCAGCTTCCCTCGATCAGCTGCTGCCGTACGCCCTCGGGTGTGCTGGCCGTGGCGGTGCCCGCCTGGGATCGAATCGTCAGTGCCTCGAGGTCGATCACCACCTCTTGCTCCGGGTTCAAGATGACCGAGTCCATCAGGGCGGCCAGATCCGGGCCCCCGAGGGTCAGGTGCGGCAGCCCGAGTGCCGTGCAATTTCCCGCAAAGATTTCGGCGAACGATTCGCCCACGAAGGCTCGAAAGCCCCAGCGCATCAGGGACTGGGGGGCGTGCTCACGCGACGAGCCACAACCGAAATTGGCCCCCACGATCAGGATGCTGGACCCAGCGAACCGATCGTCGTCGAGCGGGTGGTCTCCCTTGGCCTGAATCCGGTCGTCCTCGAAGGCGTGCTCTCCGAGCCCATCGAAGCTGACACAGCGCAAGAAGCGCGCGGGAATGATGCGGTCTGTGTCGATGTCGTTCCCGCGCAGCACGCAGGCACGCCCCGCGATTCGATCCAACCCGGTCACAGCACACCTCGTACGTCGACCACGCGCCCGGCGATCGCGGCGGCCGCGACCATGGCAGGCGACATCAGGAGGGTACGACCAGTGGGTGAACCTTGCCGCCCCTTGAAGTTGCGATTCGAAGATGAGGCGCAGACTTCGCGGCCCACGAGCTTGTCGGGATTCATCGCCAGGCACATCGAACAACCGGCGAGTCGCCACTCGAAGCCCGCGGACCGAAACACCTCATCGAGGCCCTCCGCTTGGGCCTCGCGGGCCACCGCCTGCGAACCCGGTACGACCAGCGCTTTCACGCCCGGAGCGACGTGCCCCGTTCGGGCCACCCGCGCGGCCTCTCGCAGATCGGAGATCCGCCCATTGGTGCACGACCCGATGAAGGCCACGTGAATCTTGGTGCCCTCGATCGGATCGTCCGGTTTGAGCGACATGTAGATGTAGGCCTCCTCCAAGGAGGGGCGGTCTTCCGGCGATGCAGCGTCCGGCCGGGGCAGGCGTTGTCCGACGCCGATGTTCTGCCCCGGGTTGATACCCCAAGAGACCGAGGGCTCGATCTCAGTGCCGTCGATCTCGACCCGGTCGTCATAGTATGCGTCGGGCGCGCTGGCCAAGGATCGCCACCAGCGCGCGGCGCGCTCGAACGACTCGCCCTCGGGCGAGCACTCGCGGCCGCGCAGGTATTCGACGGTGGTTTCGTCGGGGTTGACGTAACCACAGCGCGCTCCGCCCTCGATCGACATGTTGCAGACGGTGAGTCGTTCCTCGATCGACATCGCGTCGAGGACCGGCCCCCCGTACTCGTATGCGTAGCCGACGCCGCCCTTGACCCCGAGCTGGCGGATGATCGCCAGAGTGACGTCCTTGGCGTAGACGCCCGGCTGGAGCGTTCCAATCACTTCGATGCGGCGCACTCGGGGCCGCGACAGCGTCAGGCACTGGGTGGCCAGCACGTCGCGCACCTGGGTGGTCCCGATGCCGAAGGCCATCGCGCCGAATGCGCCGTGGGTGGAGGTGTGGCTGTCGCCACAGGCAATCGTCATGCCCGGCTGCGTGAGCCCCAGCTCGGGCCCGATCACGTGAACGATTCCCTGCCGGCCACTGGCCGTGTCGTAGAGCGGGATCCCGTGCTCCGCACAACTGCCTTCGAGGGCGCACATCATCGCTTCGGCCAGGTCGTCGGCGAGCGGCCGCTGCTGAGACTCGGTGGGGATGATGTGATCCACCGTCGCGATCGTGCGGGCGGGAAATCGCACGGGCAGACCCATTTCTCGCAGCATTGCGAAGGCCTGGGGGCTAGTGACTTCGTGAATCAGGTGCAGGCCGACGAAGAGCTGGGTCTGTCCACTGGGTAGCTCCCGCACCGAGTGGGCATTCCAGACCTGGTCGAGGAGATTGGGGGATTGTCGCGTCACGCCCCAGGGATAGCACGGGCGGCAACCGCGCCCCATCGCGTATGCTGGCCGAATGGAACTGCTCTACACCGCTCATGTACCGGCCGGCGAAGGGCCTTTCCCCACGATCGTCGCGCTCCACGGCTGGGGAGCCAGCGCCCATGACCTGATGGGGCTGGCGCCGATCCTGAACGGTGGCGACGCTCTGGTTCTCTGCCCTCAGGGCCCAGTCGCATTCCAGGCGGGGCCCGGAGCCGTCGGCTACGGCTGGTTTCCACTCAGCGGTGGCAGTCCACCGGATCCGGCCGAGTTCAGCAAGGGCGTCGATGCCATCCAGCGCTTTCTCGATGAAGTGCTGCCCGCGCATTCAGTCGACCGTCGCAAGCTGGTGTTGCTCGGCTTCAGCCAGGGCGGCGTGATGGCCTACGAGCTGGCGCTGCGCAACCCAGACCGTTACGCCGGATTGATCGCACTCTCCTCCTGGCTGCCGACCGATCTCGCTCAGGGAATTCCATCGAGCCCGGAGCTCGAGCAGCTTCCGACCCTGGTGATTCACGGGACCCAGGATCCGATGATCTCGATCGAGATGGCGCGCCAGTCGAGAGACAGGCTCGCCGAGCTCCGTGTACCCGCGACCTATCGCGAATTCGAGATGGGCCACGAGATCAATCAAGACGCGCTTCGAACGCTCCTCGAATGGCTCGACGAGAAGGTGATGAACCCGATCCAGCTCGCCTGACCCGCGATCCCACTCGCCGGGTCACCAGGGCTGCTGCGGCCCGGGCGACGATGTACTCTCGGCTCCGCTTTTGCGGGGTGTAGCTCAGCGGCTAGAGCCTGATCTTTGGGGGGTCAGCGTCGTGGGTTCGAATCCCACCACCCCGACCAAGGACATCAAGGCCCCGCAACCTACTCCAACCTGCGATGCGGTCGCTGTCTATGGCGTGAGGGGATCTAGTTGAAGATCCCTCGACTACCCTGTGATCCAGGGCTTCCTCCCCCGGCTTCGAGAACGCGCCTCACCGCCTCGCGCCCACGAGTGGGTTGCGGATTCCTGAGCAAGATGGTGGACCGGGAGGTCGTGGAGAGCCCGTCCACGACGACACCATTATCCCACGAGCGGCATGGTGAGAGCAATCCTGGTTCTCACCTCAGGATGTTGCACCCTCTGCCGGTAGCCGCTCGCGATGGAGGCCCCGTGTCGTCCCAACTGCTTCGACGTCGCCTGGACGGCGGACTGCTGCGCCGTCTGCTCGAGGAACCGGAGCTGGCGCCGACGCTGCGGGCGCTCCCGGCCCCAGCGCTGCGACAGGTCATCTTGCGTGTCGGGTTGGAGGATGCCGGAGAGCTGATCGCGCTCGCGAGTCTCGAGCAGCTGCGCGAGGTCTTCGACGAAGACCTGTGGCGGAGCGCGCTCCCTGGCCAAGACGAAGCGTTCGATGCTGCGCGCTTCGTCGTCTGGCTCGAGGTACTGCTCGAAGGCGGTGAGAGCTTCGTCGCCGATCGCCTGGCCGAGCTGTCCGAGGACTTCCTGGTCTTTGCGGTCTCGCAGCTCGTACGGGTCCTCGACGTGGCGGTGCTGACGACGTGGGCCACCGACCCGCGCGAGGCCGAGCTGCTCGACCAGATCCTCGACGCGCACTTCTGCCAGGAACTCGACGACTACCTGCTGGTGTCGCGGAGCGATCGAGGATGGGACGCACTGCTGAGCACGCTGCTGGCCCTCGACGAACGCCATCCGCAGCTGCTTCGCGGGGTCTTGAGCCGCTGCGCGACCGCCACCCACGAGGAGGTGCGCAGCGCTCAGAAGCTCTACGTGGCCCTCGACGGGGAGGAGCTACTGCTCGAGGACGCGCGCGCAGAGCGAGAGGAGCGGCGGGCCGAGCGCGGGTACGTTTCGCCGGCCGACGCGCGGGCATTCCTCGCACTGGCGCGGACGGCGCCCGAGCAGCCGGAGGAGGATCCGATCACCCGGGCGCATTTCCGGGAGTTGAAGCCCCAGACCGATGCGAACCCGGGCGTAGCCCCCGCCGCGGAACTCCCTCGGGCCACTCCTCTGCGGAAGCTGCTGCTGGAAGCCGGTGTCGAACCCGACGCCCACGCGGCCGCCACGCCGGCGGAATCTCTGTTCCGCCAGACCCTCGAAGCGTTGCTCGAACACGATCCGGAGACCCACCAGCGCGTGATCGAGGAGCTCGCCTACCTGTCCAACGTGCTCATCGCGGGTGACACATCGGCCGAGACGTCGTGGCGGCCCGTGGAGGCGGCCGAGCGGGTGCTGGAACTCTGCGACGAGGGTCTGCGGTCGATCGGCGGCTCCGACCCGGTTGCCGCGCGAGAGGCGCTGGCGCACTGGGGGGCCGTCGG
>CAXMOC010000233.1:0-3840 GCA_964194865.1 uncultured Opitutales bacterium | reverse complement strand
GTTCCAAGCCCTCCGATCGGCTTCGCTCGCTCGATATCTCTCCCGACCGCGATGGCGTCCGATCTCCCGGCTCACCGTGGAGGGAGCGCGCTGGATCGAGGAGGCGATCTCCCGCATCGAATGGCCTTCCGCAAGGCCACGTGAGATCTCCTCGCGTTCGAATAGGCTCAGTGCCCATCGAGAACGACGACGGGTTGAAGGCGCGATGCCGCCGTTGAACAACAGCACGTGGTGGATCGAGCCCCGCTGCTTCGAAAACGCTCGAGCGATGTCGTTCAGCGACTGCCCGCGCTTCCATCGCTCCCAGAGTTCCCTCTTTTGCGAAACCGAGAGCCCCGCTCGTCTCCGTTCTGCCATCTGCACCATCTCCTGGGTTATCAGGTGAAACAGAAGATGATGCATCGACCGATTGAACCTACCCTACTTATCGGTCACAGGAAGACACAGGTTGCACTTCCCATGTCCGATCCTGCTCGAGCTGCTCGACCGGCACACGGAGGAAATGGCCGAGATGCTGATCGACTAGCCGCCCGCGGCCTCCGGAATGACGTTCATGCTGCGGGCGCGGTGCATTTCGACGTCGAGATCCGGGAAGACTTCGACCTGCTCCCAGTTTTTTGCCGGCGGACCGCACTCGGGGTTGGCGGCGAGCCACGAGCTGCGAATCGCCAGCGAGTCGTGGCCAAGGAAGCGCACGAACTTGTAGCCCCTGGGCGTCGGGCAGCCGCGCAGGGCCCGGGCCAGCCTGTGGAAGCGCTTTGGAAAGAATCCCGAGTAGCCGCCCGCCATCGGGCGGCCGTGGGCGCTGCCGAGAAGCATCCAGCGCGCGGTGTCTTCGAAGTCGGCCACGCGGCCGCTGGCCGGAAACGGCAGGTGAACGAGTCCCGACTCGGGAACGTTCTCGGCGACCCAGCTCGTCCACGGTCGCCATCGTTCGAAGTCGGGTGTTGGAGCCAGCTTCTGGGGAGGGGTCGGCCACAGCTCGACGGCCGCCAGCAGGCCGAGGATGGGAACCGCAATGGCCAGGCCGGGTCGGGTGCTCCGAACTCGGGCCGCCCGGTTTTGGAAGAACTCGAGGCCGAGCACGGCCAGCAACACGACCGCGATCTGGGCCACGACCACGAAACGCCAGTAGCTGCGCATGCTGGACAGCCCCGGGATCACGTCGCTGAGCAGCGCGAACGGCGTGGCCTCTCCTGATCCGAGGCGCGGCAAGGCCGAGAAGAGCGATGCGAGCAGGGCCGCGGTCACGAGGAAGGCCGTCCAGCGCCGCCGCTCGGGTGTGCGCAGTCCGTGGAAAATCCCGAGGGCCGCCAGCAGGAGTTTGAGGGTTCCCGGAAAGTGGGCCTGCATCCAGAGCTCGGGGGCCTCGGACACGCCGGGCGCGGGAACGAGCTGGGGCCAGGCGGTGAGCGTCCACGCAGTCGGGTGGCTCGAACTCTTGATGGCCAAGGTTCCGCTGCGCGCGAAGCCGTGCTCGTCGAGGGCATCGAGCTGCTGGACCACCAGGGGCGCGACCAGGACTGCACAGACGAGCACTCCCAAACCGAGCCAGCCGGCGGCCCGGGGTTTGAGCCAGCGTCGTTGCACCATCCAGAGCGAGGCGGGCGCAATCACGAGCGCGATGAAGATCCCGTATTGCCCGCACACGAGGTAGGTGGCGGCCGCCGACAGACCCATTCCGATTGCGGGAAGGGCACCTGGCTCGCGCGAGAACCGCACCAGGGCCCAGAGGAAGCCGAGCAGCCCGCACAGGGGGACCAGCATCAGTACGCCGAGCTCGTGGTGGACGTAGGGCAGCAAGACCAGCATCGCGCCGCCCACGGCCGCCGTACTGCGCCCGAACTCGAGGCAGCGCAGCAGTCCGAATGCGATCAGTCCGTTTGCCGTGAGCGCCGTCAGCAGCAGGAGGTTGTGGGCCAGCACCGGTGTGCCTCCCAGCCAGAGGATGGGGGCGCCCAGGATTCCGAGCAGGATCAGCGGGTCGGAAAAGAGAAAGGTGTCCGGGGTCGGTGTGAAGATCGGGGCGGTCAACAAGCCCGTGAAGCCGTCCGCCAGGCGGTCTGACGTCCACGCGATCGACCAGGCCTGGAACATCGGCACCGTTGCCGCGCCGTCGGTTCCCTGGGGCAGGCTGCTGCCGAGATGCAGGGCCAGGGGCCAGCTGGATCCGACCGCGAGCAACAGGTAGAACAGGGCGATCGCGAAGGTCGGAACTCGCTCGGGATCTCGTGCCGCGTCAGGCTCCGCCACGCGGGGATTGTAGACTGCCGCGACGGCCGCGTGACTCTATCCCTTCACGACTCGCAGTTGGAAGCTGAAGCTCAGCGGATAGGCGGCTTCGAGCGGCGCGTCGAGACGACAGATCGCCTTCTGCAAGCCGATCGGGAACCTCGGATTGCTGAAGGTGAGGCCCCGAAGCGATACCTCGCCCCCGAAGATCCTCCGGGAGAGTCTTCGCATCATGAACGGCGACAGGGCGTACTCGTAGTCGCTGCCGCCGCCCACCTTGTTGTAGAGGTGGAAGCGGTTGATCAGGTTCATGGCCATTCCGGAAGGGTGAAGGGCGTTGGGCTCGAAGGCCAAGAGGCTCCCGCCCTTCTTGAGCACCCTGGCGCACTCGATCAACACGGCGTCGAGGTTCCCCTGGCCGACGACGTGATGCAGCACCATGTTGCAGATGACGAGGTCCGCCGACTCGTCGTCGAGCGGGATCGACGTGCTGTCGGTCTTCATCGGGATGCAGTATCGGCGGGCGTCGTCGAGGAACCTCTGGTTCACCTCGGTGCCGTAGACCGTCTTCCCGTGGAGGTCGAGAAGGGGGAGGACGTCTCCGCTTCCCACGCCGATCAAGAGAATCGTATCCGCCTCGCGCACGAAGGGCTCGAGTACGGCGTCCGTCTTCTCCCTGCCTCGGTCCCAGAAGTATTCCGTCCAGTTCCTCGGCGTGGGAATGAGCCCCTTGCCGTAGCTGAACGCCTCTTCGTGTCGTAGTGCTTCGTTTCCCTTGTCGCCCATTCCGAGTCTTCGCGCTTTCGCTGCCTCGACCAGTATTGCACAGAACCCTGCGGGCTCTTTGCAGCCTGACGCCGGAAGATCCCCCCACATCGGGATTCTAGCCACCCGGGTCACCACTCCTGCACCGCTCGTGTGGGCACGGTCACACAACCAGGGATGCAGGCGATAGGACACATCGCGTCGCGGCGACATGCATCCGATGAGCAGCAGAAGACGCTCGCCGCGGATTCTGCTTGGAGTTCTCGGGGCGGCAGTGAGACACATGTGACGCCCGCGCCGTGTCACCGCGCTCCGAGGCACAGGTCCGCAACGACTCGAGGCTTACAGAGAGACGACGGATGGTCGATACGGGTTCGAGGCCGAGGGCACGAACGCCTGCCGTTCAGTAACGGGCACCGAGCCGGACTCGACCGGAGATCGGAGCATGGACGATCGCAAGGAAAGCTATCGGCACTCCAACGGTCCGAGAGCACTGATGCGTAGGGCCGCTACGCGGGTGCGCCGAGGCGGCGAGGTCTCGCTTCGGGAAATGTCCCGCTCCGCGGCTGCGTTGGCAGCTCGGTTGAAGAGCAGCCAGACGAGCAAGCAGGTCGGATCGGCGGTCGAATCCTGGCGCGTGCTCAAGAAGGCCGCGGATGCCCACCGGCGCGGAAACGACGCGATGGCCTATCGGCTGCTGGAGCCGATGGTGCGATCGAATCCCAGCGACACCCGGCTGGTCGTCGCCCTCTGGAGAGCGGCGCTCGCATGTGATCGCGTCGAGGACGTCGTGCCCTTCATGACCGAGGTCGTTCAGCGGCTCGCGAGCACGGGCAAACCGGA
>CAXMOC010000232.1:0-12849 GCA_964194865.1 uncultured Opitutales bacterium | reverse complement strand
GATCTCGTCGAGTTCCTCGGTTTCAGAAAGAGCCTCCTCAAAGCAGGCTTGGGGACAGACATCGGAGTGGCAGCAGCACATCACGTTTCGAGTAGCCGGTTGCTTCCGATCTTTCTTACTCACACCACACTTGTTGAAGGCGTCTTCGATATTGCAGACGTGAACACCGCCACTGCATTCAGAGCCCGAGTCACCTCCGCCGTTGCCGCCCCCGTTGCCGCCCCCGTTGCCTCCCTTCTTGGCGTGGCAAGGGATCGCGATTAGAAACAAGAGTGATGCAGCAACCGTGGCTTGTTCAAGAATCGACCTTCTCATCGTCTACTACCTCCCATTATTAAGGACTGGTTCTGCAGGAACGTTGCGGAGCAAGTCTGAGCGGTGTCACGACCGGGTCGCCCGGTCGTGGCGGTAGTGCTTACAACGAACTATGTAGGTCGGTCCGACTGTTTTAAAGTAGGGGGAACACCTGTGTGTAAATATCGTCGCAATTTCGTGTTGGAATTTTACCTGCGGTGAAAATCCCACTGATATAACGCTGGAGTAGTCGTAGGTTGGCCTGACGATTTTCGGGTGGGGAAGACACGAATCGGCGAGGGTCATCACAGTGCGGTGTTGAGGTGATACCCGCGCCCAGGCGGTCACGTATCGAACGGCTTTTCCGCGTGCTAGAACACGGTTCCACGGGAAATCGAGGCGGCTGGGACTTCGCCGCGCAGCGATGGTGTGTCGATCGAATTCGCCGACGTCGTCAGCGGTCCAACGACGATCCGGATGCGATTACGAGGAAAATTCCGCGGCGAGTTCGTCGATCCAGGCGACGCGCGCGGGCGCTCCCATCTGTTCGAACGAGCGGCGCGCCTCGTCCAGCTCGCGCTGCCAGGCCGCGCTGTCGCCCTCGAGACGGGCGAGGTGGGCCCGCTGGGTGTTCAGGAAGGGAAGCATCGCCACGGCGCCCGCCGTTTCGATCAGCTCTGCGGCCTTCCCGAGTACGCGTTCGATCTCGTCGCAGGCGCCGCTGCCCTCGCTCCGGCGCAGGAACTCCGCTCGCAGAAGGTAGGTATGCCACGACCACATGCGCGCCCCGCGGCGCTGGTCCTCGATCGATTGGTCGGAGAGTTGGCGCGCCCGCTCGGGCTCTCCGTCCTCCAGCAACGCCACGGCCAGCGCCCCGTACGCGCTCGCCTCGAACAATCCACTGGACCGGTGGCACCACACGTTCTCGAAGGCGTGTCGCGCCTCAGCGAAGCGTTCCCGCCAGAGATCGATCAGGCCCAGGGCGAAGTAGAGCATCGGCTGGTAGGTCTTCGATCCCGTCTCTTCGCAGAGCGCCAGAAGTCTCCCAGCGTGCGCGGTGGCGGTGGACTCGTCGCCCACGATCGTCGTGAGCTGGATCCGCCACGTAAGCGCCGAAATTTCGGACTCGGCGTCGCCGGCTGCCGCACAGAGCGGCACCAGGCGATCGATCTCCTGGATGCTTCCTTGGATTTCGCCGCGCATTCCCCTGGCGAAAAACAGAAACCCGCCAACCTTGAGCTCCAGGTCGAATCCGAGCAGCCGAGCCGCCGCGTGGGGATTCGCTCGCGCGCGCGCGAGGAGGTCTTCCAGAGCTGGCTGGGCCTGCGCGTAGTGGTCGCAAATCAGCTCCAGCCAGGCGACGCGGTACGAAACTGCGATCTGGAGGTCGGTGTCGCTGATGTCGGCCACGAGCCGGGCCGCCTCTTCGGTGAGGTGTCGGACCTCGTCGTACACCGATCCATGGATGACGCGATAGACCATGTACTCGCACAAGATCATGGCCCGGCGGCCGCTGTCCCCCGCCTGCCCCGACAGCTCGAGCCCCTCCTGGAACAGCGTCTCCGCCTCGTCGAGACTCACTCCCGCGCGGAGCCCAACCGGCAGCATGGCCGCGCGCGATGCGAGTGCGAGGTCCAACGTCTCGGGCGTGTGCTCGTCCCGATCGGCGAGGGAGGCGACCCGACGCCAGTGCTCCAACGCCTCCGGCACGTTGTTCAGCCCCACCCATTCGGCGGCCCGCCGGTGCCAGCGCGCTGCCGCGAGTGCTTCGCCGGCCTCCTCCCAGTGGTGGGCGAGCAACGCCGCGCTCTCGTCGAGCCGCTCCGACTGCGCGCGTTCGATCTCCCGCGCGACGGCCGCGTGGACCCGGGCCTTGCTCTCCTGCAGCTGGGAGCCGTCCGCCACCTCCTGCGTCAACGGGTGCTTGAAGACGTACTCCACCTCCGGGTAGAGGGACTTCTCGAACAGGAACTCGCCGCGCTGCAGGGTTGCCAGCGCCGAGGCGAGCTCGTCGGCGGAGAGGTCGACGACCGCTTCGAGCACCGAGCCCGAGAACTCCTTGCCGATCACCGAGGCCGTCTGGAGAACCTGCTTCTCCCGCTCGCCGAGCCGATCGATCCGTGCGGCGAGCACCCCGTGCACGCTCGTCGGAATCTCGAGATCGTCGGCCGGCCGCGTGAGCTCGTACGCGCCGCGCGTGCCCGCAAGCCCCCCGCTCTCGATCAGCGACTGGATCAGCTCCTCGGCGAAGAAGGGGTTGCCACCGGTGCGCTCGTGCACGCGCGCAGGGAGATCGGCCACCGAGGGGTGGGTCCCGAGAAGGTCGGTGAGCAGCTCGCGAATGTCTTCGGGACCGAGTGGAACCAACGGGAGCTGTTGGTAGTAGGACTTCTGCATCCAATCGGCCTGGTACTCGGGCCGGAAGTTCACCAGCACCAGCGTGCGGGTTTCTGGAATGGCTTCGATCAGCTGGGCGAAGAAGGCGTCGCTGCCCACGTCGATCCAGTGAAGGTCGTCCAGGAACGTTACCGAGAGCTCGCGCTCGCTCCGGGCATGCACGAGGTGTCTCACGAAGGCGTAGAGCTTGCGCTGGCGCGCCTCGGCGGACAGCTCGAGGGCGGGCTGGTCGCGATCGGGCACGCCGAGAAATTCGGTGACGACGGGAAGCAGCTCGGCCAGCTCGGGCCCGAGCAGCGTCAGCTCACCGGCGATCTTGCGCCGGGCCTCGCGCTCGCCGTCGTCCTGCTCGACTCCGAAGATCGATCGCATCAGCTCGAGAACGGGCAGGAAAGGCATCGTGCTGCCGTGCGCGGGGCAGTGCGCCTCGCGGACCAACACGTTGCGGGCGCGACAGCGTTCGACGAACTCGGCGCACAGCCGGCTCTTGCCGGTTCCGGCGTCGGCCACCACGCCGACCACCTGGCCGTTGCCCGCCAGCGAACGCTCCAGCGCGTCTTCGAGCGCGATCATCTCCTTTTGGCGGCCGACAAAGCGCGACAGCCCGCGCGCCCGGGCGCGGTCGAGGCGCGTGCGCATGCGCCCGAGCCCCTGCAGCTCCGACACCCGCACCGGCGCGGCGACGCCGCGAACCTCGGTCTCGCCGAGGTCGCGCAAGGTGAAGTAGCCCTCCACGAGCGCGGCCGTGTGCTGGGTGAGGTAGACCTTGCCGGGCTCCGCGAGCTGCTCCATGCGCTGGGCGAGCCCGACGCTGTGTCCCTGGGCGGTGTAGTCCATGCGCAGGTCATCGCCGATCTTGCCGACCACCACTTCTCCCGAGTTGATGCCCATCCGGGTGAACAGGCTCAGCCCCTGGGAGAGACGGATCTCGTCCGCGTAGCCGCGCAGGGCATCCTGGAGATGGAGCGCCGCGAAGCAGGCGCGCTGGGCGTGATCTTCATGGGCTAGCGGCGCTCCGAACAGCGCCATGATCCCGTCGCCCGTGTACTGGTTGACGGTGCCCTCGAAGCGGTGGACACCGTCGGCCAGGATCTCGAGGAAGCGGTTGAGGATGCCGTGCCAGGCCTCTGGGTCGAGACCCTCCGAGAGCGCCATCGACCCCTTCACGTCGGCGAACAGGACCGTGATCTGCTTGCGCTCACCCTCGAGCGCGGACTTGGTCTGGAGGATCTTGTCGGCGAGGTGTTTCGGCGTGTAGTCGCGCGGAGCGCGCTCGCTTTCGGTGGTTTCGAGCGGGGCTGGCCGCCCGCCCGCCCAGGCGAGCGCTCGTCCGTCCCGCTCGGCGACGCGTTGGATCTCGACCAGCTCCTCGATCAACTCGTCGAGGGCGTCTTCGTCGAGGTCGAACTCGCGCTGGAGAGCGCGGAGGGAAACGCGCCCGTTGCGTTCGAGAAGTGCTCGAGCCTTCTCGACGGTCTCCATGAAGCTCATTCGCAGCCGGTTCCTCCGCGGTCTCGACCCGATTCTAGGCCCTCGAGGGGCGCCTGGTCAGGCCGACCGACGGGGTAGCTCGGACGGCTGCGCGTTGCGTCCGATGCTGTAGCAGCTCGAACCCGCTCTCGCGTTCCGTCTACGATTGCTGCTCGGCGGGGCTCCCGGCGAAGCTCTCCGAATCCTCGATCACCCGGTACCACTCCCAGCGCATGCCCTGCGGATCCAGCGCCCAGACCTTGTTCTGGGTCGCGTAGCAGCACGTCTCCTCGTCCTCGACCGAATCGGCGAGCCCGACGGACTTGAGGCGATCGGTTGCGGCGTGGACATCCTGGTCGGCGAACACCTCGACGCCCAGGTGGTTCAAGCGCTCGTCAGCGTCCGGGTTCTCGAACAGCACGAGCTTGAGCGGCGGCTGGTCGATCGCAAAGTTCGCGTAGCCGGGCTTGCGCTTGTTGACCTTTGCGTCAAAGAGCTTCGAGTAGAACTCGACGGCTTCGTCGAGGTCCTTCACATTGAGGGCGAGCTGGACACGCATTGGTTCTCCTCCTTCGGGGGGTTCCCAGGCTGGCGGTTCACGAGCCGTCCTGGCCGACACCGCTGCAGCAGTTCGCGGTGAGAAATGCCATCAGAGCCCCTACCGCGGCGAAGTCGGGGCTGTAGATTCGCGACCGGCTCACGCGTTCGCAGCAAACCAGCCCCGCGCCGCGCAGCTCCTTCAGATGAAAGGAGAGCGTCGCAGCTGGGATCCCGAGCTCCTCGGCGATGGCGCCGGCCGAAAGGCCGTCGTGTCCGGCGTGGACGAGCAGGCGGAACACGTCCAAACGCGTCTCCTGGGCCAGCGCGGCCAACGCGCTGATGGCGATTTGTTTTTCCATAATTCCAAATATATAGAATTATGGAGCGACGTCAACCCAAGCTGTCTGACGGCGGCCGGACGCCACTTTTCGAAATTCGGGTCAGCGAAGGCCGAAGTCCCATCCGTCGCCGATCGCGTAGGACTTGAGCACCCTTCGCGCGGTGGTCATCACGTGGACCTCATCGGGGCCGTCATAGATCCGCGCGAAGCGCGCCTCCCGGTACATGCGCTCGAGCGGCGTGTCGTCGGTGACGCCCTTGGCACCGTGCACCTGGATCGCCCGGTCGATCACGTTGTGCAGCATCGAGGCACCCACGACCTTGATCATGCCGATCTCGACCCGTGCCTCGTCACCCTGATCGATCTTGTGCGCAGCGGCCAGGGTGAGCATGCGGCTGCCCTGGATCTCACACAGGCTGTCGAAGATGAACTTCTGGATCTGTTGGTGACCGCCGAGGGTCTTGCCGAACACCACCCGCGAATTGGCGCGCTCACACATCAGGTCGAAGGCGCGCTGGGCCTGGCCCAGCCAACGCATGCAGTGGAAGATGCGGCCCGGACCGAGCCGGCGCTGAGCGATCCTGAAGCCGGCGCCGCGGCGACCGAGCAGGTTCGATTCGGGCACCCGAACGTCGCGCAGAGAGATCTCGCAATGTCCCCCGTGGCGCCCCATCACCCGGGGCTCGCGCACGATCTCGTAGCCGGGTGCATCGGTGGGCACGACGATCATGCTGAAGGCGTCGTGATCCGGGCAATCCGACTCGGTCCGACACATGACGGTGGTGTAGGCGGCGACATCGGCGCCGGAGGTGAACCACTTCCTCCCGTTGATCACCCACTCGCCGTCCTCGAGCACAGCCGCGGTCTGCAGCTGGGTCGGGTCCGAGCTCCCCACGTCGGGCTCGGTCATGCCGAAGCTGGGAAAGACCTCGCCGTCTACCAGGGGCTTGAGGTAGCGGTCCCGCCACTCGTCCGACGCGAACTCGTTCAGCATGATCGAATCCTGCAGCGAGTGTGTGCCGAGGGCGACCATGGCGGGCGTCGAGCGGCCGATCACTTCGTTGACATAGACGTAGTCGAGGAAGGGCAGCCCCTGACCCCCGATCTCCTTGGGATGACCCAGCGCCCAGAGGCCAGCGGCCTTGGCCTCGCTCATCAGCTCGGCCATCACCCCGCGCGCCTCGGCGGTGCCGCGCTCTTCGAGGATGTGCTCGACCGGGTAGACCTTCTCCTCGATGAAGCTCTGGACGGCAGCGCGGACCGGCTTGACGTGCTCGGGAACCTGGAAGGTCATGCTCTCTCCTCTTGGCGGGACATCTCGGCAAGCCTACACGGGCCCGGCGGGCGTGACTCCGCTCCGGACCGATCGATCTCCTGACTCGAACGCTTCAGCGCGAACCTGGATTCATAGATCCTAACTTTTGTACATGAATCCGCATACTTCTAGAATCGACGGAGCCTAGACCCCCACCGGCTATGTCGAGTTCTCGCTCACCAAGGCCGGCGACCGGGCCGCCCTGCTTCCGCCGCGGGTGGCTGTCTCGTTGTAATATTGGAACCGGAGGACCATCCCGTGGCCGCGAAGAAGCCCCGACGCCGACCGGCTCGACCCGAGGACATCTACGAGCTGCGCCGCGTGCGCGATCCCCAGATCTCGCCGGACGGCAACCTCGTCGCGTATGCCCAAGCGCACACGGACCGAGCCAAAGACCGCGCGATCGAGCAGATCTGGATCGCGCCGGTCTCGGGCGAGCACTCCCCGCGCGAGTTCACTCGCGGCCCGTCCACGCACTCGCCGCGCTGGTCGCCGGGCGGGGACTCGCTGCTGTTCGTGTCCAACCGCGGCGAGGGGAACCAGCTCTACGTCGCACCGCTCGATGGCGGCGATGCGCGCCCGATCACGACCGGCCCCGGCACGCCCACGGGCCCCCAGTGGTCGCCCGATGGCAAATCTGTCGTATTCGTTCGATCCGTCGGGCCGCGTCGCGGAAGGGAAGCGTCCGAGTCCAACGCCCCCCTCGTCGTGAAAAATCTCTACTACCGATTCGACGGCTTCGGGCTCTTCGACGCGCGACGGCGGCACCTGTTCGTCGTCAACGTCGAGAGCGGCAAAGAGCGACAGCTCACGAGCGGCGACTGGCACGACTCCCAGCCGAGTTGGTCACCGGACGGCAAGTGGATCGCGTTCAGCGCCGATCGCAGCCGGCGGCGTTGGAGCCAGGGCTTTCGTTCTGACCTCTGGCTGGTGCCAGCAAAGGGTGGAAAGGCGCGTCGGCTGACGCGGGAACGCGGAGACGCCCAGGGGCCGGAATTCTCCCCCGACGGTTCCGAGGTGGCGTTCGTCGGTCACGAACACGAAGACCGAAGCGCTGGGCGGAACTACGCGCTCTACACGGTGCCGCTGCGCGGCAGCACGGTGCCGAGGCCCGTGATCGCTGACTTCGATCGCTCGATTTCGCCGGCCCCCTCCGGCCGCCCCTTCGTCTGGACACCGGATGGCACGGGGTTGGTGTTCCTCGCCGGCGATCGTGGAACGGTGCCCATCTGGCGTGTCGAGCGCGCCAGTGGTGCAGCGAAGAAGATCGTCGACGGCAACTTCCAAGCTGGGTCGGTCGCGCTCACTCCGGATGCAAAGCGCGTCGTCTTCACGTCGAGCTGGAGCTCCGCATTCCCCGAGGTGATGTGTGCCTCGCTGCGGCGCGAACGTAGCCAGATTACGCTGAGCACAGCCAACCGGACCCTGCGCGAGCGCGTCGCGCTGGGTCGGACTGAGCGCATCCAATACCGGGGCGACGACGGTCTCGAGCTCGAGGCCTTCGTGCTGTATCCGCCGGACCACAAGAAATCGCGCCGCTCTCCCACCGTGCTGGAGATTCACGGTGGCCCCCACGGGATGCACCCCGCCACCTTCAACATCATGCGCACCCAGGCGCTCGCAGGTGCCGGCTTCGTCGTACTGCTTCCGAACCCACGCGGCAGCACCTCCTATGGCGAAGGGTTCGAACGCGCTTGTATCGGAGACTGGGGGGGCGGCGACTATCGCGATCTGATGGCGGGCGTCGACGCACTGGTCGAAGCCAAGGTTGCGAACCCGGACCAGCTCTACCTGTCCGGGTACTCTTATGGCGGATATATGTCGAGCTGGACCGTCGGCCAGACGAACCGTTTTCGAGCCGCGGCGATCGGGGCGCCGATCACCGACTTGATGAGTGGGCTCGGAACCGACGACATCCCCCGCTACAACATCGAGTCGATGGGCGGGCCCCCTGAGACCGCGTTCGAGCTGTACCACGAACGCTCCCCGCTGACCCATATTCGCCGCGTTCGGACCCCCGTCTTGCTGCTCCACTGGGAGGGCGATCTGCGTTGTCCCATCGGGCAGTCGGAACAGTTCTTCGCGGGCTTGAAACTGTTGGGGCGCAAGGTCGAGTTCGTACGTTACCCAGGCGGTTCGCACGGTGTGCGCTCCCCGTCCCAGGACGTGGACTACGCGGAGCGCGAGCTCGCTTGGTTCGACGCGCACGCTCCGAAGACGTCGCAGAAATCCAGCTGAGCCCGGTCCGTCATCCGGCCAGAGCACCGGAAGACGGAAACCCTGGAACAGGTTGCGAGTCGATGGAGCGAGGGGACGGCGCATGAAGCGCACGAGGATGTGCAGACAGCTCGATCAATCGGGCGTGTTGCTTTTCGCCGCCCTTGCGTCCGGATTGTGGACCGGCTGCGGTGCTGAATCAGACGCGGAGATCGAGCCGCCCGAGCCCCCGCGGCCGGTCCGGGTCGAGCAGGTCGCAGCCGTGCGAGTCGAGGTGGAGCTGCGCAGTTCGGGGATCGTCGAGGCCAGGTCTCGGATTCCGCTGGCGTTTCGAGTCTCCGGCTTCGTTGCCGAGTTTGCGGCCGACGAAGGGGACCGCGTGGAGAAGGGTGGCGTCATCGCATGGCTCGACAAGTCGGATGTCGGGCGCGACGTCGCAGTCGCACAGGCGGGCAGGACGAGCGCGGCGGCCCACGCCGCAGAGGCCAAGCGGGAGTACGAACGCCAGCAGAGCCTGCTCGAAACGAACTCGACCTCGAGCCAAAGGCATCAGCAGGCGAAGTCTGCCTACGAAATGGCGGTGGCGGCATCACAGCAGGCGCGCCTGCGCTTGGATTCAGCTCGCGAAGACCTGGATGACAGCACACTGATTGCACCACTGACGGGCTACATCGAGAAGCGCCTGCTCGAGCCGCACCAGTTCACCGCTGCGGAGCTGCCTGCGGTGATTTTCGCGGATCTCGACAGCGTCAAGGTGCGCGGCTCAGTGCCCGACCGCGACCTCTCCCGTCTGGAGGTCGGCGACGTGGCGATCGTGCGATCGCGTGCCTGGCCGGAGCGAGAGTTCGAGGGAAAGGTGTCGCACGTGGCCGTCGCCGCGGATCCGACGGTGCGCACTGTTCCCTTCGAAGTGACCCTGGAAAACTCCGACCTCGCGCTGCGATCGGCCATGGTGGTCGAGGTCGTCGTTCGCACCGGCGAGAGCGAAGCACTGGTGCTGGCACCTCTCGGCGCCGTGGTTCGCGACGCCAACCTCGACACCCTGGTCTTCGTGATCAGCGGCGAGGGTGACGAGCAACGGGCCGTGAAACGCATCGTCGAGCTCGGTCGCCTCCACGGCGATCGGGTCGTCATCCTCCGGGGCGTGCGGCCGGGAGAGCAGATGGTCGTTCAGGGCCAGTACTTCCTGAAAGATGGCGACCCAATTCGGATCGTGGACCGCGCATCGTGAAGAATCCCGCCGAATTCGCGATCGAGCAGCCGCGGGTCGTCGCTCTGGCGACGATGCTCGCCCTCCTCTACGGGATACTCAGCTATCCGGATCTGCCGCGACAGGAAAATCCACTGCTGCGCGAACGCTTCGCCGGGATCCGGGTCTATCTGCCCGGAGCGTCCCCCGAACAGGTCGAGCTGCTCGTTACCAAGGTGATCGAGGAGAAGGTCGGCGAAGTCGATGACATCGAGTCCATGTTCTCGAACACGATGCACGGCATGAGTTTCATGCAGGTCGAGATGAAGAAGGGGCCGAACCAGGAGCGACGGCTCCAGGAGGTTCGGGAGAAAGTCCTCGAGGCTCAGCCCCTATTGCCCGACGGCACAACAGAGCCCGAAGTCGATCTTCGAGTCCTCCGAACCTACACGATGATCCTCGCAATGACCGGAGAGGGGGTCGGCCCCCTCGTGCTGCGAGAGCACGCCAAACGCCTGAAGCGGCGCTTCGAGCTGATGAGCGACGTCGGCAAGATCTCGATGCTCGGCGAGGCCGTAGAGGAGGTCGAAGTCGCGGTCGATCTTCACGCCCTGTCCGGGCGCTCGTTGTCGCTGAACGGTCTCGTGACGACGCTGGCGGCGAGAAACGTCGAGCTGCCGGCCGGTGCGATCGAACTCGGCGACACCCGCTCCGCGATCCAGGCGAGCGGGGCCTTCAATGCGGTGGAAGAAATCGCTTCGACCTATCTGGGCGCCGGCGCCAGCGGCATGGCAACTCACATTTCCGATGTAGCCGCGGTCGAGCGCAAGCTCGCGGAGCGGAAGATCCTGGTGCGCTGGAACGGAGTTCCGGCGATCTCGATCGCTCTCGAGATACTCCCAGGACGAAACGCCGTTGCGGTCGGCGGTCGGATCCGTGAGATCATCGAGACGGAGTTTCGTCCCAGTCTACCGCCGGGAATCGACGTCCAGATCGTCGCCGACGAACCCGCCTACATCGACAAGCGGCTCACCCGACTCACTGACAGCCTGCTGGTCGGACTAGGCGTCGTGATGGCGTTGACCCTGATCGGTCTCGGCTGGCGCTCTGGACTGATCGTGTCGATCACCGTTCCGCTGTCGATCACTGCCGCAGTCGGCCTGCTGAGCGTTTTCGGAATCGCCTTGCACCAGCTCTCCATCGCAGCGCTGGTGGTGGCCATCGGACTGGTGGTCGATGAAGACATCGTCGTCGTCGACAACATCCAGCGCCACCTCGACCGGGGCGCCTCCCCGAGACAGGCTGCGGTGGCGGGCCTGAAAGAGATCCACATCGCGATCCTGTCCGGAGCCGGAACCACCGTCGCGGCCTTCATCCCGTTGATGCTCATGTCGGGCGACATCGGTGACTTCATCCGCTCCATTCCCATCGCGGTGTCGCTGATGCTGCTGGCATCGGTCTTGGTCGCCCATTTCTTCACGCCCCTGTTTTCGGCATTCCTGCACGGCTGGTCGAAAGAGGCGGCCGGTGAAGGCCGCGCGCCGGAGCGGCACCGCTTCGAACCTCACTATCAGAGGGCTCTACGGTTCGTGATGCACCGAACGAAGCTAGTGGTCGCACTGTTCTCGTTGGGCTTCGTCAGTGCCGTGATTGGCATCGGCGGCTTTCTGTGGCCACCGGCATTCTTCGACGACGCAGACCGTAACCAGTTCCTCGTCGAGGTCATCCTGCCGCCTGGCTCGCCGGTGAGCGAGACGGATGCCTCGATGCGAGAGGTCGAAGCGTACCTGGAGCAGGATCCCGACATCTTCGACTGGACCGCCTACATCGGCGCTGGGGTTCCCAAGTTCTACTACAACCAGTTCACCGAAATGACCAGCGAGAACGTCGGGATGTTCGTGGTGAATACGCGGCCCGAACTCTCTTACACCGAGACCCGACGTATCGCCGAACGCATGGACGACCAACTCAAGGCCCAAATGGCCAGCGCCCTGGTCTTTCCGCGTGTATTGAAGCAGGGCTACGGAGGTGGCCCCGCGGTGCGGATCTTTGTCGTGGGCGACGAGTTCGAAGTGCTGCGCGGTCTCTCGAAGCGCATCATGGAAATCGTCGAAACGGTTCCCGGGACCCTGCACGTGCGCGACAACTCCGGCTACGACCCCCTGACCCTCGAAGTCCAGATCGATCCGGCTCGCGCGAACCTGTTGGGCATCAACCATCGAGATGTCGCCACGACACTTCGCACCGCCGTTGACGGTGTTTCGGCAACGAGCTTTCGAGACGAGGACGAGAAGATCGACGTCACTGTGCGCTTGGCCGAAGGGCAGCGACGCTCCATCGAAGATCTGAACGCCTTGCCGGTGTTCATACCGACTGCAAACCGGTCCGTGGCGCTGGCGCAAGTCGCCTCCATCGAACCGGGATTCACCTCGCGCCAGATCATGCGTTGGAACCGCAAGCGAGAAGTGGGTGTAATCGCGGAATTGAAGAAGGGCGAGTCGATTCTCGCGGTGGGAGCTGCTGTGGAGAAGGCGGTGCGCGCGGAAGTGACGATGCCGCCGGGATACGAGATCTCCTTCCACGGCCAACGCATCGAGGTGATGGAGTCATTCCTCTCGCTGGCACGGGCGGCCGTCGTGGCTGTCTTCATGATCTACATCATCCTCGTCATTCAGTTCCGCTCCCTCAGCCAGCCGCTGCTGATCATCCTGGCGATCCCCATGGCGTTGATCGGCGCCACCGGGGGGCTGATCCTCACCGGCCACAGCGTGACGCTGATGGCGTTTCTCGGGTTGATCTCGCTGATCGGAATCGTGGTGAACGACTCGATCGTGCTGCTCGACTTCATCAATCGGCTCAGGGCCAAGGGCCAATCTCTGGAGGACGCCGTGCTGAACGGCGCGACCTCTCGCTTGCGCGCCATTACCCTCACCTCGGTGACGACGATCGGCGGTCTGCTGCCCCTGACCCTCGCGGGCAACAGCCTGTTCGTCCCATTTGGTGTCGCGTTGATCTTCGGGCTGATCGGCTCGACCGCACTCACCCTGCTGGTACAGCCCGCGGCATTTCTTCTGCTGGAGCGCCGAC
>CAXMOC010000231.1:0-1754 GCA_964194865.1 uncultured Opitutales bacterium | reverse complement strand
CAGCCCTTTTCGTGGCGCTGGCGCTGCCCGCAGTGGCGCCTTCCCGCCGGGCAAGGGGGCGTGGCATTGCCACGCCTCGGCGTGGCGCCTTCTCCGGTGAGGAGGCGCGTATGATCGCCCGAATGACGTTGGTTGCCCTGGTCCTGATCTCCCTCCTGCTGCCGGCGGGAGCCGGGGCAGGCAGCGACCCGCTGGACTCCAGCCGTCGCTGCCGTGCCGCGGCGGCGAAGCAGGCGGCGAAACTCGCCCGGGTCGCCTTCCGCACGGTCGATCGCTGTCACGCCCGGCGCGACAAGGGAAAGCTCGCCGGCGACTGCAACGATCTCGGCTTCGCGGACCCGAAGGGGCGGGTCGGTCGGGTCGCCGGCAAGGCAACGGCGGCGATCGAGAAGCTCTGCGCTCCCGACGACCCCGTCCGCGCGCTCTAGGCCGGACTAATGCTGTCCCTTGGCTTCACGCTTCTTTCGGTTCGCGCACATCGTTGCAGACTCGCACGATCCATCTAGCGACTTCACTCAGATCGCCGTCAGACGATCCCGTACCTCCGCGCTGTCTAACAAGCAACCGTGATCGAGACGGCGGCTACGGAGTAGTTTCTGCCCAGTCCGTTCCGTCCCTGACCATCGCGTTGAGGATGGTGAGAAGTTTCCTGGCGAGGGCAATCAGAGCGACCTTGGGTGGCTTGCCCGCTGTGATCATTCGCTCGTACATCGCCTTGAGCACCGGGTTGAAGCGCGACCCGTTCATCGCAGCGAGGTAGAGGGCAGTGCGGGGAGCTGCGCGTCCCGCGCGGATCCTTCGGTAGCCGCTCTTCTTGCCACTGTCCTTCGCGAAAGGAGCCAAGCCCACGAGTGATGCGATCTGCCGGCGCCCGAGAGCACCGAGCTCGGGTAGATCGACGATCAGGGCTCTTGCGACCCCGGGCCCCACCGAGGGCGCCGTCTGCAGTCTCTTCCAGTTCTCGGCTCGCTCTGCATCGGCAGCAATGGCCTGATCGATCCGGCGGTCGAGCTTGGCCACGCGACGCTCGAGGAGCTGGACCAGGCTCTGGATGTCTCGCCGGATCGTCTTGGATGCAGTGTCGGACCGGTTCTTCTCGGCGACGATCATGGCGATCAGCTGCCGCCGTCGCCGCACGAGATCGGCCATCTCACGCTGCCTGGGGCCCGGGAGCGGCCTCTGCGGTGGACGAGCCCGTTCACCGAAGAGCGCCAGCACGCGTGCATCGAGCGGGTCCGTCTTCGCGAGAACACCGAGGCCTTCCCCGAAGCGCCGAACACGCCAGGGGTTTACGAGGATGACGGGAAGGTCGGCCGCAGCGAGGGCCTCCGTCAGCCTGCGCTCGTAGCCCCCCGTCGACTCGACGATGATCGACACGAGTTCGACCTTGCTCAACTTCAGGACCAGTCGACGCACGCCCGCTGAGCTGTTGGGAGTTCTTTCGACCCGTCCTTCCGCTCCAAGCACCCAGTCCAGATGTTGCTTCGAGACATCGATCCCCACGTACAGGCCCATGATAGAATCTCCGACGACAACGAACTCGGACTCTTGGATACGGGCTCTTGGGCCCAGGCAACCGTTCGAGCTTCGCTGCAGCTGTGGAGTGCGGTGACCCTTGCTTGTTGACGGTCTCCGAATGGGACCCAGGGCTTTGCGGTCTACCGACTCCAGGTGAAGGCCGGCAGGTAGCTGCTTACTGCCTGTCGGCCATCGCACTACTACCACGGGTTGGCCATAAGAGGGCTTGCAGCTGA
>CAXMOC010000230.1:0-8998 GCA_964194865.1 uncultured Opitutales bacterium | reverse complement strand
CGTGAGGCGCAACATCCGCCAAAATCTGTTCTTTGCCTTCGTCTACAACGGGCTCGGAATTCCAGTGGCGGCGGGCGTGCTGGCTCCCTTCGGCATCGCGCTCAACCCCATGATCGCGGCGGCGGCGATGAGTGCGAGCTCAATTTCCGTGATCTCCAATGCACTGCGGCTGCGCACGGTCGAGCTCGGTTCCTCCGGTTCCAACTGAGCTCACCGATGGCCGCCGCGATTCGAGGGCCACGCGCAGCCCCAGATCAGTTGACCTCGAGGGCGTCGCGGCTCGGCAGCGGTGGCGGCGGCTTGCTGGGCAAGCTCTGATACCAGTAGGCGACCGCCGCGAGATCGTCCTGTAGTGGCAGATAGCGCGGACCCGCGCGCCAGCCGAGCGCCTGAATGGTCACTCGAAGGTCTCGTTCGAAACGGATCGGATCCCGAATGTGCCAGCGGTACATGCCGAAACGCTGCTGGCTGCTGTAGCGACCATCGGGCCGGATCACCTGGTGGAGGCCCGCGTAGGGGGTCGTGAACTCGCGGTAGCCGCCCTGCTCTTTCCCGACATCGAAGTTGTAGGAGCCGCAGAAATAATCCTCGGTTCCCGTGCCGCAGATCGTCGGGAACTCGCGGTCGCCGTCGAGATAGAACTTGACCTCGCCCTCCCCCCACCAGCCGCGACTATTCGATCCCCAGGCCAGGTAGGTCCCGACGAACTGCCCCTGTCCCTCGATGCCATCGGCGATCGTGAACACCTCGCCGTGGGGGAGCGGATTGGTGCGCCGAAACTGAGCGTGAAAATACGCCGCATCGTCCGGTACGTCGGTCAGGGTGTAGTTGATCTGGTAGTAGAACGTCGTGCTCTCGTCCGAGAGGTTGGTGAGGGTCATCCGACAGCGGCGCCGGAAGGGCATCTCCCAGTAACAATTGAACGCGCTTCCCGGGTTGACGCAGACCGCCAGCGAGGAGAGCTGGGCGTACTTTCCCCAACCCATGGCGAAGAAGTCGCCAACCGGGCACTCCACCGACGGCTGCTCCTGATCGTCCCAATAGATCCTCAGGATCGAGAAGCGCCAGTTGCCCGTTGGAGTCAACCAGATCTGCTGGATGGCACCCGATCCATCGATGTCTGCCAGCGTGAAGGTCTCCCCTGCAGCGATCACCACCGAGGGCGAGATCTTCCAGCCTCGGCCGAGGTCGCGCGCATAGGCCTCGCCGGTACCCCGCTCGGCCATGCCGCCGCCGCCCTTGGCACCGTCGAAGTTCTCGGGGCTGATCGAGCGGCTCTTGGCGTCCGACAGCCGCGCGAGATTTCCGAGATTCATGCCGAGTCCATCGAACCGTGCCATGCCTACCTCGTCACTAGAACCTGACCCGCCACAATAGCCCGCCAGGGATGGCATCGATCGCCCGATCGCGGATCCACCTCTCGGTGGTGGAATCCGGGCCACGGAGCGCTCGGCCCGGTAGAGTGACATGAAACCGAACGCCCACGCCCAGGAGACCGCCCCATGACCGTGGAACTTCCCGCCGTTTCTCTAGCCGCAGTTCCCGGGCGGCGACGAACCTCCCTGGAGCTCGCTCGCGAAATCGAACGACGCGGATTTGCGGGAATCTACTGCGCGAGCTTTGGCGACGGAGTGGGACTGTGCGAGGCGCTCGCCTTCGAGACGGAGCGAATTCCCTTCGGCACGAGCATCGCCAACATCTACGCGCGCCACGCGTCAGACTACGCGTTGACGGCCTCCATGATCCACGAGCTTTCGGGAGGTCGCTTCCGCTTCGGCGTGGGCGTCAGCCACGAACCCATGAATCGTCGCCTCGACGCGAAGCCCGGCCAGCCGCTCGCGGACATGCGGGACTTCGTCGAAGCCCTCCGCTCCACACCCCGGGCCGGCGAGCAGCCGCCGCTGGTGATCGCGGCACTGCGGCAGCGCATGGTGGCGCTCGCCGCAGAAATCGGAGACGGCGTCGTGTTTGCCAACGTCTCTCGCTCACACGTTCGAGCGTCCCTGGACGCGCTGCCCGAGGACAAACGCAACGACGAAAACTTCTTCATCGGCAACATGATCCCAACCTGCATCTCCGACGACGTCCAAGCCGCGGCCGCCGTCAACCGACGCACGTTGAGTGGCTACGTGACGATGGCCAACTACCGCAACTACTGGAAGGAGGCCGGATATGTCGACGAGATGGAGGCCGTCGAGCGCGCACTCGAAAAGGGCGAGCGGGACCGGATTCCCTCGTTGCTCCCTGACGCCTGGCTCGCCGATTCCACCCTCTACGGGAAGCCAAGCCACGTGCTCGAGGGGCTCGAAGCCTGGCGCGAAGCGGGTGTGACGACGCCGATCCTGGTTCCGTCCTCCGCCGTCGGAAAGATGCCCCAGGCTTTCGAAGAACTGTTCGCGCTCTTCGCCGGATAGCCGACGGACTCCAAGCTTGGGAGGCGCTCAGCCAGCCTGCCCTCGAGCTCGGCGGTGACCACGTATCGAAGCGGACCACCTGGAACCGGTGTGTCGAACGGATAACAGGTCACCAGCGTCAGTGACGGCGGCGCCCACGGATCGAGCGCGTTCATGTCCCTCTCCTCGACCACGGCGAGGTCCACGACCCGATAGCGATGGGTCTCTCCGTCGGCGTTCTCGGTGCGAATTTCGTCACCGAGCTCGAGCCGGCGCAGAAACGCAAAGTGGGTGTCGCGATGGCCCGCCAGCACGGAGTTTCCCAAGCCGTCGAGACCAGCACTTCCGGAAAGGTGTCCCGGAGCGAACGCCAGCGTTCGTCCGCTCGCCCCGGCGAGAACCACGAGGTCGACACCATGCGAGGGCACCCGGAGTCGACCCACTGGCCTCGTGTCGGCCCACGGCCACGGGCGGGCGGGGCCGTCCCCGGCCAGGGTCTCGCCCCAGGCGCGCTCCAGCAAAACCTGGGCGAGCCAAGCCTTGGCGTGGATCCAGCCGGCCTCGATCCAGAGGAACGCCCCCGCGCTGGCGAGCAGGATCGCCCACGTCCGCCGACCCCTCACGACCACAAACGGCGACCGGTTACCAGGGCGCCGACCCAACAGACCAGACCCAGCAGAGCCAGGAGCGGCGCGGGCGTGGCTGCCCGGGGAAGTACGCCCGGCATGAGGTCGGGGTTCCAGCCCCGGGGCAGATGGAGTGGAACCAACGCGCTGCGGCCCTCGGCATCGGCCGGCCTTGCAGGCGTGACGTCGACGGCCACCAGGCTGGTGAACTTCGACACCAGGTGATGTTCGAGCGCCACCGCCGTGACCTCCTCGCGAATTGGCTCCCGGTCCGCACCGGCAGCCGCACGATCCATCAGCGCCGCGATCTTCGAGCGTGCCCACAGCTTGCCGATGCCGTACTCCTCCAGGCCCGGCGTGAGCTTCAGCCGCGATTCCCAGCGTCGCCCCCCGATCGAGCCGCTGATCGCGATGTCGCCGACGAAACGCTCGACCTGGGCAGTGACGATCAGCGGCTCCCCCGCGTAGAGGTCGGGGGCCCGTTCCGGCCACATCTCGACGCGGTCGTTCCAGCGAACTTCGATATCGGTGAGCGCCGGCCTGCGAAGCTTCGCGAATAGCTTGTTCATCTGGGTCTCCACCTCCGACGGTGTCGCAATGAAGGTGAAGGTCCCGCGTCCGAATCGGGCAACCCGCTTCAGGAAGTATCCGTTGGGCGCCGAGCCAATCCCTACCGGAAACAAGCGACTTCGACCCAGCCGAGACTCCACGACCTCGAAGAGCTCGGATTCGTTTCCAATGCTTCCATCGGTAATGAAGATCACCTGGCGAACGGCCGCCTCGTCGACGCCGGGCTCCAATGCCAACTCGAGGGCGGGCCGCATCTCGGTGCCGCCCTCGGCTTTCAGAGCGCGCACGAACGATCGCGCTCGCTCGAGCTCGCTGCGTCCAACGCGCACGCTCGCCGGAAACAGCGGTCGGGACTTCGCGTCGAAGGCGATGACGTTGAACCAGTCGTCGGGCCCGAGCTGGTCGAGCGCCAGTAACAGGGCCGCGCGCGCCTGCCGAATCGATGCCCCTCCCATCGATCCGGAGGTGTCGATGACGATCACGACCTCGCGTGGAATGGCGCGAGCCTCGAACGATTGGTCGGGCGGAAGCACCACCAGCAGCACCGACGCCTTCGAGTCGAGCTGCTCCGAAAACAGGGCGACCGTCGGCTCCTCCCCGTGCAGCGGACTCCAGTGCAAGACGAAGTCGCGATCCGCGAAAGCGTGCGCCGAGATGATCCGGTGGGTGGGATCGAGCTCTTCCGAGGCGAAACTGTGGGATGGGCTCGAGACTTCTGCAATTGGAAAGCCGGCGTCGAGCGAGACGTGAAGGTCGACTCGATGAAGCGGGGCGTCATCCGGATGGAGCCGCTCGGGAGCCGCGGAGACGTCGAACTCTGTAGGAGGATTCGCTGGCAAAGAGCTGTCCGGGCCCTGCCCCGAAGTAGACACCTCCGCGGGCGGCAGCGGGCCGCCCGGTGTGTATCGCGGCGCCACGACCATCGGAAAGCGCAGGCGGTAGCCTCCAGCGTCGTAGTGCAGGATCTCCTGATACTCGATCGAAACCTCCACCTCTTCTCCAGGGCCGATGTTCGCAACCGAGGTGGTGAAGACGTTCGGACGGTGCTGCTCGAGTAGCGAGGCTCGGCGGCCCTCCGTTTTGGCCCGCTCGTAGGTCTTCCGCGCTCGCTCCCGCTCCTGGATCTGGCCCTCGATCACTCGCGTTCCGACCCGCAACTCGAGCCAGTCGACTGCCGACTGCTCCGGCAGGGGAAACACGTAGAAGCCCTCGAGCCACTCGGCGGTCGGGTTTCGAAAGCGCTGGCGGACCGACGCCCGTGCGATCACGCCGGTGATCTCCAACTCGACTTCCGTATGCAACAACGGCACGGGCAGAAACCCCTTCCCATCGAGCGAGGGGATGAAGAGCGCTCCGCTCGTGCTCTCCAGTGCGCTCTGGAGCGAGTCTGCGGCGGCGTCGACGGCTGCGGCTGGGCGGGGAGAGCCCAGCGCAGCGCAGCCGAATAGCACCAACAGGCAAGTCGGCCGCAATTTCTTGGCGTGGAACATCGAGTCTCCTCCGCAGCTGCGCCGGGATGTCCAGCGTTTACGCGCTAGGCCCTCCCCGCAGCTTCAATGGAAGCGCCGGAACGTGGCCGCCGAAGGACCACACCGCGGCGATTTCGAGGCAAGTTGTGGCACTGATGTGACGATTGCTTCGACGTGTTCAAAGCGACAGCACACTGGGTTAGTTTCTAACCAATGGCGTCCGAGCCGCAGGGCCGCATCGGTGTAGTCGATGATGAGGAGAGCATTCGTGATACGGTCGGGTTTGCGCTCCGGCGCGAGGGCTACTCGGTCGAGACCTTCGGCGATGGGCTCTCGGCCTGGCAGCAGTTCGAACGGACGCTTCCCGACCTGGCAGTGATCGACATCCTGATGCCTCAGATCGATGGGCTCGAGCTGTGCCGCAGGCTGCGGGCCGTCAGCCAGGCGCTGCCGATCATCTTCCTCACCTCTCGAGACGAAGAATTCGATCGTGTATTGGGCCTCGAGCTGGGAGCCGACGACTACCTCTGCAAGCCCTTTTCGATGCGCGAACTGGTCGCCCGGATCAAGGTTCTGTTCCGACGCCTCGCCCTCGCGGGATCAACCGGGGCCTCGGCGGCCGAAGAGCTTCTCGCCGTGGCGGATCTCGAGTTGGATTTGCGGCGCTATACGGCCAGCTGGAAGCGAACCGACGTGGCACTCACCGTCACCGAGTTTCAGATCCTGAGGGCCCTGGTGTCTCATCCGGGCCATGTGAAGACGCGACCGCAGCTGATGGCCGAGGGATATCCCCACGATACCTTCGTGAGCGACCGGACCATCGACAGCCACATCAAACGGATCCGCAGAAAATTCAACGATGTGGACGCGGATTTCTGCCACGTCGAGACCGTTCACGGGCTCGGATACCGGTACCGACCGAAGTAGGGTCCTGTTGTCGACACCGCTCCGCCTCCTCTCGCGCATCCGCTTCAGATTGCTGGCGTTCAACGCCCTGCTCGTCTTCCTGCCAGCGGGCGGCATGCTCTTTCTCGATACCTACGAAAAGCAGCTGCTGAGCGATCAGGAGCGATCGATGGTGGAGCAGGGACGCGTGCTCGCTGCCGCCCTCTCCGGGCGGGGAGCGCTTCGCGCTGACGATGTGACGCATACGCTGATTCAGCTTCGCCAGCGCTCGGGTACGCGAATCCGGGTGGTCCGTGGCGATCACGCGCTATTGGCGGACTCCAGCCAGTTGGGGCCCCGGCGCGAAGCCTCGATCGAAGAAGATTCGCCGGCGGCCAATGCATTCGAGACCTGGCTCTACCGAGCGGGCTCACTTCCGATCCGGCTCTACCGTAAGTGGCTCGTCCCACCCCGCCCTCCGCACGAAAGCGCCGACGTCTACGCCTCGGGCCAACCCATCGACGGCCGCGAGGTTCGCGCCGCATTGGCCGGGCGCTACGGGGCCGCGACCCGGATCTCGTCGGGTGGGCAGCGGTCCGTCACCCTCTACAGCGCGATTCCGATTCGGAACGACGGCGCCGTGGTCGGCGCGGTATTGATCTCCCAGTCCACCTACCGGATTCTTCAAGCCCTGTACGAGGTTCGCGCGGGAGTGTTTCGCGTGTTTCTCGCGTCTCTCGCCGCCGCGATCGTCCTCTCCCTGCTCGTCTCGCATACGATCGCCCGGCCGTTGGTGCGGCTGCGCAACCAAGCCGGTGCGATGATCGACCGCAGGGGACGGCTGAGGGGTCGCTTCGAGGCTCCCAAGCGGCGCGATGAAATTGGAGATCTCGCCCGCACCCTGGAGCTGCTGCGCAGGCGCTTGGAAGATCACATCGTCGACGTCGAGAGCTTTGCCGGAGACGTCTCGCACGAGTTCAGGAACCCACTGGCGTCGATCCGGACCGCCGCGGACGTGTTACTCGAGGTCGAAAGCGACGAAGAACGCAAGCACTTCGTCGAGATCGTTCAGCGCGAAGTGGCGCGAATGGAGCGCATGCTCTCTGCCGTGCGCGAGATTGGCCGGCTCGACGCGCGCAGCGAAGTCGAGGACGGCGAGCCCGTCGAGCTCTCGAACCTGCTGCAGGGAATCGTCGAAGCTCACCGTTTGCGGGGGGGCGAACCGGCCGGCATCGAGGCCTCCGCCGAACCGCTGTGGGTCTTCGGCTCGCCGGAGCGCCTCGCGCAGGCATTCGCCAATGTTCTCGACAATGCGGCGAGCTTCAGCCGGCCGGGATCTCCCGTCGAGATCGACCTGGTACGCCGCAGATCCAAGGCGGTCGTGCGTGTGCTCGACCGGGGTCCCGGCATTCCGGAAGCGCATCGGGAGCGGATCTTCGATCGCTTCTTCAGCTATCGAGCGAAGGCCGATCCGGCCCATCCCCACGATGGGCTCGGACTGGCGATCGTCAAAGCGATCATCGAGAACGCGGGCGGGTCGATTCGCGCCAGCGATCGGATTGGTGGGGGCGCGTGTTTCGAGATCCGGCTGCCGCTACACGCGGACCGGAACTCTCTCACGCAGTGATCCGAGCCTGGCTCGACGGCCTCGTCTTCTCCAGCCTGTGGCTGGCGGCGGGGGCCGGAGCCCTCGTGGCGGCCGCCTCCCACGCGATGGGAATCGCGACGAGTCCGGCCGCGTTGGGTCTCGCCGTATCCGGTACGTTGGTCGTCTACAACGTCGACCGCCTGCGCGACACGTCACGCGATCGACTGACATCGCCAGCGCGCACCGCCTTCGTCTCGGCCCACCGCGGGCAGCTGACGACGCTCTGCGGGCTGGCCGCCGTCGCCTCGCTCTACTTCGGGGCGAGCGCCGGAGTCCGTGCCTCGATGGTGTTGCTGCCGGCACTGGCCCTCGGGTTGCTCCATCGGCGTCTGAAGAGCTTCGAGTGGGCGAAGACGCTCTACATCACGAGCGCGTGGGCCTGCGTGGTGGTGGGGCTCCCGGCGGCTCTCGACCCAGGGGCAGCCGACATACCCTGGGTGACGGCGATTCTTGCGGCGAGCATCGCGGCCAATGCCATCGCATCCAACGTCCGCGATCGCGAAGCGGGTGCAGCGCGCGTCGGACAGCAGCGGGCGCTTTCGGTCGCTCGCGGCGTGGCGGGCCTGGGCGTCGCGTTGGGAGCGTTGGCACCTTCACCCGCCAGCGCTCTCTTGCCCGTTCCGCTGCTGACCCTGGCAGCGCTCGTCGGATTCCGGCCAACCGAACGCTTCGGCCTGGTTGCGGTGGACGGCGCCCTGCTGCTCGGGGCAGCCGTCTCGATCGCGTGGTCCGGCTAGATCTTGGAGCGCTCCTCCGCCATGTCGCCGACCATTGGAAGCTTGAAGCGCTCGCCCTGAAACGCCTTCACCATCAACAACACCCAGAGCACCAGCGAGGCGAGGCTGAGCGCCGCACCGAGCAAGTCGCCGATCATTGGAATGAAGCGGAGTACGAAGCTCGCAACGAAGAGCCCAAGAAACGTGATCGTCGACTGGTAGGCGTGGAAGCGAACGTACTCACTCTCCTTCTCGACCACGAGCAGCAGTAGTCCACTGATGCAGCCGGCCAGATAGGCAAGGAGGCCCGCCAGGTTCGGGTCCAAGCCCGTCGTAGACGGCTGCGCGTCGGAGTTGGTGGACATTCCGGTCCCTCCTCGATGGTTGTCGAAGCGTGCGCTCGGCGTTTGGACTCAACTCGCATCACGCGCCAGCCGAATTCCGCTGAACTGCCAGCGCGCCAGGGGAGGAAAGAAGTTGCGATAGGTCGGCCGGATGTGGGATTGCGGGGTCGCGCAGGACCCGCCGCGCAGAACGATCTGGTTGCGCATGAACTTGCCGTTGTATTCGCCGAACCCGTCGGCGAGCGGGCGAAACCCGGGGTAAGGGGCGTAGTCGCTCTGAGTCCACTCCCAGACATCGCCGTAAAGCTGAGCCAGCCCGTCCGATACTCCCGCAGCCTCCGACGAAG
>CAXMOC010000229.1:0-72473 GCA_964194865.1 uncultured Opitutales bacterium | reverse complement strand
CAACCCGGCCGTCAACGCGGCCTGGCGAAGGGACAGGGACGACACCACCTCGCCGGCCACCAACGACCAGCTGAAGAAGAGGGTGACCAAGTCGATCACGTGATAGTCGAAGGGGTAGGCGATCCCACACTTTCGATAGCCACGCTCCAGGAACGCCACGTCCATCCGGACGTTCTGGCCCGCAGGAACCACCATGACTGCGGGCGGCAGCAGGGCGCTCAACTCGGTCAAGACCTGGCGTAGCGGTGGAGCCCCTTCCCACTCTTCGGCGTTGTAGCCGCCGATCGCCGCCCCTTCCTCGCTGATCCGGTCGGCCCGAGCTCGAACCTTCCATTCACCGCGGCCGAGCTCCACCAGGCGGTAGTCCGTCACGATCGCCGCGACCTCGGTGATGTCGTGCAGCTCGGGATCCAGCCCTCCGAACTCGCAGTCCATGAACGCGAATACCACGCTCGAGGCCTTGCGCCTTCGGGCGGGTCTGGGCTCGGCGCGGGTGGATTCGGAAATGGTGGCGCTCCCAATGGAATCGAACCCGCTCGCATTACGCCGCAAGGGTTCGAAATAGAAGGATTCCAGCGAGTCAGGCTATCGGGTGACGAGCTCCGATGCCCCTCAGAAAACCGTCTCCGTGGTTTCATTCCAGAGCAACAAGCGTGGGGCAAGTTGCCACATGGTAAACGAGAAATAGAACGTGTATCAGAAACGTGTTTAAACCAACGCGCCCCGACGAATTGTCCGGGGGCCAATGGGCGTGCTCAGCCGCTCCCACCCCGTGCAAGGTGCGTCACGCTCGAGGGGAAGTAGTGCTCTCCTCGGGTGTGGCGCACCACCCATCGTAACCGAACACGCCTTCGAGTAGGCGAACGGGTGGGGACCCCGGGACTGCGAGAATTGGTCAAAGACCTGGTTGACGGCCGCAGCCGTAGGCTCACCGTCTTCGCGATCGGCTTCACCATCGCCGTCTGTCTCGGCTGAAAAACTGGCCTTGCCACCGCGGCGGTTTGCATTTTGCTCAGCCGATCTTTCTCTCCGGGCTCCAGAGTTCAACCACGCCCACAGCTCCCCCCCACACACACAAATGAAAGCGAGGGGATTCCGGGGGTTGGCTGGCGCTCCCAACGGGAATCGAACCCGTGTTTGAGCCTTGAGAGGGCCCCGTCCTAGACCGCTAGACGATGGGAGCAGCTGGCCGGTGAGCCGGCGCAACGTAGCCACTGCTCGGATGCGTTGTCAACCAAGCTAGGGATGCGTCGGGTGACCAGTTTCGTCGCTCCAGAGCCGAAAAGCGTCACCGAAATACGATCGGGACGGACACAGAATCCGGCCAGTTCGCGCGCAGAAGCTGAGCATTATTCCTCAGGCTCGCAGCCGTGCTTGCCGATCTATGAGGACGCAACGACGGAATTGGCATGCACATTGCGTTTGAGCCGCGTCGAACGGTTCGGGCGTTTTACCCGGCTTCCGGAATGGACCGGAGGCGGAACCGCCGCGGGCAGAGGTTCCGCCCAAGCGACGCCCGAGATGATAAGGGAGTCAACCAGATGAAGAAGTTCCACACGCGCAAAGGTGGGTTTACGCTCATCGAGCTCATGATCGTTGTTGCGATCATCGGAATTCCCGCGGCAATCGCGATTCCGAACTTCCTGCGGTTCCAGCTCAAGGCCAAGACGAGTGAAGGCAAGACCAATTTGGCCGCGATTCGAACCGCCGAGGAGTCCTACTACTCGGAGTTCGGCATCTACGTGTCGGCGAACGCCTCTCCGGCCGAGCCGGGCGAGAATCTGAAGATCGCCTTCAACAACGTGGACGGCTTGAACAACGGCTTCGACCGCCTTGGTTGGACGCCCGAGGGCTACGTGTTCTTCAACTACGGTGTAGCGACCAGCGGCTCGCAGTACACGGCGACCGCCGGAGCGGACATCGACAAGGACGCCAATCCGCAGACCTGGGGCTACAAGAAGGGCACGCAAGCGGCCAAGGACCTGAGCAAGGGCGGCACTTGTGTCGTTACTGGTCTGACCCCCGAAACGGTGGGCCCCTGCGCCGCCAACTTCGGTCAGAGCGTCTTCTAGGCAACGACAAGTTGGATCGGGGAGGGCCGGCGCGTCCGGCCCTCCCTTCTTTTCTTGCGGGTCCTGGAGGGGGTTGCATGCGGGTCGCTCTGCGGAAACAAGCTGGATTTACGCTGGTCGAGCTGCTGATCGTCGTCGGCATCATCGGCCTGCTGAGCGCCATCGCGATCCCCGGCTTCATGGCCTATCAGGCGCGCTCCCGTCGCAGCGAGGCGTACGCCAATCTCGCTGCCGTCGCCCGCCTCCAATCGACCTTCTACGCCGAGCGGGGCCAGTACTTCGAGGCTGCCGCGTGGCCGGATTACACGGCGTACGGTGGGCTGAGTGCCAAGCGGATGGTGTGGGACGTGCCCTCCGAAGCCGCCTACGAAGATCTCGGGTGGCAGCCCGAAGGCGGCGTCTACTATGCCTATGAGAGCAACACGGGAGCCACGCTCTGCACCTGCTCGGTGTGCTTCACGGCCACCGCGGCGGGCGACGTAGATGGAGATGGCCTTCCCTCAGCACTCATGTACGTGCACCCAGAGACCGATATCAACGGCAACGTAACCGGCGAGTGTCCGTCCGGCTTGTTCGGATTTGGAACGCCTGTCGATGGTGACGGAGACCCGGTCTACGACGTGGTCTCCACCCAGCGATCGCTCGACGAGTTCTGATCGACTGGTCTTGGCAGGTTCGACGGCTGGGGGGCCGGTGCAACGTCTGGCGGATTGGCGGGGTCGCGGTTGGAGGCGCTGCGCACTCTTGCTGGTGACGCTTGCGCTGACCGGCGCTGCCCACGCCCACATCGATACCACCTCGCGCAGACAGCAGGGCACGCTACGCGTCCCGCGTCCAGAACACGCGCGTCTCGCGTCGCTAGGTTTCGACGCCGCCGTGGCCGACTACTACTGGCTGCGCGCCTTGGAGCTCGTGGGCGGAGAGAACGGTCCGGTCGAGGCCCACGGACCCATCATTGCGAGCTTGATTGAAACCGTGACGGGGATCGACCCCTGGGTAGACCACCCGTATCGGTTCGCTGCGCTGTGGCTCACGCGCGACAGCGAGATGGTTCGACGCGGCAACAAACTGCTGGAGCGGGCCATCAGTCACCATCCCCAGGACTGGCGCAATCACTACCATCTCGGCTTCAACCGCTTTTTCTATCTCCAAGAAGACCTGGCGGCAGCAGACGCCCTCGAGCCGGCGATCGGCTTGAAGGGCGCCCCAAAATACCTGGCACCGCTGGTGGCCCGGCTACGCAGCAAACGGGCCGGCATCCAGGTCGCGGGGGCATTTCTCGAGCGCATAGCGAACTCCACTCAGGACGAGTACAAGCGGGCCGAATATCTGAAGGCGCTCGACGAGATCCAGATCGAAGAGCGCGCTCGCTTCCTCGATCAGGCCCGCGAAGAATACTCGAGACGCAAGGGACGCGACATCAGGCAGGTGTCGGATCTCCTGGAAGGGCCGAATCCGGTGCTGAAGGAGCTGCCACGGGCCCAGCTCCGCCTCGACGGCTTCGAGTGGCTGCTCGATCCAGAGAGCGGCCAGATCGTCTCGTCTTTCTACGGATCCCGATATGAGCTGCACGTGACCGCCACCGACCGAGCGCGTCAAGAGCGCTGGCGCTCCCAGCGAGAGTCGAGTGAGGGGGCGGGGTCATGAGCGCGGAGATCGTTCGGGTCGAAGACCTGATCAAGGATTTTCGTCCCGGCTTCGGACTTCGACGCAAGCGCGTGCTCGATGGAATCAGCTTCCAGGTTCGCGAACAAGAGATCTTCGGCTTCATCGGCCCAAACGGTGCGGGCAAGACGACGACTCTGAAGGTCCTGATGGGATTGGTTCGCGCGACGTCCGGGAGCGCCTCGATTCTGGGCCACGACGTGAGCGAAACCGCCTTCCGTCGTCAGATCGGATTCTTGCCGGAGAATCCGTACTTCTACGACTATCTCACCGGGTGCGAGATTCTCCGTTTCTACGCGAACCTCTCCGGCGTGCGAAAGCGCGCAGACCGCGTGGATCAGCTGTTGGAGCTGGTGGGCCTCTCCGATGCCAGAAACGCGCGTCTGCGAACCTATTCCAAAGGGATGCTGCAGCGCATCGGGATTGCCCAGGCGCTGGTTCACGACCCGATGGTCGTCTTCCTCGACGAGCCGATGAGCGGGCTGGATCCCGTCGGCCGCAAGCAGGTGCGCGATCTGATCCTCCGGCTTCGGGCCGAGGGCAAGACCGTCTTCATGAACACCCACATCCTCTCCGATGTGGAAATGGTCTGCGATCGGGTCGCGATCATCGTGGGCGGCCAGATCCGCTACGAGGGCGCGATTGACCACTTCCTCGGAGCGGGCGAGCCCGAAGCCGATCTCGTATTGGCCAACGTTCCCGCAGAGGCGGCCGTCGAGCTCGAAGAGCGTTTCGGGGCGCAGCTTCGGGGGCACGCTGGGCGCGTCGAGCTTCGCATATCCGAGAAAGATACCAGCGCCGCTCTGCGAGTCGCTCTGGAGGCGGCCGCCGAGGTCATCTCTGTCACACCGCACCGCGTTTCACTGGAGTCCGTGTTCATGGCCGCCGTCGAGCAAGTGAGTGTCAGAGAGGAGTGCCCGTGATCCGACGCATCTGGACGTTGGCGTGTAACACCGCGCGCGAAGCGGTTCGCAACAAGCTGCTCTATTCACTGCTCTTCTTCGCGATCTTGATCATCTCGTTCTCCGCCGTGCTGTCAACACTGTCCTACGTCGAAAGGGAGCGCATTCTGCAGGACTTCGGTCTGGCGGCGATCCGACTGTTTTCGGTTGCCATCTCGATCTTCGTCGGCGTGAGTCTGATTCATCGAGAGGTAGACCGGCGCACGGTCTTCACGATTCTCTCGAAGCCACTCTCGCGCGCCGAATTCCTGCTGGGAAAATACCTGGGGCTCGTCCTCATCATCTGGTTGCAGACGGCCATCATGGTGTTCTTCTTCGCGGCCGCTTCCTGGCTGATGAACGCGCCATTGGGCGCCTCCCACCTGGCTGCCTTTGCGTTGACAGGAGTCGAAGTAGCGGTGGTGGTGGCGATTGCCACGCTCTTCTCGGCCTTCACCACGCCCATGCTCGCATCGTTCTTCTCCTGCGGCCTGTGGGTGACGGGACACTTGACCCGGGATCTGCGGGATATGGGCTCCGAGGCGACGTCGGCCCTGGCGCGTGACGCGAGCATCTGGATGCACCGGATCCTGCCCGATCTCGAGAGCTTCAATCTGTCGATCGAGGCGGCGCACGGGCTTCCGGTGTTGGCCTCGGACGTCTGGCTTCCCACTCTCTACGGGGTAGGCTACATAGCGGTTTTGCTCGTGATGGCGACCGCGATCTTCGAGCGCCGCGATTTCCGTTAACAGCGACAGCGTTCGATCGTGAACACTAGAATCCCGACATGAGCGAGTTCGACGCGCTTCCGCGCCTGTTTGTGGTCACGATGGCGCTCTGCTTCGGACTCGCGATCGGATCGTTTCTCAACGTCGTCATCTATCGGCTGCCTCGCGGCGAGTCGCTCAGTCACCCGAGATCCCGTTGTCCTCATTGTGGGGGCGCGCTGGCTCCTTGGGACAATGTTCCCGTACTGGCATTTCTCTGGCTTCGCGGCCGCTGCCGGCGCTGCCAGGCTGCGATCTCTCTGCGTTATCCAATCATCGAGTTGCTTACCGGCCTCGTATTCGCGGCCATTGCCTGGCGCTTCGGCGCGGCGCCCATGACGCCCGTTTGGTGCAGCTTCGCGGCCGCCCTGATCGCAGCCGCCGTCATCGACATCGATCACCGGATCATCCCCGACGAGATCTCGCTCGGCGGTCTGGTGCTGGCCTTGATCGCGGTGCCCGCCGCTGAGGTGCTCTCTGGGGCGTCGCTGAGCCGAGCGCTGATTCACTCCTTCAGCGGCGCGCTGCTGGGTGGTGGCCTGTTGTGGCTGGTGGGCTTCACTCACGCGCGAGTCTCCGGAGCTTTGGGTCGCAGCTTCGAACACTGGCCCGGACCCGACGAGGAGGTGCCCAGGCCCTCGAGCCTCGACTATTGGGTCTGGTTCCCGGGGGTGGGTTTCGGCGACGTCAAGCTATTGGCGATGATCGGCGCCGTGCTCGGGCCCGTGGGAGTGCTCGAAACGATCCTGGTGGCCTCGGTGGCGGGTCTTCTGCTCGGCCTCGGGTGGGCGGCGGTTACCCGCAAGTGGAACGCACCGTTCGGCTTCGGCCCCGCCATCGCGTTGGGAGCACTGCTGGTGCTGCTGATCCCCGGGCGACTCTTTCTGTCCTTCTAGATTCCGTCTCACGGCCCAGCATCGAGGTGGCGGAATTGGGGGAGATGCGGGGTGGATCCCCGGGGAGGATTCGAACCTCCATTGACAGGTTCAGAGCCTGCTGTCCTGCCGTTAGACGACCGGGGAACTCGGGCTTCTATACCGGAGGTCTTGGCGATCCTCAAGCCGGCGGCACGAGGAGGAGCGCCTCGCCGATGCGCTCGAGCGTCCGCTTCTGTCCCAGCACTTCGAGGGTGTCGAAGATTCCAGGAGAGACGGTCCCGCCCGTGACGGCCACGCGAACCGGCTGAGCCAGCTTGCCGATCTTCAGCCCCTCGTGCTGGTCGAGCACGGTTTGAAATGCGGCCTCGATCGAAGCGCCCGACCAGCCATCGATTGCGGCGAGGCGATCTCGCAGCTCCGTCAGGGCGGGCGCGATCGCCGGGCTGAGGTGCTTGCTGGTCGCTTTTGGATCGCGCTCGATGGCTTCCGCCACGAACCAGCGCGAGAGCCGTGCCATCTCTACCAGTGTCTTGCCACGTTCGCGCTGGAGCTCGACGAGCTTCTCGAGCGCCGGTTCGTCTTTCACCGACCCGGTTGTTTCTTCAGTCAAGAAGGGCAGAAGCGCAGTGATCAACTCGGTTGTCGTGAGGCCCTTGATGTAGTGCTGATTGAGCCACAGGAGCTTGTCGCCATCGGCTTGGGCGGCGGAGCGATTCACCGCGTTCAGATCGAAGAGCTCACAGATCTGCGCTGCCGAGAAGATTTCCTGGTCGCCGTGCGACCAGCCGATCCGGATCAGCCAGTTTCGCAATGCCGCTGCGAGGTAACCCTCGTCCCGATAGCTCTGCACGGACACCGGTCCATGCCGTTTGCTGAGCTTCTTGCCGCCGGGGCCCACGATGAGCGGCACGTGCGCGAAGTGCGGGGGGGTGGCGTCCAAGGCCCGATAGAGTGCGATCTGGAGGGGTGTGTTGGGGTGGTGATCCGCGCCGCGAATGACGTGGGTGATCTCCATATCGAGATCGTCTACGACGACCGCGAGGTGGTAGAGGGGCTGGCCATCACTGCGACGGATGATCCGGTCGCCGATCTCCGAAGCGTCCTGGCCGGACTCTCCGAACACCAGATCGTCCCAGTCGAGCCTTCCCCCTTCGGGGAGCCGCAGTCGGACCACGTGCGGTCCGCAGTCGGGCCCCAGGTCCAGATCGCGGCAGCGGCCGTCGTAGGTCCACTTCCCTCCGGCCGCGATGGTCTTCTGACGCCTCTCCTCGATGTCTTCCGCGGTGCAGCGGCAGCGGTAGGCGCGGCCATTGGCCAGCAGCTCGTCGACGACCTGGGCGTGCCGATCGCGCCGCTCGCTCTGCCGCTGCGGAGCCAGGTCCCAGTCGATCCCGAGCCAGTCCAGGCCCTCGACGACGGCCCGCTCGAACTCCGAGGTCGACCGCTCGCGATCGGTGTCCTCGATGCGCAAGATCAGCTCGCCGTCGTGATGGCGAGCGAACGCCCAGTTGAACAGCGCCGTTCTTGCCGAGCCGACGTGTAGAAAGCCCGTGGGACTCGGCGCGAATCGGGTGCGGACCCGGGGCATCGCGCGCGAGCATACCGGACGCCGGCCAGTTGCCTCTGGGAGGCCTCTTTGCTATCCCCGTTTCTCGTTCAAGCCGCTGTTTTTGCTAGTTTTCTCGGGCCAGAACCCAGCGCTTGGCCAGCCGAACCCCAGCGACCCCCGGCCCAGCTTGTTTCGAGCGGTGTCAGCCAATGAAGATCCTTCTCGATCGATTGACGGACTCGCCCACCTCCTTCAGCTTCGAGGGCGACGCCGAGTGGTGGAGTTCCGCCCAACCGCCCGGCGCGCGCCCCCCGGAGGCGATTCACGATCCGCTGCGGCTCTCCTGCCGCGCTCATTGCATGGGTCAGGATCTGTATCTGGAAGGCTCCGTGGAGGGGAGCTTGGAGTTGCAGTGCGGGCGCTGCCTCGCGCGCTATCGTCACCCGCTCAACGAGAGCTTCCGACTGGTTCTCGAGCCGGCAGGAATCCGCGTCCCGGCGGACCCCGAGGGTGCCAAGACACTGGTCCGAGATGGACTCTGGCTGGGGGACGATTTGGAGGCGGGCTGGTTCCGCGGCAAAGAGATTCACCTCGGGTGCGTCTATCTCGAGGTCATCTCGCTCGCGTTGCCCGTGAAACCACTGTGCCGAGAGGATTGTGCCGGGCTGTGCCCCAGCTGCGGCGTGGATCTGGCCTCGGCCAGCTGCAGCTGCAACGACGTGACACTGGACTCTCCCTTTGCGGCGCTCGCTGGCATGCGAGAGAAATTGGTTCGAGGAGACATCTGATGGCGGTTCCCAAACGGCGCACCTCGAGTTCCCGACGAGACAAGCGCAGAGCCCACGACGCGATCGGAACGCCGGCCCGAAGCCTGTGCGCTCAGTGCAACGCGCCCAAGCTCCCTCACCGCGTGTGTCCCCATTGCGGAACCTACCGCGGCCGCGAAATCGTGAAAACCGAAGACGAAGAGTGAGCTGAGTCGTGCTGGCGCTGCTCTTTCCAGGTCAGGGGTCGCAAGAGGTCGGCATGGGGCGGGAGGTCTATGAGGCCTCCGCCGCCGCGCGGGAAGCCTTCGACTCGGCTGATGCTGCCCTCGGATTTTCGATCTCGAAAGTCTGCTTCGAGGGCCCCGAGGAAGAGTTGCTCCGCACGGAGGTACAGCAGCCGGCGATTCTCACCACCGGAATTGCCCTGTTGCGAGCGCTCGAAGAGCGAACCTCGATCTCGCCGAGCTTCCTCGCGGGTCACAGCCTAGGCGAGTACACGGCACTGGTCGCGAGCGGCGCCCTGGATTTCGAAGACGCGGTGCGGCTGGTGCACGCCCGCGGGCGATTCATGCAGGAGGCAGTACCGGAAGGTCGCGGCGCCATGGCCGCCGTCCTGGGCCTGGCCTCCGACGACGTCGAACGCGCCTGCGAAGCGACGCGTCGGGCGACCGGCCTGGTGGTTGCTCCCGCCAACTTCAATTCGCCGCAACAAACGGTGATCGCAGGCGACGCTGCGGCGGTCGAGTTGGCCTGTTCGCGCGCACGCCAGGAGGGCGCCAAGCGAACCGTGCCCCTGGCGGTTTCGGCCCCCTTCCATTGCGCCCTGATGGCTCCTGCCGCCGCAAAGCTCGCCTTGGAGCTGGCGCGGGTACGATTCTCCACTCCTTCCACCTCGGTGATTACCAACGTGGAAGCCAGTCCCAATGCGGATGCAGGGCGAACTGCCGGACTGCTCGAGCAACAGGTGACGGCTCCTGTGCGGTTCGTCGAGATGATCGAACAGTTGGTGGCTCTCGGAGTGACCCGCGTCCTCGAGATTGGAACCGGGCGCGTCCTGAACGGACTGGTCGCGCGGATTGCTCGCCAGCTCGAGCGAAGTTGTATGGCCTCGCTAGGGGACATCGACGAGGCGGCGCGTTTCGCGCTCGCGACCGATGTCGAGCGACGCTGAATCGACCCCTCCGGAGGAGAGAGATGGCTCTGGAAGATCGCGTTTCCTCAATCATTGTGGAGCAGCTCGGTGTTACGAAGGCTGAGCTCGCTCCCGAGGCGCACTTCATCGATGATCTAGGCGCCGATTCTCTAGACATTGTCGAGCTCGTCATGGCGATGGAAGAGGAGTTCGACATCGAGATTCCCGACGACGATGCGGAAGAGATCCAGACGATCGGCGACGCGTTCGTCTACGTGAAAGGTAGGCTCGAGGCTTGACGGCATGCTCGACATCGGTGGCCCAACCCACGGAGGATGCCGAGGGAGCGCAGCGCTGCATGCAGCTGGCCATCGAGGATGCCGGCCTCGAACCGGGTGACTTCGACTCTCTCAATGCCCACGCGACCAGCACGCCCCAGGGAGATGTTTCGGAGGCTCGGGCCATTCGTGCGGTCTTCGGCGCCCCTGCCGATCGGGTGCCAGTCTCCGCCACCAAGTCCATGACGGGCCACCTGCTGGGGGCGTCCGGCGCGGTGGAGGCGCTGCTCTGCGTCCGCGCCGTCGAGACGGGTACCCTGCCACCTTCGATCAACCTCGATCGCCCGGATCCGGCGTTTCAGCTGGATCACGTCGCCAACAAGGCGCGGTCGTCTGTGTGTCGATTCGCGCTCTCGAACTCCTTCGGGTTCGGGGGGACCAACGCGACGCTGGGTCGGGCTGTATAGGGCGCTCGATCCAACCGAGCGAAGATCAACAAAGACTGGCAAACTGGGTCGGCCGACGGTCCAGTTCCATCGGCGGCCGAATCGAATCTCCAGCAAAGGGAGCAGGTCCATGGGTGGGGCCGATCGCTCGATCGTGATGGCTAGTGATCACCGGGGCGCGAGCCTGAAAGACGAGCTGCGCAAGCGGCTCGAGGCGGATGGCTACCGGGTCCGCGACTACGGAACGAACACCGCAGAATCCGTGGACTACCCGGCCTTCGCGGCGCCGGCCGCGCGCGCGGTGGCGTGCGGTGAGGCCGAGCGCGGGATCGTGATCTGCGGCACCGGTCTGGGCGTGGCGTACACCGCGAATCGCTTTCCCGGGGTCCGAGCGGCGCTGGTTCACGACGCCGAGACGGCCAAGCTCGCACGTCGCCACAACGATGCCAACGTGCTGGCGCTCTCCGGCGACAGCCTCGAGCCGGCGGCCGCCTGGAGCGTCGTCGACGCTTGGTTGAACGAACCTTTCGATGGGGGGCGGCACGCCCGCCGAATCGCGATGATCGATTCGCTCACCGCAGACCAGAAGCCAGCGAGCGACCAGAGCCTCGTCAACGCCGATCCTGAGATCGCCGGTTTTCTGAGAAAGGAGGCCAAGCGCCAGGCGCTGGGTCTGGAGCTGATCGCCTCTGAGAACTTCGTATCGGAAGCGGTGCTCGAGGCGGCCGGTTCCGTACTGACGAACAAATATGCCGAGGGTTATCCGGGTCGACGCTACTACGGCGGATGCGAGCACGTCGACGAGGTGGAGAGGCTCGCGATCCGTCGAGCGCTCGAGCTCTTCGGAGCGGACCACGCGAACGTGCAGCCCCATTCGGGCTCCCAGGCCAACGAAGCGGTCTACCGCGCGCTACTCGACGTGGGCGACACCGTGCTGGCGATGAGTCTGGATCACGGCGGCCATCTCACCCACGGAAGCCCGGTGAATTTCTCGGGCAAGCTCTACCAGATGGTGCCCTACGGGGTGCGAAAGGACGACGAGCGGATCGACTACGACGATCTGCGGGCCTCGGCGTTGAAGCATCGGCCGAAGCTGATTCAATGCGGCGCGACCGCCTACTCTCGCACCATCGATTTCGGGGCGTTCCGCTCCATCGCCGACGAGGTTGGAGCGATCCTGTTCGCGGATATCGCTCACATTGCGGGCCTGGTCGTGGGCGGGCTCCATCCGAGTCCGGTCGGTCAAGCCCAGGTGATCACCACGACTACCCACAAGACATTGCGAGGCCCCCGGGGAGGAATGATTCTCTGCGACTCGGAGTTCGCCAAGAAGATCGACAGTGCCGTCTTCCCCGGAGGTCAGGGAGGACCGTTGATGCACGTGATCGCGGCGAAGGCGGTGGCCTTTCGGGAGGCTCTGGCGCCGTCGTTTCGCGACTACTGTGCCAAGATCGTCTCCAATGCCAGAGCGCTATCCGCGGCGATTTCGAGCCGCGGATTCAAGGTGGTCACGGGCGGTACTGACACTCATTTGTTCCTGCTCTCGCTTGTAGATCGCGATGCCACCGGCAAGGCGGCCCAGATTGCACTGGAGCGCGCGGGAATCACGACCAACAAGAACATGGTTCCCTTCGACCCGCAGAAGCCGACCGTGACGTCGGGGCTCCGTCTGGGCACTCCCGCTGTGACCACCCGGGGCATGGGCGAAGGAGAGATGAAGGAGATCGGAAATCTCGTTGCGCGGGCGCTCCAGCAGCTCGGCGACGTCGAAGCGCTCGACTCGATTCGCGGCGACGTCGAGGATCTGTGCCGCGGTTTTCCGCTGTACCAGGACCGCTGGGACGACTGCGACTGAGCCGTGCGCTGTCCCTACTGTTTCGATCCAGCCAATCGGGTGATCGACTCCCGTCTGGGTCGGGATGGCAACGAGATTCGCCGCCGCCGCGAATGCCTCGAATGTGGGCGACGTTTTACGACTCGAGAACGCATTGAAGAGGTGTTTCCCAAGATCGTCAAACGTGACGAGCGACGGGAAGACTACCAGCGCGACAAGCTCCTGACCGCGGTGCAGAAGGCCTGCGAGAAACGGCCTGTGAGCGCGTCGGTTCTCGACCGCCTGGTGGATCGCGTGGAGCGACACGTGCAGGAACTGGGCGAAAAGGAAGTCACGAGCCGTCTCGTCGGCGAGCGCATGATGGTCGAGCTAGTCGGACTGGATCACCTGGCCGCCGCCCGCTTCGCTTCAGTCTTTCTCGACTTCCAGGGTGCCGATGATTACCGTGATTTCTTCGAGTCGATCGAGGCGTCTGGATGACGCCCGAGTCGGCCATGCGGCGCGCGCTTCGGGCCGCCCGTGGCGTGGAGGGTCGCACCCACCCCAATCCACCCGTGGGAGCGATCTGCTTCCGGGGTGAGCGTGTGCTCGCGACAGGAGCGACCCGTCCGGTCGGCGGGGCTCACGCCGAAGTGGTCGCACTGGAACGGGCGCGCCGCCGCCATGGCGAGAGGCAGCTGCGGGGCGCCTCCATGGCGGTGACACTCGAGCCGTGCTGCCACCGCGGTCGCACGGGCCCGTGCACGGATGCGATCGTGGCCGCGGGGATTCGCCGGGTATTCGTGGGGCACCGGGACCCCCACCCCGGAGTGGCGGGGTCAGGAATCCGTCGCCTGCGGCGTGCGGGAGTCGACGTTCGCGTCGGCGTGCTCGACGGCGAATGCCGAACCCAACATCGTGGGTTTCTCTCGGTTTGCGAGACCGGAAGGCCCTTCACGATGCTCAAGCTGGCGAGCTCCCTCGACGGCCGCATTGCTACCGCGCGCGGCGAGTCGCGTTGGATCACCGGTCCCGAAGCGCGCGCAGCGGTTCATCGAATGCGAGCGCGCGTGGATGCGATCCTGGTGGGCTCGGGGACTGCGCTCGCCGACGATCCCGAGCTGGTCGCGCGTCGAAACGGGCGCATCGTCCACAAGCCGGTTCGCGTGGTGGTGGATTCCAGGTTGCGTGTGCCGGAGACTGCGGCGCTGCATCGGCGGGAGCTCGGTGCAAGTTGGGTCCTCTGTAGTCCGCGAGCCGGCGCCCGTCGCAAGGCCACGCTCGAGGCGCAGGGTGTTCGGCTACTCGAGGTGCCGCTGCGCGATGGGAAGCTCAATCTCGTGAGCGCGGTCTCCAAGCTGGCCCGTGAGGGGCTCACCCAGATTCTCGTCGAGGGCGGGGGAGGCCTCGCGGGGGCGTTGATGCAAGCCCGCCTGGTCGACGAAGTGCATTGGTTCGTCTCGCCTCGCTTGTTGGGGGGCGACGGGCTTCCATCTCTCGGGGGGCTTGGCCTGCGTGCGCTGTCCCGAACTCCGACGCTCGAGGCTCGTGTGAGTCGGATGGGTGGTGACGTGTATATTCACGGCCCGGTCCAGTACCCAGGTGCGCGCCAGCCGGGATCGAAACGTCGGAGAGCGAGTCGATGAATCACTACGAGAGCTCCGATGATGCTGCGGGCATGCGCTTCGCAGTGGTGGTGTCGCGTTTCAACCATCTGATCTCGGTGAAGCTGCTCGACGGCTGCACCGAAGAACTCGTTCGTCGGGGTGCGGCTCGAGCGGACATCGATGTCGCCTGGGTGCCGGGCGCCTTCGAGATCCCGCTGGCGGCCAGGGCGCTCGCCACGAGCCGACGCTATCACGCTCTGGTGACACTGGGTTCGGTCATTCGGGGAGGCACTCCGCACTTCGACTACGTGTGTCGGGGTGTCACCGATGGGCTGCGGGAGGTGATGCGCGACACCTCTATTCCAGTGGGTTTTGGAGTTCTGACTACCGACGATGTTCCCCAGGCGCTCGCGAGGGCAGGGGGGGAGCACGGAAACAAGGGCGAAGAGGCGGCGCTGGCTGCCATCGAGATGGCCCGGCTGATGGCCCAGGTGGGTGCGCGACCCAAGCCTCTATCGTGAGTGACTCGCGTCGGGCGCCGCGCCAACGCTCCCGGCAGGCGGCGCTGCAAGCACTCTACGCGGCTGATCTCGGCGACTGCTTTGGCGCGAACCCGCGCGAGTGTATCGAGGAAATCTTCGAGCGAGTCGCGCAGAACTTCGACCTCCCGGCGGGCGCTCGCGACTTCGCGCTCGAGCTCGCTAGCGGTACGGCCGCACACCTGGCAGAAATCGACGCTGTGCTGTCGGAGAGCGCCACGAACTGGAAGCTGTCACGGATGGCCGCCGTGGATCGCAACGTGTTGCGAATCGCCGTCTACGAGCTGACCCACACCGAGACCCCGGTATCCATCATTCTCGACGAGGCGATTCGGCTGGCTCAACGCTTCGGCACCGAGTCCTCGTCAGCCTTCGTGAACGGCGTTCTCGACGCCGTGGCCCGCGTGATCACGAATTCGTCCTCTCGGGTGGAGGAGGTGGAAACGCGTCAGGAGCCGACGTGACGCCGGCCCTCACGATCGAGTTCTGCGACGGCCTACTCGAAAGAATCGGCGCGGACTTGGCGGTCGTCGGTTGGGCTCCCGAGGATCGCCCACTTCGAGGTGCAGCAGGACGCGTGGATTGGCGGCTGTGTGGCGAACTCTGGACACTGTGCTCGTCGGAAAAGCTCAGCGGCGCGGTCGGCGACGCCGTCTTGCTCCCAACCGGCGGAGCGCTCCATGCGCCCCTGTTGCTGGCGGTAGGTCTGGGAGCGCGGTCCGACCTCGGTGTCGGCGTCTGGCGGGAGGTGGGCCGCGACGCCCTCTCTCGGGCGCTGGGTCTCCGGGTCGAGCGGGTGGCGTTGGCTCTGGCGTCCGATGCCGTTGAATCTCACCCGCAGGGCCTCGAAGCACTGCTCTGCGGTGCGGCGATGGCCATGGCGGAGCGAGAGGGTCGAATGAGGGTGTTGCTGGTACAGACAGAGGGGGAGCCAGCACTTTCGAGCCTGGGCTCACTCGGGTTGGAAGGCTTTCCCCCCGGCGTTGAGGTGCGAATCGCTGGATCGCCCGAGCTCTCGACGAACTTCCCCGCTTAGGGCGGGTCCTTTTCCCCATAAATGGACCGTTCAAGGTGCCTCCAGCGCTCGCCGATCCCCTATTCGGTAATCAGTCGGAATCAGCCTCGGAACGAGCTCCTGCGGAAACGGCGGTGCGTTGTTCTCTAGCTGCTCCCGGTGCGCGTTCGCTGCCTTAGACCCTGCGGAGTGGCCAGAATGAGCTTGGTCGGAAGCCTCGAGGACCTCGGTCTCGGGGACATTCTTCAGATCGTCAGCCTGTCGCGAAAGTCTGGCCTGCTGTTGATTCAGTCCGAGGACGGGGAAGGGCGCATCGTCTTCCGCGGGGGCCTGGTTCGGGCGGCCTACATCAAGGGCGGGCCAGAAGAGCTCGGAGGCTTGCTCGTCGGCCCGGGCTTCGTGAGCCCGGCCGAGTTTGAGCAGGCTCGGGAGCTGGCCAGAGCGCGGGGGGTCTCGCTGGAGGAGGTCGTTGGCGAATGCACCTCGCTGACTCCGGAACGCCTCGACTCTCTGCGGCGCGAGCACGTGGAGCGCAGCGTGCTCGAGATCTTTTCCTGGGGCGCCGGCGAGTTCAGCTTCGAGGTGCGCGACCAGATCGACGCTCGAGACCGCGAAATCCTGATGCCGACTGGCATCAACGCTCAGTTTCTCACGATGGAGGCAACTCGCCTCGGCGATGAGAGTGGCGCATACGAAGTCCTGGACGAGTCGTCGGCCGACGACGACCCCCTGTTCAGCGGTGAGGCCGAATTCGCGGACTCCGAACCCGCGAATTCGGGCGCCGTCGAGAGCGTGATTGCCTCCGACGATTTGCCAGACCCGGAGGCGGCCCACTCGGTGCTGGCTCAAGCCACCGCTCAGCGCGAAGCGCCAGGCCTGGAAATCGTTGCGGCGGCGGAGCCCACCAAAGCTTCGCGTGGCGGGACTGACGCCGCACCCTGCGTGATCGCGATCGATCCAAAGCTGAGCACCCTGGAGTGGCAGAAAGCAGCTTTGGCGGATCTGTTCCAGCGTGTGCACATCTTCCAGAATTCCAAGAGCGGATTGGACCGGATTCGCCAGTATCTCCGTCGGGGCAAAATCCCGGTCATACTCATTTCCATCGATCTCGTTGGCGGAGATTTAGTTCGACGCCTAAAGCTGCTCGCTCCCTCGATGCCGGTTCTAGTCAACACATACGAGGGGTCCCAGTCCGCCGAATCCATGGACGCAGTCGATGCCGTCGTCACCGGCCCCGCACCGGCGTACCTCGCCAACCGGCGCAAGTGGGACCAACTCGAAGATGCGGCTCGGGCGTTTGGTGTGGACGTTGCGAGTTGGGCGGAACGCGCGGCGCCCGTGACCGCCGGCGCCCGCCAGCCAGCCAGCGCTCCTGTGGAGGACTCGCTTTCGGAGGGGCTGGAGAAGTTGCGTGCACTGAGCGAACGGATCCGCGACCCCTCGATGCACGGCGAGGTGCTATCCCTCGTGCTGGAGTTCGCGTCACAGAGCCTGGACCGTGTCGCCATGTTCATGGTCCGCGACGATACCGCCGTTGGCATCGCTCAACGCGGACTCGATCGCCGAGGAGGTCCGAGCGACGACGAATTTCGCAATCTCGAGTTTCCGGTCATGGAAGTCGAATGGTTTCAGAGCGTCATCGAGAGCGGTGCCGCACTTCACTCGGGCCCGACGGGTAAGGGCGACCACGAGCTGTTGGCGCGCCTCGGTGAGCTGGCCCCCTCCGAGGCCTACGTCGCACCGATCACCAGCGGCGCTCGCGTGGTAGCGCTTTTGTACGCTGACAACGCATCCCGAGCGCATCCAGTCGGAGATACCACGATTCTGGAGATCGCTCTTCACGAAGCCGGCCTCGCACTCGAGCGCGCGCTGCTGGAGCGCGCACTCTCGCGCGTTCCCGAGCTCTCGTAGCTCCCTGGCGTCGAGCCCCGTCGAGCGGACATCGATACGCGAAGCAGCACCGGAAGTATCCAGAACCCCTCAAGAATCACCGCTGGCGTCCCGATACCTAGAGCGGCCGAATTCGCCATCTATGCCGCGTGGGAGGGGGCCGTGCATCACATCCTGATCGTGGAAGATTCTCCTACGATGAGGGCACTGCTTTGTGCAGCTTTCGAGGATCTCGGAAGTCCAGTGAAGATCACCGAAGCATCGAGTGGCTTCGAAGCGCTGCGATACCTGCCGCGCGAATCCTTCGATCTGATCGTCACGGACATCAACATGCCCGACATCAACGGGCTCGAGTTGGTGTCGTTCGCAAAGAGCAACGCGGCCTATCGATCGATCCCCCTCATCATCGTGTCGACCGAGGGTTCGGAGCGCGACCGCGAGAAGGGAGTCGGGCTGGGCGCCGATGCTTACCTGGTCAAACCCTTCGCTCCCGAAGCCCTGAAGGAGCTCGTCGTGGACCTGCTCTCCCTACCGCGGCGGGACGAGTAGCGCCATGGCGACTCGCCGTAGCCGAAAGCCCGCCGCGGGCAAGGCGGACCTGGAGTTCGTCTCCGAGGCGGAAGACATCCTCGAGCGCATGCGCGAGGGTCTCGCGGACCTCAGCGATCAGCGCGCCGCCGATGCCGAGGTCTCACCGGATCTGATCAATCGACTGTTTCGCTCCGCGCATTCCCTCAAGGCCCTCGCCGGAATGTTTGGACTCGACTCGATCCAGGGTCTGGCGCATCACCTCGAGGGAATTCTCGATGGGCTGCGGCTGGGTCGGGTTGCCCTCGACTCGCCCGCCTTGAACCTGATCGTCGAAGCGGTACAGACGTTTGCAAGCCTCTTGGAGTCTGTTGGAGATCAGGACGCATTGGCCGCGTTCGCTGGTCCGATCGAGGACCTGGCGAGCCGCATCGAGACCATGATCCATGCACCGGTCGTCTCCGAAGACGTGCTCGAGTCTCTCGACATCGACAGTTCGTTGCTGCGCGCACTGACCGAGTATGAAGAACACCGGCTACGCGAGAGCCTCGTGCGTGGGCGCCACATCATGATGGTGGACTCGACCTTCGAGATCATGTCTTTCGAGGAAGGCCTATCGGGCCTTTCGGAAGCGGTACGGGAAGTCGGAGAAGTGATCTCCACCCTTCCGGCGCCCGGTGATGCGCCGGAATCCCAAATTCGATTCTCGCTGCTCGCCGCTACCGAGCTCTCCGTGGATGAGCTTGTGGAGCGGATCGATTCCCCAGAGGTGGGAGTGCGCTGGGTCCGACAGGCTCCCGCGACCGCGCCGACGACCAGTCCGGCGATTTCACCGGCTTTGCCCATCGATACCGAAGGCGAAACTTCCCAATCGTCGCCCGTCACCGGGGAGTCCCTTCGCTCGATCAGCGAGACGGTACGTGTCGACATTCACAAGCTGGATCAGCTCATGAACCTCGTGGGCGAGCTGGTGATACAACGGGTCGCCATCGGGGACATAGCATCACAGCTCGCTTCGCGAACGGAGACCGCGCAGCTGGGAAAAGATCTGGCGAAAATACACAAGTCGCTCGAACGCAAGCTGGCAGGCATGCAGTCAGCAGTGCTGGAAGTTCGCATGGTTCCGATGCGGCAGGTATTCGACAAGGTGTCGCGTGTGGTGCGGGCACTTCGCAGAGATCTCCAGAAGGATGTTCGGCTCGAAGTCTCCGGTGCTGAGACCGAGCTCGACAAGCTCATCGTCGAGGAGCTGATCGACCCGCTGATGCACATCGTTCGAAATGCGATCGACCACGCGATCGAACCCATCGAGGAGCGCCTGGCAGCCCTGAAGGAGCCGGAGGGCTGTATTCGCATCGAGGCGTATCAGCGGGGCAATCACGTCGTGATTGCCGCTGGCGATGACGGCAGGGGAATCGACCGAGACAGCCTGCGCGAGCGAGCCGAGTCACTCGGCATCGTCTCGCCAGGCGACTCGCTGAGCGACAAGGAGGTTCTGGACCTGGTCTTTGCGCCGGGCCTATCCACGCGTTCGGAAGTCAGCGAGACGAGCGGGCGTGGCGTGGGAATGGATGTGGTTCGCGCCAATGTGACCGCGCTCGGCGGTGCGGTCGACATCGAGTCGATTCCCGGCCAGGGCACGACGGTCTCGATGACACTGCCGATCACCCTCGCGATCATTCAGTCCCTGATTGTCGGCGTGGGTAGCCATCGTTTTGCGATTCCCATGAACTCCGTCCTCGAGACCATGTTGATCGACCTCAACGAGATTCAGTACAGCGAAGGGCGGGAGCTCCTCGACCTGCGCGGGGAAGCGCTACCCCTGCGGAGGCTCGACGTGGAGTTCGGGATCAGCTCGTGCGAGCCAGACGCCAAACTCTTCGCAGTCGTAGTCGGCTTGGGCGAGTTGCGCGTTGGGTTGCTCGTGGACCGCTTGTATAGCCAACAGGATACCGTGATCAAGCCGATCCAGGGGCCAGTTACTTCCGTCCGCGGAATCGCCGGAGCAACCGAACTGGGAGATCAGGACCCCGTTCTCGTCATCGATGTGTCGAGCGTGATCGAAGATGTTCTGCACCGGAGGGATAGCGCATGAGCGAAGTGGGACCGTCCCCCGAAGTTCCTCCGGACTGGGAAAGCCTCGCGCGAGCAGCCTCCCTCGTGGATGCCGAGGACGCTGCGGTCCAGGACGAGCGCCAACTGCTCTCGTTCGAACTCGACGGGTCGCCCTATGCGATTCCAGTCGAGAGGGTGAGAGAGATCGTCCGGATGAGACCGGTGACTCCCATTCCGCGCGTGTCGCCGGACGTTCGAGGCGTAGTTTCGCTCCGGGGCGAGATCATCGAAGTGATCGACCTGAGGCGCCGCCTCGGGTTGGAAGCGAGCGAACCCACCCGGCGGAGTCGGATCATCGTCACGCGGAGTGAGGAGGGAGAGGTTGCCGCCTTTCTGGTGGACGCCGTCCGAGAGGTCGTCACGCTCTCGGAGGAGGCGATTCGGCCGGCGGCCGGGTCGGAATCCGGCTCTGTCGAGGCGCTCTGTACCCTCGGAGATCGGTTCGTGTCCTTGTTGAATCTGGACCGGGTGCTGGCCATCGATGTCTGACACCAACGCCGCATACTCCGCGCACGAGCAGATCACTCTCGGCTGTTTCGAAGTGGGAAACCTCGTCGTGGCTCTCGACGTCGCCCATGTGAGGGAAGTCGTCCGATGGCAACGGGTGACTCCGCTTCCGAAGTCCCCGCAATTGATCGAGGGGGTCATCGATCTTCGCGGCGCGGTAGTTCCCGTCGTGGATCTGGGCCGGGTCCTCAACGAGTGCCCCGTCGAGGTGTCGAATCGAGCCCGCGTCGCGATCGTCGAAACCGACGGGCTCGTGGTGGGCTTCGGCGTCGACGCTGCGGTGGAGGTTCTACAGATCGCCGTCGCTTCGCTCGAGCCGCCGCCATCGCTCGCCACACAGGCGGGTTATGACGCGGCCAGAGGCATCGTTCGGTTTCCCGATTCCGAGCCTATCGTGGTGCTGTCCGTGCAGCACCTCCTCGAGAGCGTCTACCGATCAGCGCTTCCGGCTCATGAGGACGCGGCATGAGAGAAGCCTTGGTCAGCCCGACCGTGTTCAACCGACGCGTCATTGCGCTCTCGTTCTGGGTGTCGCTGCCGGGGGTGGCGATCGTCATTGGCTTCCTTCATACGCTCTTGCGTCTGACGGCGGATGAGTGGAGCTGGTTCTTCGCGCTCACAGTGGGCTACGGAGTCCTGGTTACGTTTCCCATGGCGGGAATGCAGTCGCGGATTCTGCGCCCGATCGGCGTGTATCTGAAGCAGCGGGCCGAAGCCGAGGCGAGCGAAGACGAGCGGCGGGCGGCGTTCGCCGCGGTCATGGCCCTGCCCATGAAGCTGGCTCTGGTCGGTGGCGTGGGTTGGATCGTTCCTTGTTTGCTCGTCTCGATCCTGATGAAATTTCGGTTCGATCAGTTCGGCTGGCACGACGCTGCAACCCTGGTGCTCGCCGGGGTCGCGGCCGGATTCACGGCCGGTAGCTTCATGCTGTTCATGGTGAAGCGCGAGATCGAAGAGGTTCGCTCGGCGCTTGCGACCGAAATCGACGACCCGAGCGTGCGTCGGGACTTGGTCAGACCCGTATCGCTGCGTGCGAAGATGATCGGATGCGTGTTGGGTCTCACCACGATTCCGATGGTCTTCTCCGTCTCGATGTCCCTGGTCACGGCCTCGGACGCTCTCGAGGAATTCACGATCCGCTGGCAACACGGCGTCCTCGAGGCCGTCATCGCTCGCATCGACCGGCAAGGCCTCCCCTCTGCCCTGAGGGCAGTGCTGGGAGAGGATCCGAGTCTCGCAGCGCCCCTCGGCGTGGTTTTTCTCGACTTCGAGACCGACTCGAGTGGTACCGGTGCCGGCCTCGAGCCGCCCGTTCGCTTGCACATCAAGCAGCAACGCGAGCGCGGTATCGACCGGGGGCACAGTGCAACGCTCCCGTCCGAGAGTGTGTTCGCCTGGCGAGCGCTGGCCGATGGTCGCACGCTGCTGGCGTCGACACCGCGTAGCGCTCTACAGCTGGATGCAACGCAGGTGTGGAAGGCCTTCGGTGTGTTGGTCGTCGTCGCAATCGCGGTGGGCGCCATTCTGGCTTGGTTGCTCTCGAGCGATGCAAGCCACGCGACCGACTGGCTTCGCACCAATGCCGAACGGATGGCATCCGGGGATCTGCGTCTTGGCCGCGTGCTGGAGTCCGAGGACGAGCTCGGTGAGCTTTCTCGGTCGTTCGAGGAAATGGCGAAATCGATCCGCGAGACCATCTCCCAGGTGTCGTCAGCAGCGGATCGGGTCGAGGCCGATGCGGGCGAGATCGCATTGGTATCGGAGAGCGTCGCTGCGGTGACCGTCGACCAGGTGAGTGGAATCCGGCAGGTCTCGGCATCGATGGAGGCGATCAACAGACAGGTTCGCGGAATCGCCGACTCCTCTCAGGCTCTCAACAGCTCGGTCGAGGAGTCGTCCAGCTCGATCCTGGAGCTGGGCGCATCGGGACACGACTTGAACGATACCGCCGGAACGCTCACGGCGAAGGTGGACGAGGTGTCCACCTCGATCGAGCAGATGGGGCGGAGTGTTCGCCAAGTGGCGGCGAGTACGCAGTCGCTCGCGGAGGCGTCCCTCCAAACGTCGTCGTCGATGGATGAGATGGCGAGTTCGCTTCGAGAAGTCGATGCCACAGCCGACGAAGCTGCGCGCCTGTCGCATGAGGTCGTAGCCAGCGCCGAGATCGGACAGGCGAGGGTTCGCCAGACAATCGAGGGAATGGACGCGATTCGCGTCGCGACCGAGACGGCCGAAGAGGTGATTCGCAATCTCGGCGGGCGGACGAAGGAGATCGGAGCGATCGTTGACGTGATCGACGATGTGGCCGACGAGACGAGCCTGCTCGCACTCAACGCCGCGATCATCGCCGCCCAGGCGGGCGAGCACGGCAAACCGTTTTCCGTTGTGGCGGAGGAGATCAAGGACCTTGCAGATCGCGTGCTTTCGTCGACCAAGGAGATCGGAAGCCTGATTCGCGCGGTCCAGGAGGAAGGGGCCAACGCGATCGGAGCGATTGAGCACGGAACCCGGAGCGTCGCCTCGGGCGTCGATCTTTCCGCTGAAGCCGGCCTATCGCTGGAGGAAATTACCCGAGCGTCTCGGGATAGCGGTCAACGCATTCAGGGGATCGTGTTTGCGGTTCGTGAGCAGGTGCAGGCCGCTTCGCGCGTGGTCGAGCTGATGGAGCGAGTTCGCGGTGGGTCGGAGCAGATCCTCAACGCGGCGACGGAACAGGAGCGCGGCAACAGCGTGGTAGATGGAAGTGCTGCCACGATGCGCGACGTTGCGCGCCAAGTTCGGGCAACGACGGAGGAGCAAGCGCGAGGCTCGGGTCGGATTCGTGGAAGTGTCGAGGGGATCCGCGAAGCGGTGGAGCAGATCAACGACGCGCTCCAGGAGCAGGCCGCGGCCTGTCGCTCCGCTGTGGAGTTTCTCGAGGAGGTTGAAACGCGGACTGCGAGCAACGAGGAGTCCGCGCGGCGGATGGATGAAGCTACCAAGGGGCTGCAGCGACAGTCAGCTGCCCTTCGAGACCAGGTCAATCAGTTCAGACTCTGAATTCAGTGTTGGATGAGGACAGGATGAAGTTTCACTTTCGTCGCGTGGGAGCTTGAAGATGATCGCTGATTGCCCCGGCTGCGGTGCGCGCTATCGAATCGAGCCGAGTCGCCTGCGCTCCGAGGGCGTCCGACTTCGTTGTTCACGCTGTGAGGCGATCTTCAGGGTTCGCCCGCCTGCCGCACAGCCGGAATCGAAGGACCGCGAGAGCGCTGAGACCATCGTGCCGCCCTCCAGTCAGGCGTCGCTGGCGGCGGACAGCGAGCGCTCGCCGGCGCATGCAACGGCATCTCCGTTGAGCGCGCCGCCGGATCCGGCAGAGCCGCCGACGGACCGCGATCGACTGGTCTTGATCGCAGACCCCGAGATCGAGCAGGGCAAGGCGACTGCTGGGGCTCTGGTTCATTGGGGATTGCAGCCCATCCTGGTTCACGACGGGGTGGAGGCAATCATGACGATCCAGCGGATGATTCCGCGGGCGATCGTGATCGATGCGGCCTTGCCCAAGATGTTTGGCTTTCAGGTCTGTGAACTCGTCAAGCGAAACGAGAGCCTGCGTCACATCAAAGTGGCGCTGGTTGGCGCGATTCACGACCCCGAGCGCTACCGGAGGCCTCCCAGCGAGCTATACGGAGCCGACTCGTACCTCGAACGGCCGCAGCTGCCCGCGGGTCTCAAGGCGATCCTGTCGAGCTTTGGGTTGCCAGTGGGAAGCGATAATCCGCCCGTTGCGCCCGCCGGGCCAAAGCTGCCGATGACGCCGGACGAAGATTCCGAACCGGGTTCAATTGGGCTCGCACCGTTTCCGCAGAGTTCATCGAGCAGCCCACACGAGATGCCGGGTATGGCGGGGCGCGGAAGCGAGGGTTCCACATCGATTTCGATGACGCCGCGGCCGTTCCCAGTCCAAACGATCGTCGAACCGCCGGCCCCGGCGCCGGCTCCGGTTGCGATCCCCAGCCCGAGCCCGGCGCAGACTTCCACCCAAGGCGCGCCCAGCGAGGTGACGCCTGCCGGTGATGCGGAGCGTAGCGAAGAAGTCGAGCAGGCTGAGCGCCTGGCGCGTATCGTCGTATCCGACATCGTTCTCTACAACCAGGAAAAATTCGACGCGGCCGTGCGCGCAGGTAACGTTCTCGAGGCAATGGATGCGGAGATGGCCGAAGGGCGGGCGCTCGTCGCGGCTCGTATCGATGCGTCCCTGCGCCAGCAGCGTGATTTTCTCGCCGAGGAGTTGCTTCGTGTGGCCAGTTCGCGGAGCGGTTCATGAATCTCGAGTTTGAGGAGCGCGATCGTGAAAGCGTTGCTCAGGATCTTCAGAGCGCAGACGAAGAAGTGCGCCGTCTCGCCGTGGAACGCGTCGATGCGTTGCCTGCCGCTCAGGCGATTCTCGCACTGATCGAGTGCCTCGGAGATTCGAGCTGGCGCGTTCGCAAAGCGGCGGTCGAGCGGCTGGTTGCCAGCCCGCAGGACGCCGACGTCGCCGGAGCCTTGGTCAACGCACTGGGAGACGGCGAGAATTCCGGCCGACGCAACGGCTCCGTGGAAGCCCTGGTATCGCTCGGCGGAAGGGCTCTTCCCAAGCTCTTCGAGGCGCGCGCCAGCGAAGACGTCGATGTACGCAAGCTGGTTGTCGACGCGCTAGCGGGCATCGCAGATCCGCTCGCCCGAGAGCCGCTCGAAGAGATGCTCGACGATGACGATCCGAATGTTCGCGCCGCGGCGGCGGATGCACTCGGCGTGATTGGCGGCGTCGGTGTGCCGCAGGCGCTGCTGCGCAAGGCGACGGACGTGGCCGAAGACCAGCTGGTGCGATTCTCGGCCATCCATGCCCTGACGGCTCTGGAACAGCCGATTCGCGCGAGCGAGTTGGGAAGCGTGCTGGCGGATCCGGTCCTGGGGCCCGCAGGCATGGCCCTGCTGGGACGGGCCGACGATGACGAAGCCGCCATCGACGTGCTTCTAAAGGGTCTCGGGTCGCGGTCGCTATCGAGTCGCGAGGCTTCCATTCGGTCCCTCCTGCGGATCGTGGGGCGCGCCGAGCCCGATCAAATCGAAGAGACGACCCGGAAGATTCGAGAAGCCGCCCTCGCGTGCGAGCGTGCGGTGCCAAGTGCGCTCGAGCGGCTACCCGAAGCCGATCTCGCGATGCGTCTGGCGCTGATCCAATTCCTGGGACTGGTGGCAGATCCCTCAGCGGTCGTTCCGATCCTCCGCGCCGGGGGCGACGAGGCGCTCGTGCACGTTGCGCTGACCACCCTCGAGGCGCTGGGGCCCATCGCAGAGGAGACCATCGACGCCGCCTGGAACGAACTCGATGCAGCGGCGAGGCGCGACGCCTGCGTCCTGCTGGGCCGCACCGATGGTCGAGAGGGGCCGGCGCGGCTGCTGTCCGCGCTCGACGATGTGGCCACCGAAGTTCGCATGGCCGCGGCCCTCGCAATTGGAGAGCGTCGCTTGACCGAAGCGCTGCCGCCTCTGGTGCGACGCCTGGCTGAGGCCGCGATCGAGGAGGATTTCGAAGCCGAAGAGGAAGTCGCCGCAATGATCGATGGGCTGATCGATGTCGCGAAGCCGATCGCAGGAGGCGAGTGCGACGCGACCGAGCAGGCGATCGGGCTGCTGACCGCATGCCTGGAGGGAGCCCCGGAAAGCGTTCGTCTCGCGGTCGCCACGGTGCTGGGAAGGATCGGGCGCCATCAGGACTCTCCTGTCGTTGCCTTCTTGTTGAAGGACGCCAGCTCGGCCGTGCGGCGCGCCGCAGTCGAAGCCCTCGCCCGGCTCGAACCGGGTACCGCTGGCGAGCCACTTCGGCTCGCACTCGCTGATGAGTCGCCCTCTGTGCGAATTGCCGCCGCAACGGCGCTTGGCGCCTCCCAGGGCAACAGGTCGGTGGATGACCTCGAACGCCTTGCCGCGGATCCCGATTCCAGAGTTCGTTCGGCCGCAGTTCGATCGCTGGTCGGTCGCTTCGCCTATTCGGACGACGAGCGATGCCGACAAGCAGCCAGTCAGGTGCTGGGCGCGGCGCTGGAGGATGATGCACCGGTCGCGCTGTCTGCCGTGGAAGCGCTTTGCGAGATCGGTGGCGCGGAGGCGGCTCGGGCCGAGGGGGTGCTCTCGCGTCCGGAGCCGGAGCTCGTGCGCGAGGCGGTCCGTTGCGTCGGTACGCACTCCGAAGCAGAGGGCATCGCGGCGCTCGTTCCGCTTGTCTCTCACCCGGATTGGTCTGTGCGTGCCGAGGCGATCCAGGCACTGGCCGATCGCCGCTTCGTGAGAGCCGTCCCCACCATTCTTCGCCGGCTCGATCTCGAGCAGGACGATTTCGTGCGCAGGGTGACTCTCCGCGCCCTCAATCGACTCGAGAGTGGAGTGGGATGAAACCGGCCCTCGCTAGCGACGGCCCCCAGCTCACGGACGCCGAATTCCGGATGTTCGCGCGACTCGTACGCGAGCATTCCGGGCTTCACTTTGGTGAAGAGGCTCGAGTCCTATTCGAGAAGCGTCTCGTCAGAAGACTCCGGGAGCTCGACCTGGGGAGCTTTGCGGCCTACCAGTTTCATCTCCGAAACGGCCCACCGGGAAGCGACGAGCTCTCCTGCTTGATCGATGTGTTGACGACGAATGAGACGTACTTCTTTCGGGAGTCCAGCCAGCTCAACGCTCTGGTCCACGAGATCATTCCGGAGTTCCAGAACGCGCGAGCGGGGCGAGACCCGTCGCCGATCAGGATCTGGTCCGCTGGATGTTCGAGTGGGGAAGAGCCGTACAGCATCGCGATGCTGGCGCGTGAGGCGGGCTTGCAGCCCGGAGTCGATCTGCGTGTCTATGCCTCCGATATCTCGCGGAGGATGCTTGCCAAGGCTCGCAGGGGCGTCTACCGCGAAGCTTCATTTCGCGAGACCGCCCCGCGCATGCGCCGCAAGTATTTCGTCGAGAAGGACGTACAGTGGCGGATTTCCGACGAGATCAAACGAGACATCGATTTCATCCATCTGAACCTGCTGGATCGTTCGAAGATCGCGTTGCTCGGTACGATGGACGTGATTCTCTGCCGCAACGTCATCATCTACTTCGACCTTCCGACCAAATCCGACGTCATCGACATCTTCTACGAAAAGCTTCACCCCGGCGCTCATCTCCTGTTGGGACACTCGGAGTCCCTGATCAACCTCTCCACGTCCTTCGAACTCCGGCATCTCCGCAACGATCTGGTTTATCGCCGACCGTTGCCCGGCATGGTTGCGAAGGACCCGTGGCACCTTGCGGTTGAAGCGGCCATCACCCGAACCGACGATGATGGAATCGAGCGATGAGGCGGCACGACGTGATCCGGGTGCTGGTGATCGACGATTCGGCTTTTAGCCGACAGACGATCACACGGATGTTGGAGTCCTCGCCGCTGGTGGAAGTCGTCGGCGTCGCGCGTGATGGCGAGGATGCCCTACGCCAGACGCTCGAGCTGTCGCCCGACCTGATTACCGTCGATCTCGAGATGCCGCGGATGGACGGCTTCACCTTCTTGCGCTTCGTGATGTCGAAGTGCCCGACGCCCGTGATCGTGATCAGCGGCCGCGCGGGCAAGGATGACGTGTTTCGAGCCCTCGAGCTGGGCGCGGTCGATTTCATAGCCAAGCCCACGGCGCGAGCGGCGCTCTCACTCGCGTCGATCGAGCAGGAGATGATCCGCAAGGTCCACGCGATTCGGGAGCTTCGAATCGAGAAGGTCCAGGAACGCCTCTGCGCTGTTCCTCAGGTTTCGCAGCAGATTCATCCGAACCGAATCGCCCGATCACTCGCACCCAGGGTCGTCGCGATCGGTTCATCGACAGGTGGCCCCGCCGCTCTGATGCAGATCTTCGGGGCATTTTCGGAAGCCCCTGAATGCAGCTTCCTGGTCGCTCAACACATGCCCGCCGGCTTCACCCGAGGGTTTGCAGCACGCCTGAATCGCCTGACGAACCTGAGTGCCCACGAGGCGGAGGGCGGCGAGCCGTTGGAGCCTGGGACGATTCTGGTCGCCCCCGGAGGCCACCACCTCGAACTCGAAAGCGATGGAGGTCGTGTCGTTACTCGCCTGCTCGAGTCGGTCCCGGAGGATAAGTACACGCCGTCGATCGATCGCCTTTTCGATAGCGCTGCAAAGCATGTCGGTGCCGAATTGCTCGGCGTGGTTCTTACCGGGATGGGGAGCGATGGTCGAAAAGGGGTGAGTTCCGTGAAGCTGGGTGGAGGAAGCGTCATCGCCGAGTCCGAGGCCACGGCCGTGATCTTTGGAATGCCTCAGCAAGCGATTCGCAGCGGTGCCGTAGATCAGATTCTGCCACTCGAAGAAATCGCTGCGGCAATCCTAGCGGGGCGCCTTCCCACAGCTGAGGGCGAGAATTCTGAGAGGAGCGAGCATGGGTAGCGAGCGCGATGATCTCTTCGCGCACGGAGAAGAATTTCTTCAATTCTTCAAGCGCGGCGCCGAGTTCACCAAGGAGCTCCTCGTCGAGAACGAGCGTCTTCGAGGAAAGCTCGCGACGCTACGGCAAGAGCAATCGGATGCGGCGCGGACACCCGAACAATGGGAAAAGTATCGCAAGGAACTGGCTGCCCGTCTGAACAGCCTGGAGCAGGAGTACGAAGTCGTTCGTGCCAGGCTTCGGCAGGCGGAGGAGGAGAACCAGCAATTCGCGGCGCGGTATCTAGAGATCGAAGAGGAAAACAACAATCTCGCGAATCTCTACGTTGCGAGCTACCAGCTGCACTCGACACTCGATCTCGACGAAGTGCTGAAAATCATCGTAGAGATCGTCATCAATTTGGTGGGAGCGGAGGTATTCGCGGTCTATCTCCTGGATGGGAGCACTGGCGAACTCGGCGTCGCGGCTTCGGAGGGCGCGGCGATCGAGGAGTTTCCCCCCTGCTCGCTCGATAGCGGCGTCCTCAGTGAAGTGTTGGAAACTGGCGAACCTTGGTGCACCGAGCCCACCCAATCCGCGAATCTGGAGAGTCCGATCGTTGGAATCCCATTGATCGTACAGCAGCGCCCGATCGGTCTGATCGCGATCTTCGGGCTCTTGCAACAGAAGGATGGCTTTTCCGAACTCGATCACGAATTGTTCTCGCTGCTTGGCGGTCATTCGGCAACGGCCTTGTTTGCCGCGCGCCTTTACTCGCAATCGGAGCGAAAACTGAACACGATCCAGGGCTTCATCGATCTATTGACGAAGTAGTGCAGGCTCGCGAAATCGCGAGCTATGGGGTTGAGGATGGACCGGCAGCGAATCCTGATAGTGGAAGACAGCCCGACGATGCGCCAGCTGCTCGCGTTCGCACTGCGCCGCCTCAAGCACGTCGATATCGTCGAAGCGCAGGATGGTATGGATGGTCTCCGCAAGGTGTCGAGCGACCATTTCGATCTGGCCCTGATCGACATCAACATGCCGGTGATGGACGGCCTCAAGCTGATCAGCCTGATTCGAGGCGAAGACAACCTCAAAGATATCCCCATCGTGGTCATCACCACGGAAGGTGCCAAGGAAGACCGCGACCGAGCGCTCGCTCTGGGAGCCAACGAGTATCTGACCAAACCGATTCGGGCAGATCGTGTGCTCGCCGTGGCCAAGGACCTCCTGAAGTCCCGAGACTGACGTCGGGGGCAGTGCCGGAATTCGAGCTCGAGTCTTCAGGGCGGGCGGCGGGCTGTGGTATACCTGCGGCCGAGATGCGGATCGCGACAGGACCTCTCTCGCTCGTCTCGGCGTTGGCGATGCTTCAGCTGGGATGTGGCTACAAGCTGATCGACTACCGCGCAGCCCCTGCCAATTTCCAATCGATCTCCATCAAGACTTTCGAGAACGACTCCTACGAGCCCGGTATCGAGTTGGTGGTGGGGGATGCGCTGCGGCGCGAATTCCTGCGCCGCGGAGCAGTCGAGCTGACGGAGAATCCGGATGAGGCGGATCTCGTGGTCTCAGGTCGAATCCCTCCCCTGGTCACTCGAAGCCGCAGCTTCACCTCGGTTGCGCTCGCCCTCGAGTGGGAAGTGACTCTCGCATTGGGCCTCCAGCTGGCCCGCCGCGATGGCTCTGAAGTGAATGTAGATGCACGCGCCTTGAGTGACAGCGAGCGCTACCTGGCCAGCGCCGATATCGAGGCGACGCGGAAGAACCGGGACGAGGCCATGCGGAAGATGGCGATGGTGCTTGCCGTTCGGATACACGACATGCTCTTCGAAGTAGCAGCACCGTGAACGTCGAGGAGCTTCGCGAGGAGCTTCGGGCGGATAAGCTGTCCGCCGCGTACCTGATCGTAGGCGAAGAGGTGCTCCTGCGTGACGACGCTGTCAGCGCCATTCGCCAGGCGGTGCTCTCAGAGGGAGCCCGTGATTTCGACGAAGAAAGGCTCGACGGGGAATCGACCACGGCGTCAGCTCTGCTCGACTCGGTGCGAACCCTTCCCGTGTTTGGGCGTCGTCGTCTCGTAGCGCTGCGTGAGCCCGATGCCGGGCGGGCCAAATCGCGCGGGCTAACGGATGCCGTCGCTGAAGCCGTCGCCGGCGTTCAGAAACACGATGACAGTGTTCTCATCGTGGTGGCCGGAAAGGTCGATGGCCGGGCTCGCTGGGTGAAGAGCTTCGGGAAAGCGGTCATTCGATGCGATCCGCCGCGGGGCGTCGGGCCTCTTTCTGCATTCATTCGGAGCGAAGCCCAACGACAGGAGATTGCGCTTGACGCCGGCGCCGTCGCCCTGCTGGCCGAACGCACTGGACCGCAACTGATGATGCTGCGACAGGAGATCGCCAAGGCGGGACTCTTCGCCGGACCTGGGCAGAAGGTCACCGCGGAGCACATTGCTGAGTCGACCCGAGACGTCGCCGACGGTCCGGTCTGGGATCTCACTGATGCGATTGGCGAGGGGCAATCGGACGAAGCGCTCGTGCTGCTCGGTAAGCTGCTTCGCTCCGGCGGTGCGCCGCCAGCAATTCTCGGAGCCCTCGCGAATCACTTCCGCAAACTGACGCGCGTCCAAGCGGGCGGCAGCGTACCGGGCCCGCCCTTCGCGGTTCGAAAGCTCGAGAGTCAAGCCCGGCGCTTCAGCAGCGGTCGGCTGTTGTCGTGCCTCGGCGCCGTCCACCAGACCGACTTGGCGCTGAAGGGAGCAGGCGGAATCCCGCCTGAAATCGCATTGGAACGTCTCGTGATCGGTCTATCTGCCTAGCGGGTGCGGGAGCGCCAACGACCGACCGGGGCTCAGGTCGACGCGTTCCGGTTGCAGGTCCGCGCCAGGCGTGAAACCTGTCGGCTCGCCCGCTTCTTCGGAATGGCGCCCTTGGACGCAGCTCGTCTCAGGACGGACTCGGCTGCCTTGAGGGCTGCGTCGGCCTCTTCGGCGCCGCCCGCGGTCAGGGTAGTTCTCACCCGCTTGATCGCCGACTTGACCCGGGTGCGATTTTGGCGATTGCGTTCCGTGCGCTTGACCGTCTGACGGGCTCGCTTTTTCGCGGACTTGTGGGTGGCCACGGACAGCTCCCTCGGGGACAACGGGCGGCGGAGCATACTCGGCGGAGGCCGTGCTGTCACGGGTGCTGGCGCTTCCCGGGCCTTCTGAGATTGTCTCTCGAGGCCTTCAGAGCGTCGCTGGGGTCACCGATACGCATGGCGAAACGGTCTGTTCTGGAGGGCTTGCAGTGACCAGGTGCCGGATCCGGCTGGTAGCTGTCGCGGCGTTGGGATGCGGCTGCTTGGTCTGGGGCCCAGGTTCCGCCTGGGCGGCTTCAGCTCGGACCTCCCATTCTGCGCCTCTCGCCCAGCCGGCCTGGTCGGAGCAGGACTCGTCCCCCGGGGGCGACAATGCGAGCCGATCCAAGCCTCCCGGCACCGGGCAATCCCTCGATGCCATTGGCGCCGGCGGCGTGAGTCCCGGCCTGGTAGCGATTCGCCGGGCCTGGAACGAAGACTCGAGAGATCTAGAGCAGCGCGCCAAGCGCACCCGGCGGGCGGCTGTCGAGCAGGGGATCGGCAACCTCGATTCCGGAGCGCGAGCGCTCGTTGCCGCCAACCTGGCTGGGGGCGGCCTCGCTCAAACACAGGCCGCGGTGTACCTCGCCCCCGATCTGCCCAGCATCCGCATGGCGCTGGCTCAGTCCCGGTGGCTGGAGGGCGGTTCGCCGGCCGCCGCCCTGCGAGCGGTGGGCGGTGCGGTGCTGGCGATTCCCCGCCACGTCGAGGCTTCCCTGTGGTTCTCCGGGACCGCCCTGTACATACTCGCGATCGCTCTGATCGGGGCCGGAGTTGTAGTCGTGGTGCTCTCGGCGGCCTTCGCGTCGCCTCATGCCGCCCACGACCTCGGCGACTTTTTCTCACGCGACACGCCGAAGTTCGCGCGCCTGGCACTTCTGGGTGCGGCCTTGTTGGTTCCCCTTGCACTCGGTGAGGGATTGTTCGGGTTGGTCGTGGCATGCCTCGCGATTGGTGTTCTCTACGGCCCGGTCCGACAGCGCTGGGTGTTGGCGGCGGCGTCGCTGGCAGTGATCCTCGGCGCCTTTCCCGTGGCAAGGCTGGGTGGAGCCGTGCTCACCGCCTATGCGGACAACCCCATCGTCGAGGCCGCAGTTTCCGCCACCGAGGGCTTCGGGTCTCCGGTGGACATCCTTCGTTTGAAGACCGCCCCCGATGACGACCCGCTGGCCGTCATGGCCCTGGCGATCGACGCCAGGCGGGGGGGACGCCTTGGCGAGGCGGATTCCCGCTATCAGAAGCTGTTGGAGATCGATGCGTCGGAGCCCGCGGTTGCCAACAATGCCGCCAACGTCCGGCTCGGTCTGGGCCACGCAGACGCCGCACTCAACCTGTACCAACGCGCGACGCAGGTCGGCTCTTCGGCGACGGTGTACTTCAATCTGTCCCAAGCCCACGGACGGGCGTTTCAGGTCGATGAACTCAATCGAGCGCTGGAAGCCGCGCAACAACTCGATGGAGAAGTGGTCGCCGATCTGACCCAGCTGCAGGGAAGCGACGTCACGGGCTTTACGGTCGACCTTCCGCTGCCCCGTAGAGCGCTCTGGCGGCGAATCCTGAGCTCGACTTCGGGTGCTGCCATCGCGGCGGAGCTGCGGGCGGTGATCGCGCCGGGCAGGCTCGGTACAAACTGGTGGGTCGCGACCGCTGCGTTCGCATTGACCGTCTTGCTGGCTGCGACAGGGAGCCTTCGCTTGCGCCGTTCTCATGGGTGCAAACGATGTGGCAGGAGAATGTGCCCTCGTTGCAACCCGGAGTTCGACGGTGGCAAGATCTGCGAAGGCTGCACCCGGCTCCACCGACATCCGGAGACCACCGACCGCGTGCTGCGCGCCGCGCGTATCGAAGCGCTCAAGCGTCGCGACGAGCGCATCGGTCGAGCTGCCTGGATCGTGTCGATCCTCCTGCCGGGTTCTGCCGGAATTCTTGCGCAACGCCATTGGTCCAGCCTCGTCGCAGCCCTCGCAGCTGCTTTGAGCCTGACAGCCCTGTTCTATCGCAACGGCATTGCTCCTGATCCGTTGGTTGCGGGCGCGGCAGCACCGCTCGTCTTTGGTGCTCTCTCGGTCTCTGGCATAATCGTGTACGCCATTGTCGTGGGCGTTTCGCTCGCCTCGTTGAAGCGAACGTAGCGATGTCCGTCTCCCTGCGCGGAAACCTCGAGGACTTCGGCATTGCCGACGTGTTTCAGCTGATCGGTCAGCAACGCAAGACCGGCGTTCTCGAGTTCAGCGGAGACGGGGAAAAGATCCAGCTGCTCTTCGATCGTGGCGCCGTGGTATCCGCCGCCCCCGTTGGTCAGTGGACCTACGCTGCACTCGGCGGAATGTTGTTGCGTTGCGGATGGCTGACCCGAGGGCGCTTGGACGAAGTGCGAGAGGAGTGCGAGGCGTCGGCGCAGACGCTGCCGGCGATTGCGATCGAGCGTGGTTGGTTGAGCGCGGAAGAGGTACGCCAGATCGAAGACCTGCTCACGCGCGAGACCATCTTCTCGGTCCTGCGCTGGCAGGCGGGCTCTTTTGATTTTACCGCCGGCGAGGCTGAGCACGACCGAGAGTTCGATTCACTGCTCGGCGCCGAACAGATCTTGATGGACGGCCTTCGCATGGTCGACGAATGGCAGAGCTTCGCCGCTCTCGTTCCGTCGGACGATCTCGTCTTTCGACGCATCCTTTCGTTCGAACAATATCGGGAGTCTGCAGACGGAGAGGCGAGTCGCCACCTCGAGAGCTCCGAGCGGGTTTTCGAACTGATCGATGGCCGCCTTTCGGTGCGGCGAGTCGTCGATCTCTCCATGCTCGGCACCTTCGACGCAGTTCGCGCGCTGGGTCGTCTCATCGCTGGCGGTGTGGTCGAGGCCGTAGATTCTGCGAGCCTCGCAGCATTGGAGAGCGAAGAAAGCGTTCCCCCCGTGCAGCCCCCGAGGCTAGGGAAAATCGCGGCTGTCGCCGTTCCTCTTGCGCTGGTGCTCGTTGCCTCGATGTTCTTGCAGTGGAGTGTCAGGGATGTGTCGCCAGACGCATTCGCGATCCGACGGCCCGGTGCCCTCGAGCGGGTGCGAAGCAACTACGCTCAGCGCCGGTTGAGGAACGCGATCGAGAGTCATTGGTTCATCCATGGGCGGTGGCCTTCGGCGCTCGAGGAACTTGAACGCGACGGGCTGGTTGGCGAGGCAATGGCGTCGGAGATGGGCCCTCACTACTATTACGCGAACCACGCGGATGGCGCTTGGCTGCTTGCGCCCGATCGTTGAGGGAACGCCCTGGCCGCAAATGACGCCACCACCCGTCAAACCCTCATCTTTGACGACAACCAGACCGCCGCGGCCCTCTACGGGGAGGGAGATCGCACACTCCGCATTCTCGAGCGAGAGCTCGGCGTCGATGCCAGAGCGCGCGGCAACGAAGTAAGACTGGTGGGCGCCTCGGCCGAGGTTGGCCTGGCTCGCAAGGTTCTCGAAGAGCTCTATGGAGTCGTCCGATCGGGCAGCGAAGTACATCCACGAGACGTGCGTCAGGCGGTTCGAATGGTCACACAACAGCCCAACGTCGATCTGGGCGAGGTCTACGAGGATGTCCTGGCTTCCGTGGGTGGCCGGCGCCGGATCGCAGCCAAGAACCTCAACCAGCGCCGCTACGTCGAGGCCATGCGCACCCTTGATGTGGTCTTCTCGGTGGGACCGGCGGGGACAGGCAAGACGTACCTGGCCATGGCGATGGCGATTGCCTCGCTCAATCGCCATGAAGTCTCTCGTGTCGTTCTCACCCGACCGGCCGTCGAAGCTGGTGAGAAGCTCGGCTTCCTGCCGGGCTCGATGGCGGAGAAGGTGAACCCCTATTTGCGCCCGCTCTACGATGCGCTGAACGACATGATGCCTTTCGAGAAGGCGAACCGCCTGATGGAGAGGGGCGTGATCGAGGTGGCCCCGCTGGCCTTTATGCGAGGGCGGACACTCAATGATTCATTCGTGATTCTCGATGAAGCGCAGAATGCGACCACCGAACAGATGAAGATGTTGCTCACCCGCCTCGGCTTCGATTCGAAGGCGGTGATCACTGGGGACATCACGCAAATCGATCTGCCGTCAGAGAAACGCAGCGGCCTGGTGGAGGCAATCAGGATTCTCGATGGCATCGAGGGTATCGGCTTCCTCCACTTCACCGAGGAAGACGTGGTCCGCCATCCGCTCGTTCAATCGATCATCCGTGCGTACGATCGTCATGGAAGACCGTCGCGTGAGAATCCTGCGGCGAAGGATCGCGCGACAGGAGCGCTGGACGCGGAGACCGGTTCCGAGGACGCGTGACCGTACGCCTCTCGGGGCCGCCGCGAGGGCAAGGGTTGCCCCAGGTGGATATCCGCCTGATGCGCTCTCGAGCCATTCGCGTGCTGCGAGAGCTCGATCGTTCGACGGCTGAGCTCTCGATCGCACTCGTCGACGATGACGAGATCAGCCTCTTGAACGCGGACCACCGGCAACGAAAGGGCCCGACCGACGTGCTTTCGTTCTCGCTGCTGGAAGGCGAGCACAGCGATCGCAGTGGACGGCTGCTCGGTGACGTCGTCATCGGGGTCGAGGTGGCGGCCCGTCGAGCGCGTGCCGCCCACCGGGCACTCGATGACGAGCTGGCGCGGTTGCTGATTCACGGGACCCTGCATCTTCTGGGCTGGGACCACCAGGATTCGGCGCAGGCCACAGCCATGCAAGCGGAAGAACGGCGGCTGTGGCGAGCGATCCGCCGATGACTTCGCGCGCCCGGGCAGCCCTGTTGGTGGGCTATGCGGCCGCGACCTTCATGTCCTTTCCGCATCCGGTCGGGGATCGAGTCATCGACTGGGGCTTGATTTGTGGCTGGTTGAGTCCCGCGCTGTTGATTCTCGGGTTGCGTGGCTGCGCGCCGCGTTCGGCCGCCAAGCTGGGTTTCGCTGCCGGCCTACTCGCCCACGGCGCGATCCTGCATTGGCTCTACATCGTATCGGTTGTCTACGGGCAGGCACCGGCTCTGATGGGTCTTCTCGGCCCGCTGGGAATGGGCGCCCACGCCGCGCTCTTTGTTGCGATCTTCGCCGCGGCGTTCTCCTGGTTCGCCAGTCGTGGATTGGCGTCACCCTGGTTGGCCGCACTCCTGTGGACGTCGCTGGAGGCTCTGCGCGCGCTGGGATCCCTGGGGTTCCCGTGGGCGACACTCGGCTACTCGCAGCACGAGAACATCGTGTTGATGGGGGTGGTCCGCTACACGGGCGTGTACGGCCTCTCCTTCACACTGGTGCTCGGAGGGGCGAGCCTCGCGGAAGCCGTTGCGGATTGGCGCTCCGGCCGTCGCCCCGCTCGCCGGTTGTGGGTCTGCCTGGCGGGAGTGGCGGCCATCGCCGCCTGCGGAGTGTTGTCCATCGCGGGGGCGTCCACTTCTGGCGACTCATCGGTTCGCGTCGCAGTGGTCCAAGGCAACATCGACCAGGGGATCAAGTGGGATCCCGAATGGGCCGAGCGCACGCTGGTTCAATATGAGGAGCTATCTCGCCGGGCCGTTGCCGAGGGAGCGCAGGTGGTGGTCTTCCCCGAATCCGCGGTGCCCGGCGCGCTCAACGCGGACGCCAACCTCCGCTACCGGCTCGCTCAGCTCGCGCGCGAGACCAACGCGACGTACGTGGTCGGCAGCGTTGCGGTCGAGACCGAGCCGGGCCTGCCCTGGCGGAAGTTCTTCGACAGCGCCTTCGTTCTGTCTCCGGAAGGGCGCTTTGAAGACCGCTACGACAAGTCTCAGCTCGTACCTTTTGGCGAGTTCGTGCCGTTTCGCGCCTGGCTCGGTTGGCTCTTCCAGGCCGTCGCCCGGGGCATGGCCACCGATGGGGTTACGCCTGGCCCAGGGCCTCGAGCCGTGAGCCTTCCGGTTCGGCGTCCCGGCCTGGATGTCGTCCCGGCGGGCGTACCGATCTGCTATGAACTGCTTTTCCCGGATCTCACACGGCGATTCGTCAAGGATGGCGCTGCACTGCTTCTCGCCATCACCAACGACGCCTGGTATGGGAGGACCGGGGCCCCCTACCAGTTCCTGGCCATGACCGCCGTGCGTTCGGCGGAAAATGGGGTCTGGACGGCGAGAGCTGCCAACACAGGAGTGTCGGCCATCATCGATGCACGAGGTCGGGTTCGATCACAGACGCGAATTTTCGAGAGTGGTCTTCTGGTGGCCGACATACCGTTGCGCCCGCCGCCGCTGGGAGGGACATTCTACACCCGGCACGGGGATCTCTTCGTCGGCGCCTGCTGGATGGGCGTTCTCGGCTTTGGGCTCGTGGCCGGCTTGCGAAGCGTGAGAGCGACAGGCGATGAGTAACGACCAGAAACCGCCGGTCCAGCTGGAACCCAACGAGCTCGCGGATCGCTTGCATAAGCTGCGAATCCAATTCGGAGAGCTCCGGGGGCGTCTTTGACGTCGAAGGGCTGCGTCAACGGCTTGAGGTGATCGAGACCGAGACGGCCCGGCCAGACTTGTGGGAAGATCGCGAGGCCGCCGAGCGCTTCCTGAGGGAGAAGCGCAGCATCGAGCGCGATTTGGCGTTCTTCGATTCGCTGCACGCGAGCCTCGAGGACGCAGGTGTCCTGCTCGATCTGGCTGCTGAAGCGGATGACGAGCAGACGCGAATCGAAGCCTTCGAGAAGCTGGAGAGCGCCGCCCGTGAGCTCGAGGAAGCCGAGGTTCGCAGGATGCTCGGTGGCGAAAACGACGCCTCCAACGCCATCGTCTCCATCAACTCGGGAGCGGGCGGTACCGATGCATGCGATTGGGCGGAGATGCTGATGCGAATGTACCTCCGCTGGGCAGAGCGCCAGGGTTACCGAAGCGAGATGCTCGATCAGCAGGCCGGCGATGAAGCTGGGTTGCGAGGTGCGACGTTCACTGTCAAGGGTGAGTTCGCCTTCGGCTACCTCAAGGCCGAGGAGGGTGTCCACCGTCTGGTAAGAATTTCGCCCTTCGACTCGCAGGCCCGTCGCCACACTGCCTTTGCGAGCGTGACGGTTGTGCCGGAAATCGATGACACCATCGAGGTAGAGCTCGATGAGAACGATATTCGCGTGGATACGTACCGCGCCAGCGGCGCCGGTGGACAGCACGTCAACAAGACGGATTCCGCGGTTCGCATGACCCACCTGCCGACGGGGATCGTGGTGCAGTGCCAAAATGAGCGTTCCCAGCACAAGAACCGCTCCGCGGCCATGAAGATCCTGCGGGCTCGACTCTACGAGCGAGCCCGAAAAGAGCGCGAAGAGGAGCTCGCGGCCGCCCGCGGTGAACAGCGACAGATCGACTTCGGCAGCCAGATCCGCTCCTATACGCTGCATCCGCAGCAGCGCGTCAAGGACCACAGAACCGATGTGGAGGTGGGGAACGTCGGGGCAGTCCTCGACGGTGACATCGACCGGTTCATTCGCGCCATCCTGCTCGAACGGGCGGGCGGGGCTTCGGGGGCGACGTGAGCGAGCAAGAGAGAGCCGCCCGACGCTCGCGCCTCGAGGCGCTGCGAGCGATGGGTGTCGATCCCTATCCCGCACGGGTTGGAGCCTGGTCGCCGATTGCCAAGATCCATGAGCGTTTCGGATCGTGGGATACCGAAGCCCTCGGAGCGGACCCGCCGGACGTGGCTGTGGTCGGGCGTCTGATGGCATCGCGCTCCTTTGGGAAGTTGATGTTCCTTCGGGTGGTGGAATCCGGAGATGCGATTCAGGTGAGCGCCAAGAAGAACCTGCTGGACCCGGATCAATTCGAGTTCATTCGCGATCTGGACATCGGCGACATCGTTCGGTTTGAGGGCAGCCTATGGAGAACCAGGACGGGCGAGCTCACAGTGGACGCCAAATCCGCTCAGCTGTTGGCGAAGAGTCTGCGCGGTCTACCAGAGAAGTGGCATGGGTTGGCCGACGTCGAAACGCGCTACCGTCAACGCTTCCTCGACCTGCTGGTGAACGAGGACGCCCGGCGCATCGCCCTCATCAGAAGTCGAGTCGTGACGGCCATGCGCGGGTTCCTGGATGCGCGCGGCTTCCTCGAGGTGGAGACGCCAGCGCTTCAACCGCTCTACGGCGGGGCCGCGGCCCGGCCGTTCACCACCCACCATCAGGTCTACGACCAACAGCTCTATCTCCGCGTCTCCGATGAGCTCTACCTGAAGCGGTTGGTCGCGGGTGGACTGGACCGCGTTTACGAGATCGGACACAACTTTCGAAATGAGGGGACATCGCGAAAGCACAACCCCGAATTCGCCATGATGGAGTGCTACCAGGCCTACGCCGACTATCGAGATATGATGGAGCTCGTCGAATCGATGATTCGGGAAATCAGCTTGAGTGTGCACGGCACGGACCAGGTGGAATATGCCGGCGAGAAGATCGACCTCGCCGCCAAGTGGCCGCGAATCCCGCTCTGCCAAGCGATCCTCGACGCCACCGGAATCGACGTTCTCGCCTGCCGAGATGCGGAGTCGCTCGGGAAGGCCATACGCGATGCGAAGCTGGGGCCGGCCGAGTCTCCCACCTGGGCGACCCTGGTCGATGAGCTCTTCAGCGACCACGTCGAACCGAAGCTCGTCCAGCCCACCTTCATCACCGACCACCCGGTGGAGCTATCGCCGCTGGCGAAGCGCTCCGAGGCCGATTCGCGCCTGGTGGAAAGATTCGAGCCCTATATCGGTGCGATGGAGATCGGAAATGCGTTCAGCGAACTCAACGATCCGGACGATCAGAGAGGGAGGTTGGAGGAGCAGATGCGCGCCCAAGAAGCGGGCGATCGGGAAGCCCATCCCGTCGACGAAGACTTCCTGTGGACCCTGGAGCACGGGATGCCGCCCACTGGTGGTCTCGGGATTGGCATCGACCGGCTCGTGATGGTCCTGGCCGACGCTTCACACATCCGGGAAGTGATCCTGTTTCCTCATCTGCGACCCGAGGGCCCCTAGTGGAGGGATTCGCGGCCGCGGCCTGGGAGGTGATGACCGCCGCCGGGGGAACCCTCGCCCTGACGCTGATCGTGGCGATCGCCCTCGGCATCAACGCGCTGACCCTGCTCTTCCTGGGCTCCGCGGTCATCGCGCTCGAGCAATTCGCGCGGGTCGCGACTCGCTGGCGCAGTCTGTTGGGCTTCGGATTGTTCTGGTCGCTGACGGTCGCCGGCGGCTGGCTCTACGTGCATGCCCCCGAATTGTCGGTTCGCCCCCGGTCCGAGTGGCTGGCGACCTGGGCTCAGACAACTGCAGTGGTCGCGGCGTTGATCGGGGTGGCGGTGCTGTTGATCTGGCTGCTGCTGCGCTTCGTGGCTTCGCGCGCGCTGGCAACGGGAAGCCTCGTCACCCTGGGTTTCGGGTATGCGCTCGTCGTCGGGGGCAGCGATCGCCTCGCCTACGCGGCCGCTCCGACGATCTTCGCCCTCGCCGTTGCGGCCGCGATGGGTCTTCGGCGTCGTTGGCGCCCCGATCCGGCCGCCAACGGTCCCGGCGAAGCCGAGCGGCTGTTGCGAATCCTCGGTGGCGCTCTGACGCTGGGCATCCTGATCGCGCTCGGGCTTCCCGGGCCCCGGGCGGAGATCGCCGTTGTTGGGGGAACGCTGCTCAGCCTCTACATCAGCGCCGTCCTGCTCGGCCTACTTCCGCTCGCGGCCGCTGGCCTGCTCGATCGGCGGGGGACAGCTGAGTGGTTCATCGCCATCCGCTACCTGATGGCGAAGCGGCGGCAGACCCTGGTCTCGATCATCACGGGGATCTGCGTGGTCGGCATCGCAACCGGCGTCTGGCTGATCATCACCGTGCTGTCGGTCATGAACGGCTTCGAGGGCATCTGGCGGGAAGAGATCATTGGCAACCGTGCGCACTTCACGGTGCATCACAGCTTGGGCCAATTCGAGGACTACGACGCGGTGCTCGAGCGGGTGGCGGGCTTACCCGGAGTCGTCGCAGTCTCGCCCTACCTCGACGCCGAGGGGATGGTGCGTGCACCGGGTGGGCGGATCATGGCAGTGCGGTTGCGGGGCATCGACCCAGAACGGATCGGAGACGTCACCGACCTGCGCCAAGATCTGATCCAGGGATCACTTGACGCACTCGAGCCGGGAGCGATCGCCGAGGGCGACGATCCGTCGATCGTGATCGGCAGCCAGCTAGCCGGGGCAGTGGGCGCAGCGGTGGGAGATCCCCTGTTGATGATCTCGCCCTTCGGCGGGCCGCAGACTCCCCTCGGCCCAGCGCCGCGGCTGCAGCGGTTCCGGGTTGCGGGAATCTTCGAGTCGAGCTTCTTCCAATACGACGAGATGTTCACCTTCGTGAGCCTCGACGCCGCGCGAGAATTCAAGCGCGTGGGCGACGTGATCGATGGAATCGAGGCGCGAACCACCGACTTCTATCGCTCGCGCAGCGTTGCGGCACAGGTGGAGCAGGCGCTCAAATTTCCCTTCTTTACCCGGGATTGGAACGACTTCTTTCCCGCGTTCTTCCAGGCGCTCAAGAGCGAGCGGGTGATGATGTTTGTCCTGCTCACCATGATCATGGTGGTCGCAGCTTTCTCGATCGTCTCGACGCTGGTGATGATGATCATGGAGAAGTCGGGTGACATCGCGATCCTGAAGACGATGGGCGCTCGCGATGAAGTGATAGAGCGAATCTTTGCCATCGAGGGAACGCTGATTGGCCTGGTCGGAACGGCCTTGGGCGTGATATTCGGCGTATCGGTGACGCAGCAGATCGAATTCGTCCAGCATCAGATCGAAACCATCGTGGGGTTCGATGCGCTGCCGGCGAGCGTCTATCAGTTCGACACCCTCCCCGCGCAACTCGACCTGGGACAGATCGCTGTGGCCGTCGGAATTGCGATGGTGTTGGCGCTGGGGGCGACGCTCCTGCCGAGCCGTCAGGGGGCGCGCCTCGACCCCGTCGAAGCGCTCCGATATGAGTGATCCGCTAGTTCGGGTCGAGAAGCTCCACAAGTCCTTTCAAACCGGCGACGGCAATATTGAAGTGCTGCGGGGTATCGACTTCTGCATCGAGCCAGGGGAATGTCTGGCGATCGTCGGGAACTCCGGCGTCGGCAAGTCGACCCTGCTGCACATTCTCGGCACACTCGATCACCCCACCTCCGGAACGGTCGAATTTCGGGGAGAGGATATCTTCGCTCACTCGAGCGACGAGCTTGCGCGCTTTCGGAGCGATTGCCTCGGCTTCATCTTCCAGTTCCACCACCTGCTGCCCGAGTTCGACACCCTCGAGAACGTGATGATGCCTGGTCTCATCGCCGGCGATGAGGCCACGGAGCTGCGCGAGCGTGCAGCCTCGCTTCTCCGGGAAGTCGGACTGGGACATCGGATCGAGCACCCGGTCGGCAAGCTCTCCGGTGGCGAGCGACAGCGGGTCGCGGTGGCGCGCGCGGTGATTCGGCGTCCGGCACTGCTACTCGCAGACGAGCCGACCGGAAATCTCGACCCGAAGTCCGGTGAGCAGGTGCTCGATCTCCTGCTGGATCTGACGCGGACCCATCAGACGGGCCTGGTGGTGGTCACCCACAGCGAGGAGATCGCAAGGCGGCTGGGCCGCAGCCTGACCCTGGCCGATGGCTGGATCGCTCCCGGCGGCCACGCCGATTCCCCCTCTCCCACATAACTATCCGATAAAAAAAGGAAATTCCGAATTGGGGGGACTTGTCACCCCGTTTCGGCGCGACTAGACTCGCGTCGTTTCCGTGGAGTTGGCCCGGATCTCGCCGCCCCCTGGTGAACCTTTTCCGGTGGCTCGACCGGTCGCACAGGCGGAGGTACGGGTTGCGCGTTGCACGTCGGGCGCGCCTATCGCGGATGCGATTCGCCCATCCAAGCGACGGATGCGTACGCGCACTGGCGGGACTCTTGGTGTTGGCGACCGTGGGTGGCTTCGCTGGTGCGGGGCGAGCGGCGGATCCGGAACACACCGTGGCGGTGCTCCCGTTTCGGGTTCATAGCGCGAAGCCAATCGCCTACCTGGGCGAGTCGCTATCCAACTTGATCCGCTCGCGACTCGAAGCCCGGGGGGACGTGCTGGTGCTCGACGCCTCGGTGCTGGACGCCGCCTCCAGCCAGATCACCGATGCCGAACTGCGCCGCATCGCCAATGATGCTGCGGCCGACACGATCGTGAGTGGAAGCCTGACCGAGCTGGCGGGCCAGTACAGCCTCGACGTTCGGGTGACCCCGGCGGCGATCGGCCTGCGATCGCACACCTTCGTCCTCACCGCGCAACGAGACGACGAGTTGCTGGCCCGGGTCAATGAGCTGGCAGATCAGGTTCTCGCGCAGGTCGTCGGCGCCGAGCCCGCCAGCGTGGCAGACGTCCAGTTGATCGGACCGGCCGAGCTGGTGGACGCCGTGCGCTTGCGACTCCGGACGCAAGCAGGAGCTGGCTACGACCCAGCGACGATTAGCGATGACTTGGCGATGCTGAGGGGTCACCCGGGGATCGCCAATGCCGAGGTCGAAACCGAGCGCGGCCCGGGTGGGGTGACGGTTCGATACAGCATCGTCGGAAGCGAGCGGATCTTGACCGAGCCGTCATCGAAGGAGGCCGCGGGCAGCGTCGTCTCGGCGGTTCGCGTTCGGGGCAACCGGCGGATCGAGGCCAACGCAATCGAGGCGCGGATCCAGACCCGCGCGGGCAGCCTCTACAGCCCCAATCAGATCGCGAAGGATCTCAACGCCGTCTACGGACTGGGATTTTTCAGCAATGTGCGCGTTTTTCGCGAAGCCGGCCCCGAGGGCCTGATCGTGATCTTCCAGGTCGAGGAGAACCCGGTCGTTCGCCAGATCTCCATCTCCGGCAACGAGAATATCGCTGGCGACGATATTCGCGACATCCTCACGCTGACTACGGGCTCCTCGCTCGACTACCCCCTGCTTTACGAGAACAGAGCGCGCATCGAAGGCCTCTATCGCTCTCAAGGCTATTACCTGGCCGAAGTGAGCTACGAGATCGGCGAGCTCGCCGAAGCTTCCGTCTCTGTCGACTTCGTGGTGGTCGAGAATGAAAAGCTCAAGCTTCGAGAGATTCGATTCGTCGGCAACGACGTCTTCAGTGATGGGGAACTGCGCCAGGGCTTCCAGACCAAGACCTGGCGCTTCTGGTCGATCGCTACGTCGTGGTTCGATCGGTCGGGAACCTTTTCAGAACCGCTCTTCATTCAGGACCTCCGCCTCGTCGAGCAGAAGTACCACGACAACGGCTTCCTCCAGGCGGATGTGAGTTATCCCGACGTTCTTCCCGTCATCGACGGTCTGATCGTCACGGTCAAGATCACCGAGGGCGAGCAGTTCCGCGTCGGTGCTCTGGACGTCACGGGTGACAACACCGTCGATCTCGACCGTCTGCGCGAGAAGCTCCAGCTCAGGGAGGGGGAGATCTTCAATCGCACGGCTCTGACCGAGGACGTCGAGGACTTGCGACAGCACTACACGGAGCGTGGCTTCTTCCTCGCGGAGGTCACTCCGCTCACCGACCTGTCGGAAGCATCGCTTTCTGTAGACGTCGTCTTCCAGGTCCAGAAGGGGCCGCTCTACTTCATCCGCGAGATCGGCATCGCGGGCAACACCCGCACCGTCGACCACGTGGTCCGGCGTGAGGTTCCGCTGGTCGAGGGCCAGCTCTACTCGTCGCGCGCAATCCAGATCTCCCGTGCGAGGCTCGAGCGGTTGGGCTTCTTCGAGGAGGTCGAGTTGCGCCCCGAGCCGACGGACGATCCGCAGCAGATCGACCTCGAGGTCGAGGTCGTGGAGCGGCCGACCGGGTCCTTCAGCTTTGGTGCAGGCTTCTCGTCCCAGGATTCTTTCGTGCTGACAGGCTCGCTATCCGAAACAAACCTCTTCGGTCGCGGTTACGGATTGAATCTGAGCGCCGACGTGGGCGCGCGCAGCCAGCGTTTCTACCTCCAGTTCTCCGATCCCTATTTTCTGGGTTCCAGCTTCAGCATGACGAGCACGATTTTTCGAACTTCCGTGCGCTTCGAGGATTTTGAGCAGGACCAGACGGGCGCGGACTTCGTATTTGGGCACCCACTCAGCGAGGACCATCGGACCCGGGCTTTCGCGCGCTACAGCCTCCAGAGTCGAGACATCCAACAGGATTCGAACGTCAATGCCGCGGCCATCATCTTTCGGGAGATCCTGGGCGGCTCCGAGACCACCAGTTCCGCCGGTCTGTCCTTCGAGGCGGACTACCGCGACGATCGGCTTTCTCCGACCAGCGGGTACCAGCTGGGCGGCGCTCTCGAGTTTGCCGGGATGGGATTCTTCACCCGCTATCTGCGCGTGGAGGGACGGGCCGCCTACTTCATGCCGGCACCGTGGTGGATGCCCGACCGCTCGACATTCGTGGCCCGAACCAGCATGGGCTACGCGCTTCCGCTGAACGAGATCTCGGACTTCAACTTCGATATTCCGACGGATTTCAGTGGGTCTCCGAACCAGGATGAAGTTGATCAGGTGCGCTCCCTGGATCTGATCGACACTGACAGCGTGTTGCCCCTGAGCGAGCGCTATTTCCTGGGGGGACTCGGACAGTTTCAGCTGCGCGGCTTCAAGTCGCGCTCGGTCGGCCCGCGGCGCCCGATCCTGAGGACCACGCTTGGCATCGATCCGGATACCGGAGCGACCATCGGACCGGTTTACACCCCGGTGGGATACAATCAATTGCTCGGCCGTTGCGAATTGGCAGGCACGGGTGACTTCTTCCAGGGCAATGGCAACGGCAAGTGCAACGACATCGATGCCGAAGACCTGGACGACTTCGCTGATCTGGACGAATCCGACGTAATCGGCGGCAACAAATTCATCAGCAGCAGCCTCGAGTACCGATTTCCGATTTCCGATACCATCGGCCTCCAGGGGATCTTGTTCCTGGACACGGGCAACGCCTTTTCGGAGGGCAAGAACCTATTCGACGTGGGCGAGTGGCGTTGGGGCACGGGGGGCGGTGTACAGTGGTTCTCGCCTTTTGGTCCGTTGACGGTCATTCTCGGCTTCCCGCTGGATCCGCTGCCGATCGACGATTCTCCCGTATTCGAGTTTTCCGTTGGAAGCGGCGGCTTCTGACCGACTTCAAAGAGGAAGCAAATATGAAGGTGCACAAGGCAATCGTCGCTCTGGCGGCGTTGGCGCTGTTGGTCGTCGGGACCGCTGCGCAAGACGAGGCGGTCAAGATCGGCATCGTCGATCTCGAGCAGGCAATCAGCTCCACCGAAGACGGCAAGGCGGCCCGGGAGGAGCTGGCGCGGAAGCAACGCGAGGCCGAGGCGCAGCTGGCGCCGATGTACGAGCGTTACAAGGCGCTCGAGGATGATCTGAAGGCCAAGAAGTTCGTGCTTTCCGACGACTCCCTGTTCCAGAAGCAGCTCGACCTGGCGGAGCTTCGAAACCAGATCGAGAACCGGCTCAAGGAGATCGAGGGCCAGCTCAAGGTCGACAAGTTTCGGATCCAGGAGCCCCTGCTGAGCAAGCTCCGCGACATCATCAATGAAATCGGCCGCGAAGAGGGATTCACGCTGATCCTACAGCGCGGCGCAGCCGGCCTGATCTACACGCGGGAAGCCCTCGACATTACGGACATGATCATCACGAAGTACGACAAGAAATAGCGGAGCGCCGTGAGCATCCACCCGACCGCAGTCGTCGATCCCGGCGCCAAGATTGCGGACGGCGTCGAGCTCGGACCCTACGTCGTCATCGGAGAGGGCGTCGAGCTCGCCCCTGGCGTGGAGATCGGCTCCCACGCCCACCTCGAGGGGCGCACGCTGGTCGGGCCGGGCACCCGGATCTTTCCGTTCGCCGTCATCGGCGCCGAGCCTCAGGTGAAAGGGTTTTCCGGTCCGACCTCGGCGCTGATCATCGGCCGCAACAATGTGATCCGGGAGTATTCGGCGATCCACGTCGGCACGGCCGAGGGGGGCGGCTCTACTCGGATCGGAGACGACAACCTGATCATGAACAACGTGCACATCGCGCACGATTGCCAGATCGGATCGCACTGCATCATCGCCACCTTTACCGCGCTGGCCGGTCACGTCACGGTGGAGGATCACGTCGTGTTCGGCGCAATGACCGGTGTGCACCAGTTTACGCGCATCGGCGAGTCGGCGTTCACCGGTGCCAATTCGATGATCGCCAAGGATGCGCCGCCCTTCTCCCGGGTCGTGGGAGATCGCGCGCGTTTCATGGGGCTGAACACCATTGGACTCCGGCGTCGCGATTTTCCACCCGACGTAATCGATACCCTGCGTCATGCCTTCCACCTGCTGTTCCATTCCAAGCTCCGACTGCAGCCGGCCCTGGCCCGGGTCGAAGAGGAGTGCAGCGGTTCTCCCGAAGTTGCGCGCCTATTGGATTTCCTGAGGAAGTCCGAGCGGGGATTCATTCGCTAACCCGCCCGGCGAGGCCCTCGCGGTTGCGCGAACCCATTGCATGCCGGGGCCCAGGGGCGCCGCCCGGCGAGGCCTTCGGGGTGGCGCCGACTGGTTGCGTGGCGGGCCAGTCTGGTGCATTAGGCGGGTGGAGGGGGCTCGGGCTAGTGTCCTGGGTGGGGCGTTCGCAGCTTCGAGGCGGGCTGGTAGGCGTTCGAGAGCCGGCGGATTTCTGACTCAGGACACCAGGATGTTTCCATGGGCTCGCAGCGACTTGGGCTGATCGCGGGGGGTGGCCGACTTCCCTTGGAAGTGGCGGCCGGAGCGCGCCGCGCCGGTCGCCCCGTGGTCGCCATTGGCTTCCACGGGCATACCGATGCGGCGCTCGAAGGCGGGGTCGAGAGCGTTCGCTGGCTTCACCCCGGACAGGTCGACCGGGCCATCGACGCACTGCTGGGCGCCGGAGCGCGCGAGGCTGTGATGGTGGGAAAGCTGCCCAAGACCGTATTGTTCGATCGCCCGGAGAGGCTGGAGCTGGACGCCAGTGCCGCAGCGCTGATCCGCTCGCTGCCGGACTGGCGGGACGATTCGATCCTCGGCCTCGTGGCTGAACACCTCGGGAGCCGCGGAATCGAGTTGCTCGGCCAGCTGGACTTCGTCCCGCAGTTGATCGTGGCGCCGGGCGCGTTGGGAAGCGTCAAACCAACGGCCAGCGCGGAGGCAGACATTCGCTTCGGCTGGCCCATCGCCAAGGCGATCGCGGGACTGGACATCGGTCAGACCGTTGTCGTCAAGGATGGCGCCGTGTTGGCGGTCGAAGCGATTGAAGGCACGGATCAGGCGATTCGGCGAGCCGGCACCCTCGCGGCCGAGGCCTGCGTGGTCAAGGTGGCGAAGCCGAATCAGGACCCGCGCTTCGATCTCCCGACGATCGGTCCCGACACGGCAATCGCTCTGATCGACGCCCGGGTCTCGACGCTCGCCTTCGAAGCCAGCCAGACCGTCGTTCTCCAGCGCGAAGAGCTCGCCGAGATCGCAGATCGACACGGGCTGGCGCTCCTGGGCGTCGCCGTCGATCGTCAGCGCGGCCCGATCTGGTGAAACCCTTGCGCTTCATCGTCGTCGGTTGTGGGCACATGGGCCGCCGGCACGCTGAAAAGGTGGTGGAGCTCGGCCGGAGCGATCCCAGTGTTGTGCTCCTCGGAGTAGCGGACGTCGAGCTCGGGGAGGCGGAAAGAGTTGCCAGCCAGCTCCAGGTCCGAGCTGTGCGCGACGCTGGCGAACTCTTCAGTCAGGCCGACGCGGCGATCGTTGCGGTCCCCACAGCGAGTCACTTCACGGCGGTCCGGGCTGCTCTGGAAGCTGGCCTCGACGTATTGGTCGAGAAACCGATTGCGACGACACTCGCCCAAGGCGAGGAGCTGCTTCGCTCCGCCAGGCAAGGGAAGCGAATCCTGCGGGTCGGTCATCAAGAATGGTTCAATCCCGCCCTGCGCGTGGTCCGCGAGCGCATCCGAGACCCGCTCTTCGTCGAAGCCCATCGTCTCAGCGCGTTTTCGGATCGCGGGACCGACATCGACGTTGTGCGCGACTTGATGATCCACGATCTCGACATCCTGCAGCAGCTGCTCGGTGCGCCGCCTACGCGCATCGAGGCGGTCGGGGTTCCGGTGATTTCTCCCCAGGTGGATATCGCCAACGCGCGTTTGGCATTCCCCGGCGGCTGCATCGCGAATCTCACCGCCAGCCGGGTCTCGGTGACGCCCATGCGAAAGATCCGCTTCTTCCAGCGGGACGGCTATTTCTCGATCGACTTCTTGAAGCAATCGGTATCGATCTTCAGGCGTCTGGTCGACGCTGGCGAGGCGACGCCACGCGTCGACGCAGAGGAGCTGAAGATCGACCCGGATGATGCCCTGGCCGCCCAGCTCCGGGCCTTCGTAGAAGCGCTGCGCACCCGCAAGACTTCGGGCATGATCGGCACCGATGGGCTGGATGCGCTGGGCACCGCGCTCCGCGTGATCGCGGCGATGCCGTCCGTCGAAGCGCTGCAGTGACGACCGTCCTGCTGGCCGTCGGCGATGCGTCGGGCGATCGCTACGCCGCCGATTTCGTACGAGAGCTTCGCGGTCTGCGATCCGGGATGCGTTTTCTGGGTCTGGGTGGCGTGGAGCTGGAAAGGGCCGGAGTCGAATTGGTCGTTCATCAGCGAGAGCTGGCGATCGGTGGCGTCGTCGAGTTGGTTCCCCACCTCGATCGGATCTTCGGTGTGTGGCGGCGGATGGCGGCGGCGCTCCTCTCCGCGGCGCCCGATCTGGTGGTCCTGGTCGACTCATCGGGCTTCAATCTCCCCTTCGCTCGGCGGGCACAACGAGCGGGTGTTCCCGTGCTCTACTACATCGCCCCGCAGGTGTGGGCCTGGCGGCGCGGCCGGATCCGCAAGCTTGCCAAGCGGGTGGATCGGCTCGCTGTGATCTTTCCCTTCGAGCCCGCCGTATACGAGGGCAGCGGCGTCGAGGTCGAATTCGTTGGGCATCCCCTGGTTGACATCCTACGCGTCACCAAGGCCGACCTCGACCGAAGCGCGGTGCGGAAACGTCTCGGGATCGAACCACTCGATCGAGTGGTCGCGTTGCTGCCCGGCAGCCGGCGCACCGAGTTGCGCCACTGTCTGGGCGTCTACCTGGAGACAGCTCGCGTGCTTCACGCGCGCGATCCGCGCCTTCGTTTCCTGCTGCCCTTGGCTCCCTCGATCGATCGGAGCTCCGTCGAAGCCCGGATCGCCGAAGCGGGTCTACCGAGCTTGCTTCGGATTCAACTGCTCGAGAGCAGTTCACTCGAAGGCGTGATCGCCAGCGACGTCGCGGTGATCAAGCCGGGGACGGCCACCCTGGAGGCCGCACTGCTCGATTGCCCCTCCGTAATCGTCGCTCGAGGCAATGCTCTGAGCGTCGCTCTGGTGCGTAGGCTGCTGAAGGTCGACGCACTGGGCATGCCCAACCTGATTGCCGGAAGAACCATCGTGCCAGAATTTCTCCAGGACGAGGCCCAGCCCGAGAAGATCGCAACCTCCGTGCTGGAGCTCTTTGCAGGGCCGGCCCGCGAGCATCAGCTCACGGCACTCGCCGGGGTTCGGGCCCGACTGGGCAGCGGCGGGGCGGCGCGGCGGGCGGCGGAGATCGCCGAGGAGATGATCGTTGCGCGCGGTTGATCACGGCCTGGCCGCCCTTGGGGCGATCGCCGCCGCCCCGGTTGCCGCCGGAATCCTGGCGGCCCGCCCGGCTCTCCGGGTGGGAGTTCACGAACGCCTCGGACGTCTCATGATCGTCCCGCCGGGTTCGATCTGGATTCACGCGGCAAGCGTCGGCGAAATCCTGGCGGCCTCGCGTCTGGTCGATCGGCTGCGGCAGACCGGAAACGAAGTCTTCACCACGACCTTTACGTTGAGCGGGCGCAATGTGATGCGCAGAACACGCCCTGAGGTTCCTTGTCAGCTGGCGCCATTGGATCACCCGTGGTGCGTGGAAACGGCGCTGGATCGCGTGCAGCCCGCAATGTTGGTTCTCGTCGAAGCCGAGCTCTGGCCCACCTGGATTGCGTCGGCGGCCCGCCGCGGCATACCCGTAGTGCTCGTATCCGGACGGATTTCCGATCGATCGTTCGCCCGCTATCGGCGCCTCGGCGGGATCGTCGGACGAACGCTGCACCGTCTGGCGGCCATCGGGGCCAGAACCCCGGGAGATGCCGATCACTTTCGCGAGCTGGGTGCAGATTCCGCCCGCGTTTCGGTTACCGGAGATCTCAAGATCGACTTCGACGACGAGCGCCGACCCCTCGCCACGGACATCGATCAGGCCGTCGGGAAGACTCCGCTCTTCGTGGCGGGTAGCACACACCCGGGCGAGGAGGCCGCAGCACTCCAGGCGCTCGACGCCGTCGAGCGTGCTGGATTGGAGGCTGCTCTGATCCTTGCGCCGCGGCATACGGAGCGCGCTTCCGAGGTCGAACGCAGCGTGAAGAACGCGGGCCGGAGAGTCCGGCACCGTGGAGGGCTGAAGGGCGCCCCCCTGGAACGCGGCGACGTGTTGGTACTCGACACCGTCGGAGAGCTCGCCGCACTCTACGGTCGGGCGGATGTAGCGTTCGTAGGAGGATCCCTGGTTCCCGTTGGGGGCCACAACATCGTCGAGCCCGTGTGCGCGGGCCGGCCGGTGGTATTCGGTCGTTATGTAGACAATGTCAGCCACGCGGTCGAGATCCTGGAAGAGTGTGGAGCGGGTCGCCGTGTTGCCGATTCGGAGGATCTGGGTCGCGCCGTGGTCGAGATCCTCTCCCGCCCCGAGCTGGCGGGCCGCGCCGCCGAGGTGGGGCGGCGCGCTCTGCTCCGCCATCGCGGTAGTAGCGAGCGAGCGGGGAACCTGATCGAACGGGAGTTGGTTGCTGCGGCTGATGCCTCGCCGTGAGCTGTCGCGCCTTCTGGCTCGAGGAGAGGGACGAATCCCGCTGGAGGAGGGCTGCGCTCGCCCCGTTGGTTCCAGCCGCTTGGCTCTACGCGGCTGGAGCGGGCCTGCACCGCGCGCTCTATCGCAAGGGACCCCTGCGACGAATCGCCCTGCCGATCCGCGTGGTGAGCGTGGGAAACCTGGTGGTTGGCGGAAGCGCCAAGACGCCGACCGCCGCCTGGATCGCGAGTGCCCTACGACAACGGGGCCACAAGGTTGCACTCGCCAGTCGGGGTTACGGGCGGCCACGCAGCTTGCGGCGCCGCACCCCGGTGCACGCCGTATCCGACGGCCGCTACCTGCGCAGCCGCGTCGAAGTCGCCGGCGATGAGCCCGTGATCCTGGCCGCCCAGGCGCCCGGCATTCCCGTGCTCGTGGGTTCGGACCGCGTGCGGGTCGGGCGGCGCGCCTTCACGGCCTTTGGAGCCGAAGTCCTCGTGCTCGACGACGGCTTTCACCACCACGCCCTCCATCGCGACGTCGAGGTGGTCAACATCGACGCCGGCTTCGGGTTCGGGAATCGCCACGTACTGCCACGGGGCCCATTGCGGGAGTCCATGCGAGCGCTTCGCTTCGCGGATGTCGTCGCGGAAATCGACGGACCGTTGAGGGGCGAAGATGCGGACCTCGTCCAGCGGCTCGCGCCGGATGCGATCCGTGTTCGCGCGCGCCGAAACCCCGTCGCGCTTCGTCCGCTGTCCGGGGAAGGCGGCGAGTCGCCCGATGTACTTCAGGGGGCCGCCGTCGGCCTGATCTCCGCGCTCGCCCGGCCCGCGCAGCTGCGTGGAGTCGTGGAGCAACTCGGCGCCACGGTGGTGGCAGAGCGATCCTTTCGGGACCACCATCGCTATCGGCGCGCAGACCTGCGGAACCTCTCGCGTGAGGCACCGTTGTGGATCACGACCGAAAAGGACGCGCTGAAGATCACGCCCGATTGGCTACGTGGCGCCGATCTGCGCGTGTTGTCGATCGCGTTGGAAGTCGAGGGGGGGCGCGGTTTCCTGGATTGGCTGGAGGAGAGGCTGCGCTGAACGCCGCCGGGATCAGCTGCCTTGCATGAGTCGTCGGGTTGCTTCGAAGCGCTCGGTCGACCAATAGCCCGCCGCGTGTAGGGCGAGCCGAATTCGCTCTCCGGAAAGCTGGGCAAGCAGCGCCCGGCGAAGATCGCGATCCCCCTCGGTGTATGCTTCGAGGAAGCGCGCGTAAGATCGCCTGCCAACGCGTTCTACGAGACTCCGCTTGACGAGAGATCGATGCAGACGCATGAGGTCCCGCGTGCGCTGGGCCAGAGTCAACGGCCCGCCCAGCTTGCTTCGATCCAGATCGACGATTACGACCTCCGTCCGCCCGGCGCGCTCTTTGATGAGGAGATTGCCGAGGTGCAGGTCATTGTGTCGTGCCCCCGCGTCGTGAAAGCTCCGCACCGCCGTTGCGGTCGCTGTAGCTGCGCGAACCAGGCGCGAACGATCCGGTGCCGAACTGAGCCAGGCAGTGCCGTCGATCGCCTTTTCTTCGAAGAGCGTCCCAAACGCGGCCCGCCAGCGCGGCCCGGACCGCACTGCGACGACGAGGGCCGGCGTGGGAACCGACACGCCCGCCGCGACCAGGGCGGCCGTGATCCGCAGCTCGTCGATGGGTCGCCCGAGACCCAGCAACTTGTTTCCTCGCAGGCCGCCCAGCCAGCCACCGTGTTGGAAGGGGCGCAGATGGAGCCGCTCGCTGCGCCCGGCCAGAGGGACGACGCTGGTTTCGCCGCGCCCGCGGAAGCCCGATCGATGAGCGAGGGCGCGTTCCAGTCCACCCGGTTCGAGCAGGTCGAGCGCCCCGACGCTGGTCTCGAGTTGCTCGGCGACCAACAGGTAGCAGCCGCCGGCTGCGAAGCTCCTAAATCCGTCGACAACGACCGGCCGTGCCATGGAATCAAATCCCAACCCGCCTCGCGCGAGTCACCAGCCAGACGGACACCAGGGCGAAGGTCAGGTTGGGGAGCCACAATGCGATCTCCGCGGGCAGTATTCGCCGCAGCGCGAGAAATTCGCCGAAGGTCAGGACCAGGTAGTAGCCGAAGACGAGCGCGACACACAGGAAGACTCCCCAGGACCGGGCGCTCCGCCTGGACTGGACACCGAGTGAGCTGCCGATGAACGCGAACAACAATGGAGCCAAGGGCAGGGCGAAGCGGCGTTGGATCTGAAGCTGATAGTGAGCCGGATTGGCTCGTCTGAGATCCTGTAGCGACTCGCCCGCCTCTGCGCGCGCGACCACGCTGCGAAGCTGGGCCAGCGTCATTTCTCGGGGGCGAAGCGTGGAGAAGCTGCGCCCGAACAGGCCTTCTGCGTCGAGGTGATAGTCGAATGATCGAAATTCGATGCGCTGGTAGAGACTCTCGACATCGCCTCGGGCGTCCACGTGAATGTCGCCGTCTGTCAGGCGAAACTCGAGTGCGTTCCGTTCGATGTTCCAGTTCAACCGTCCGGATTCTGCAAAGATCATCAGCGGTCGCTGGGGGTCACTGCGATCCGAAATGAGTACGCCTTCGAGACGGTTGGAAGGGTCGACACTCTTGACGAAGAGCACGCGATCGCCCAGGTGGCGAAAGCGGCCCGGCTCGATGAATCCACCTCGCGCGGCCATCGTCTTGATTCTCTGACGTAGCGCGAGGTGCGCCTTGTGTTCGACTTCGAACAACAGGTACGCGGTCAGGCCGGACATGAGGACGCCGAGCACCAGCGTGGGCGAGAACAGCGAACGCAAACCGAGCCCACAAGCTTGCATCGCCACGATCTCCGAATCAGACGACAATCTTCCGAACGCGACGAGAATTCCGAACAGGAAACCAATCGGCACGGTGTAGGTCGCCAACATGAGGCATAGAGATCCAACGATCGCGATGAAGTCGATCCCGGTCGCGTTGGCGGAGATCATCTCGTCCAGGAATCGGAGGAGATTCTGGGTGACCATGACAGTGGTGATCGCGAGAAGGCCGAGTGCCGTATAGGTCAGCACCGCTCGAGCCATGTATCGGGAGAGGGTGCGCGGCAACCGCATGGGAAGGTATCCTATCCAGCTCTGTTTTCGTTCGCGAGGCTCGTCATCGCCACTTCCAACCGGACTTCGCAGTCAGCCTGTCTCAATTCACTGGGTCACCCTCCGCCCGCCGATCGCGTTCTCATCGTGAGGCTGGGCGCCGTCGGCGACGTCGTGCGCACGATTCCTGCGGCATCGCGAATTCGTACGGCGTATCCCGGCGCTCATCTGGCGTGGCTGGTCGAGCCTCCAGCTTCCGGCTTGCTGCGCTCTCAACCCTGGATCGATGAGGTCATCGTCTTTCCGCGTAGCTCTCTGGTCACAAACTTGCGTCAGTTGAAGGTGGGCGCTCTGCTGGGAGAGTCACGTCGATTCTTTGCCGATCTGCGGAGCCCAAGCTTCGATCTGGTCGTCGACTTTCATTCGATTCTGCGATCGGGCCTGCTCTCGATCTCGACCGGCGCTCGCACCCGGATTGCCTACGGCCCACCCTTTGGCCGGGAGCTCGCCCACCTCTTTGCCACCCGACGGGCGCAGCTGCGCCCGGCTCGGATGTCCCGGTTCGATCGCAATGCGGCGCTGGTCGACTTCCTCGGCGTCGCTCCGGCGAGCGAGTCCGCTGACGCGCAGCGGTTCAACGTAGACCGGCTGGCACGTAGGCGGATGGAGCTGCAGCTGGGCCCCGGCCCCTCCGCCGCCGCGATTCACCCCGGAACGAGCGACGGGAAGGTCTACAAGCGCTACAGCGTGGAAGGTTTCGTGGAGATCGCTCGGAGCCTTGCCGCGGAGACCGGCGCCCCCAGCCTCGTGATCTCGGGGCCAGGGCGTGGCGAGGGCGAGCTTGCGGCGAGGATCCTACGAGGTGCTGGTGAGGCGGCGCGGCCGGCGCCGCCGACCCCGACCCTGGCCGACCTCGCCGCCTTGTTGACCTGCTGTCGCCTCTTTGTGGGGGCGGATTCGGGTCCGCTGCACCTGGCCGCGTTGCTCGGCACGCCAGTGGTCCAGCTACTCGGCCCGACCGATCCCGTGGAAAACGCGCCCCATCCGCAGACGCCGTCGCGCGCGCTTCGCGTCGGCCTGAGCTGCAGTCCCTGCCGCCGGGGATGTGCCGCGGCGAACTGCATGAAGCGGATCACGCCCGGCTCCGTGACCGCCGCGGCGATCGAGCTGCTCCATCAGCCCGGATCAGTGGTCCTCGACGCGACGGCCTCGCACTGATGGACCTCTCCGTCGTGATCGTGAGCTGGAATACCCGGGACCTGTTGCTGGAGTGTCTCGCCGCTCTGGAGCGCAGGCAGTCTTCGACGGGGCGCTCCCCACTGGAGCAAGAGCTGCTGGTCGTCGACAACGGATCCGAGGACGGCAGCGCCACGGCGGTTCGAGAGCATTTTCCGGGTGTGCGGCTCATCGAGCTATCCGACAACATCGGATTCGCTGCCGGATGCAACGCTGGAATCCGGGAGGCCAGGGGTCGGCACGTACTGCTGCTCAATAGCGATGCCGTCGTCTGCGATGGCGCCCTCGAGCGTTGCGTCGCCTACCTGGACGCGAACCCTCGAGTCGGGATCGTCGGCCCACAGTTGCTGAATCCCGACGGTTCGAAGCAGAACTCGATTCACAACTTTCCACGGGTCGCGACGGAATTCATCCCCAAGGGCGCGTTCCAGTTCTTGTTCCGTCGCCGTTTCCCCTCCAGGCGCTGGACCGACGACGAGCCGCTCGAGGTCGAGGCGATCGTGGGTGCCGCGTTCTTCGTGCGTAGACAGGTGATCGAAGGAGTGGGTGGGTTGGCCGAGGACTACTTCTTCTTTCTGGAAGAGACAGACTGGTGCTGGCGGGTTCGCGAAGCCGGTTGGCGTGTCCACTTCCTCCCCACTGCCTTCGTCAAGCACTTGTCCGGCGCGAGCAGCAAGAAGAAGAACCCCGCTCTTACCCGAATCGAGTACCATCGCTCGCTGTATCATTTCTATCGCAAGCATCGTGGAAGCGGCTGGATGCTGACGGTCTTGCTGCTGCGTCTCTCGAAGGCATTCCTCTATGTGCTCACCCAGGCCCCGTTGGCGCTCTCCGGTGGCAGACACGTTGCCCGGTGGATGATGCACCGGGATGTGTTGATCTGGCACCTACGTGGTTGTCCGTCGAACGTTGGGGTCTTTCAGGTCGGCGATTCGAGCGCCGGGAAGCCGATGCTCGAAAAGACCGCGGTCGGGCCGTCGCACGCGAGCTGATCGAAGTGGGCAGGGGAACCTCGTGATCCAGAGCATGACCGGATTCGGCGGAGCCTCGTTGCGCGCGGGCTCGCTGGCCTTCGACATCGAAGTGCGGTCGGTCAATCATCGGCATCTGGATACCAGGCTGCGGATGCCGCGCCCGCTGTCCGCTTGCGAGACCGAGCTGCGCAATCGGATTCAGCAGCGGATTGGGCGCGGGAAGGTGGATGCCGTCATCACGAGTGCAGAAGGCAGCGCGCCGCCGGCTCGCCTCGAGATCAGCCTCGCGGTTGCCCAGGAGTACGCGCGCGTCGCAGCTCAGCTGCGAGACATCGATGGCGTGGACGGGTCATTGACCGCGGACACCCTGATTGGCTTGCCGGGTGTGGCACGTCTGGTGGAGCCAGAGCTTCCGGCCACCGAGTTGCTAGAAGCGCTCCTCGTCGGGCTCGACGAGGCGCTCGATGCACTGCTGGAGATGAGAACGCGGGAAGGATCCGCGATCGAGCGAGATCTGCTGGTGCGGCTCGAGCAGCTCGAAGCCTTGACTGCTTCGCTCTCCAAGAGATCGGGGGTGGTGCGGGAGGCGGCCCGCGAGCGCCTGCACAAGCGAGCACACGAGCTCGAGCTGGAAACGGGATTGATCGATGAAGCCCGCCTTCACCAGGAGATCGTGATCGCCGCCGACCGACTGGATCTCAGCGAGGAAATCGTGCGGCTCGACAGCCACCTCGTCCAGTTCCGGGAGATCGTCGCGTCGGCCAAACCCGGTCATCCGGTCGGCCGGCGTCTCGATTTTCTGCTCCAGGAGTTGGGTCGCGAGGTGAACACCATCGGCTCCAAGGGCAGCGACGCCTCGATGGCTCACGAGGTCGTCGAGTTCAAGACCGAGCTCGAGCGCATTCGCGAACAGGTCCAGAACGTTGAGTAACAACTTCCTGCTCAATATCGGCTATGGGAATCTGGTGGTCGCTTCCCGGGTGGTGTCGATCGTGTCGCCCCAGTCGGCACCCATGAAGCGCCTGCGGGACGAGGCGTCGAACCGGGGCAAGCTGGTGGACGCCACTCAGGGCCGGCGCACCCGCTCGATCATCGTCACGGACAGCGATCACGTGATCCTCTCGGCCATCAACCCCGACACGGTTGCGGCCCGCCTCGTCCAGGACGACACATTTGGCGGCGGCGAGTGACCGCTGCCTCGGGTTCCGGAATCGTATTCGTGGTGGCGGCGCCCTCGGGAACCGGAAAAACCACGGTCTGTCGCCTGGTCGTAGCGCGAGACGAGCTGATCTCCTTCTCCGTGTCCCACACCACGAGACCCCAACGCGAGCGCGAGGTGGATGGCGACGATTACTTTTTCGTCGACCGAGAGCAGTTCCACCGGTTGGTCGACGAAGAGGGGTTTCTCGAGTGGGCGGTCTACAACTCGAATCACTACGGAACGAGTTGGAAGGCCATCGAGCAGCCGCTCCAGGAAGGACGAGACGTACTGCTCGAGATCGAGGTTCAGGGTGCCCGCCAGGTGCGTGAGCGGCTGCCGGACGCCCGGCTGATCTTCCTGCTTCCGCCGTCCATGGATGTCCTGAAGCAGCGGCTGGTCGACCGCGGGACCGACTCGGCCCAGCAGATCCAGCGACGCCTGGAGGTCGCCGAGAGCGAGCTCCAGGCGATCTGCGACTTTGATTACGCCGTGCCCAACGACGATCTGGAACGCTGCGTGGCTGATCTGCAGCGGATCATCCGCGCAGAACGAAGCCAATCCCTGGGCGACGTTTCCCAAAGGTTCTCTCCGGTCGCGGCCGAGGAGAGATTTCGGGGCGCTCGAATCTAACCCACCGCCAGTGCTGGCTGCTCGGCGGCGATGGACGCGCGAGAGCCCTTCGGGTATTTTTCGCAAGCATCTGATCTACAAGAGGAATTCTCCTGGCAGATGCTCCGGTTCAACGACATCGCCGATCGCATCCTCGAGTACAACCCCGCCTGCGACCTGGCGCTGCTGCAACGCGCCTACGTTTTCACCGCGAAGGTCCACGAGGGCCAGGAGCGGCTGTCTGGCGAGCCCTATCTCGTACACCCGCTGGAGGTAGCGGGCATCCTCGTCGAAATGAGGATGGACGACGTCACGGTCGCAGCGGGTCTGCTCCACGACGCGGTGGAGGACACCCTCGCCAGCATCGAAGAGATCGAGCGACTGTTCGGCGAAGAGGTTGCGTTCGTGGTCGACGGGCTGACCAAGATCGCCAAGATCGAGTTTACCTCGGCTCGCGAACGTCAGGCTGAGAACTTCAGGAAGATGCTGGTCGCGATGTCCAAGGACATTCGCATCCTGCTGATCAAGCTCGCCGATCGAATGCACAACATGCGAACGCTGGATTACATGTCGGAAGGCCCTCGGCAGCGCATCGCGCAGGAGACCCTCGACATCTACGCGCCCCTCGCGCATCGACTCGGCATCCATTGGATGAAACAGGAGCTCGAGGAGCTGGCGTTTCGGACCATTCACCCCGAGGCCGTCGAGTCGCTGGAGGATCGGCTTCACTCCCAGCGCCAGCCGCGGGAGGAGTACCTCGAGGCGTTTATCGGCACCCTCTCCGAGCGCCTGCGCGAAGCCGACCTAGAGGCGGTGATCACCGGTCGTCTGAAAGATCTCTCATCGATCCATTCAAAGATGGAGAGTCAGGGGCTGAGCCTCGACGAGATCTACGACGTCATCGCCTTTCGCGTCATCGTCGGTGGTGAGCAGGAGAACGTCTACGCGGCGCTCGGAATCGCCCACTCCATCTGGCGTCCGGTTCCCGGGCGCTTCAAGGATTACGTGGCCCTTCCCAAACCCAACGGATACCAGAGCCTGCATACCACCGTGATTGGGCCCTACGGCGAGCGAATGGAAGTGCAGATCCGCACCGGTGACATGCATCGCAATGCGGAGTTCGGCATCGCAGCCCACTGGAAGTACAAGGAAGGGCACGCCGACGATCCGGACGACGCGAAATTCGCCTGGTTGAGCCAGCTGTTGGAATGGCAGCGAGATGTCGCCGATCCCCACGAGTTTCTCGATACCGTAAAGGTCGATCTCTTTCCCGACGAGGTCTTCGTCTTCACGCCGAAGGGGGATGTGATCAACCTCCCGCTGGGCTCGACCCCTCTGGACTTCGCCTACGCGATCCACAGCGAGGTCGGCGCTCATTGTGCCGGCGCCCGTGTCAACGGCAAGATGGTTCCCTTGCGCCATCGACTGGTCAACGGGGACACCGTCGAAGTCATCACCAGTGCGGCGCAATACCCGCGCAAGGATTGGCTCGAGTTCGTCGCTTCGGGTCGCGCACGGAGTCGGATCCGTCACGCGATTCGGGCGACCGAGCGCGAACGCAGCCGCGAGCTCGGACGCGAGATCCTCGAGAAAGAGCTGCGAAAGTGCGGGATGTCGTTGGCACGCCTGCTCGACAGCGGTGAGCTCGCAGAGCTGGCGAAGAAGGATGCCCACGGGTCGATCGACGTGCTCTTCGCGGCGGTGAGCTATGGCCGGCTCAATGCGATCGACATCGCCCGCAAGCTTCGAGGCGAAGAGCCGCCGGAGCCTGAGCCCAAGCCCGCGCGGCTGCGGGGCTTGTTTCGGCGCCAAGCCAAGAGCGCACCCTCGGGCATCCGGGTCGGAGGCCAATCGGACGTTCTCGTGCGTTTCGGCCGCTGTTGCGCCCCCCTGCCGGGTGATGAGGTGGTGGGTTTCGTGACTCGCGGCCGAGGGGTGACCGTGCACGTCAAGGATTGTGCCAAGGTCTACCAGCTCGACCCGGCTCGCAGGATCGACGTGGATTGGGAGTCGGATACCGCAGCGGTTCACCGCATCAAGATGCGAGTCCGCACCGTGGATCAGCCCGGCTTGCTGGCCAACGTGACCAAGACGATATCGGCCGCAGGAATCAACATCGGAGCCGCCCGAGTCACGACGACGGCGGATCTGCAATCGCTCCAGACCTTCGACCTCTGGGTCAACGACGTGGGTACGCTCAACGCTGTAATGCGAGACATTGGCAAGATCAAGGGTGTGCTCTCCGTCGATCGAATGCGAACGTGAAGCTCGCGGTCAGCGCGTGCGTGATCGCATGCAACGAAGAGAGCATACTTTCTCGCTGTCTCGACTCCGTCGCCTGGGCGGATGAGATCGTCGTCGTCGTCGATGCCAAGAGTCACGACCGCACCGAAGAAATCGCCCGCGAGCGCGCTCGAAGGGTCGAGGTGCGTCCCTACCAGGGCGATATCGATCAGAAGCGTCGCTGCGTCGAACTGGCGCACAACGACTGGGTATTCGTTGTAGATCCCGACGAGGTCGTGACCACCGAACTGGCCGCGAACGTTCAGCAGGTGCTCGAGAACGGGGCGGATCACCTGGCCGGCTTCGAAGTCAACCGCCTCACCTACCACCTCAGCCACTGGGTGCGGCACGGAGACTTCTATCCGGACTGGAAGCTGCGGCTGTTTCGTCGCTCGCGCGCGAGCTGGGTCGGCCGTGACCCGCACGGACGGGTGGAGGTGGAAGGGTTCGTCCGACGCCTGGACGGGGTGCTCGAACATTACAGCTACCTTGATCTGGCAGATCACGTGGCACGAATCCAGGATTTCAGCGCAGTCTCGGCTCGGGCGATGTTCGAGTCCGGCCGCCGAGCGCGAGTTTCCGACCTGGTTCTTCGCCCGCCGGCGAGATTCTGGCGGGCCTACCTCCTGAAGGCGGGATTTCGCGATCGTGTACCCGGTTTGATCATCGCCTCCGCCACCGCGTTCTACGTCTTTCTGAAATACGCGAAGCTGTGGGAGCTGGCGAGACAGGAATCCGGCAACCCCGGGCGCACTTGAAGGTTCTCCACCTCTCGAGTGATTGGAAATGGACGGGCCCTTCGGCTCCCATGCTCGGGTTGGCGCTCGCCCAGCGCCGCGCGGGATGTCGGATCGCGCTGGCCTGCCCCGAGCCGCAGTCGGGGGCAGCTGATTCACTGGCCGCGCGCGCCCGGTTGGCAGGTCTTGCGCCGGTTCTGGAGCTGTCGCGCGGTCGCGGTTGGTCATGGCGAAGGGACGGCGCTGATGCGGCTCGTTTGTCGAAACTGGTCCGCAGTGGGGATTTCGACGTCGTTCACACCTGGCACACCCGCGACCACCTGCTGGCGCTCCGGGCGCTCTCCAGCCGCCGTCGGAGTGGAGAGACGCGACTCGTGCGCTCCTATCGCCGCGCCGATGCCATCTCACCCTGGCCCTGGAACCGCTGGCTCTTCGGCCCGGGTACCGACGCGTTGCTGTGCGTGTCTCCCCGTGCAGCGGAGAAAAACCGGAACTTGCGCGGTCGCCGTCCGCTGCTGGGTGCGCTCGGCGCGGTCGATCTCGAGCGCTTCCAGCCGCGGCCGCCAGACCCAGCCGTTCGCCGGGCGCTCGGAATCGCGCCCGGGGCACGCGTGATCGGGATCGTTGCCCGGGTTCAACGCCAGCGTAGGTTCGATCTCCTGCTGGAGGCCATGCGGCGTCTGTTGCATCGGGTCGAAGACGCCCATCTGCTGATCATGGGTCGCGGGACGCACCTCGAGTCCGTCGCACGGCAGCCGGCCGAAGATCTCGGAATCTCCGACCGCGTCGCTTTCGCAGGCTACCGGCAGGACGACTACGCAGACGTGCTTCGCGCTGCAGATGTCTTCACGCTGTTGGTTCCCGGCTCTGACGGCACGTGCAGAGCGCTGCTGGAGGCCGCTGCCTGTGGTCTACCCGCGGTCGTTACCCGCCGCGGCGCATTGCCGGAGATCGTGATCGATGGTCAGACGGGGTCGGTGGTCGCAGAGGCGGCCGACGCGCTGAGCTCGTCCTGGCGGTGCCTGTTGGAGGATGCGCGCTTGCGCGGCGCGATGGGAGCAGCTGCCCACCAGCGGGCCAAGAGCGACTTTGCTCCCGGCCGCCTGGCCGAGCAGGTGCTGGACCTCTATCGAGCCGAGTGAGACCGCCCGCGGTCACTCCGAAGGATCGATCGCCTCGCTGTCGGCCGCGTGCTCGAGCTGCGGATCGATTTCGAGATATCGACTCAGCCAGCGCACACCGAGATAGAAGGGAAGGGTGTCCAACATCGCGACGGTTGCTTTGAATACGTAGCCCGATCCGATGAATACCCATAGCTGCGGCCAGATCGGTTGAGTCCCATCGACGGGTAGCCCGCGGGCGTAGAAGTGGGTGATCGTGATGACGGCGAAGGTGTCGACGAACTGGCTCACGAGCGTGGAGCCGTTGTTGCGAAGCCACAAATGGCGCCCCCGGGTCAGCCGCTTCCAGAAATGGAAGAGGAAGACGTCGCAGAACTGGGCGGCGAGGTAGGCGACCATTGAGGCGACGACCGCACCCATGGTCAGCATGCGGATTCGATAGAACGCGAAATCGTAGGCGTCGGTCGGCGGGAGCCCGCTGGCGACGTCGAGCTGGGGAGCGGGCGGAAGCGAGCCGCCGAGCCACAGGAAGAGGACTACCCAGAGATTCAATCCCAGTCCGACCCACACCACGAGTGAGGCGCGCGCGCGACCGTAGAGCTCGCTGATGAAATCGGTGCACAGGAACGTGATCGGATACGGGAGCACACCGACGGCCAGGGCCATCGGCAGTCGGACACCGAATACTTCGAAGGACAGATCGATGAAGCGGGAAGTTCCCATGATGTTGAGCATGGTCATCGAGCCGAGAAAGATGCCCGCCAGCACCAGGAAGACGCGTTCCCGGCGCGCGTGAAGCGCGGAAGCTTCGATCGGATGCAGGCCGGCCACGGCGCCCGAGAATAGCGCTGCCCCGGACGTCCAACGCGAGGAGGCCGACCATGAGCGATCAAGATCCCAGGGGCGAAGTCCCCTTTCACCTTCAGGGAAACTTCGCACCCGTCCAGGAAGAGGTGACGGCCCTGGATCTGCCCATCAGAGGGCGGCATTCCGCCGCGTGTTCGCCTTCGACACGTGCGATCGATCTCGCTGAGTTTCGTCTACGACGAGGGGATCGGGAAATCCGAGCTCTCGACCCTCGACGCGACCGATTTCAGCGGCAAGCCCGTTGCCGGGATCGCCCTTCCGCAGCGTGTCCCGAACGGTTTCCACGGAAGCTGGATTCCCGATCCCCGCTGAGACAGAGGGACCGGAGCGTTATCGGAAGTCGAACCCGCGCGGGCGTCTAGCTCGCCTGCAGATCGACCAGCTCCCGGTAGAGTCCGCCCCGTTCGACGAGCTGGGCATGCGTTCCCTGCTGGCTGATGGCTCCTCGCTCCAACACGATGATCTTGTCGGCGCGCACCACGCTGGAGAGGCGGTGGGCGATCAGCAACACGGTGCGTCCGCCCAGGAGAGCCCCAACGGCGTCCTGGACCAGCCTCTCGCTCCGGGAGTCGAGGGCGCTGGTCGCCTCGTCGAAGATCAGAATCGCCGGATCCTTGAGGATCGCCCGAGCGATCGTGACGCGCTGACGCTCTCCGCCCGATAGGCGCGCTCCTGCCGCGCCCACCTCCGTGTCGTAGCCCTCGGCGAATCGCTGTGCGAACTCATCCACATGCGCGGCTCGCGCGGCCGCCATCACATCGGAATCGGGCGCGCCCGGTCGGCCGAACCGGATGTTTTCCATAATCGAGCAATCGAACAGAAATGGATCCTGGGTGACCACTGCGATCTGCGCATAGAGCGAGTCTCGCCGAATTTGGCGCAGGTCGACTCCGTCGATCTCGATCTTGCCGGCGATGGGGTCATAGAAGCGCAGCAGCAAATCGGCGAGTGTCGTCTTGCCGGAGCCGCTGGGCCCGACGATCGCAGCGACCTCGCCGGCGGCCACCTCGAACGAGACGTCGTTCAGCACCGGCTCGCGACCGTAGGAGAACGACACGCCACGGATCGCGATTCCTCGCCTGACCCCGTCGATCGCGACGGCATCCGGCGCATCGCTGATCTCGACCGCGCTGTCGATCACCTCGAACAAACGAGCGGCAGACGGCTGGGCATCCGCCAGGCGCACCCACCCCCTGGCGAAGGACTTGAGGGGGCGATAGGTCGTGGCCAAGACCGCGGCGAACGCCGCCAGATCGCCTGGAGTCAGATCCCAGCGTCCCTGCAGAACCAGCAGCATGCCGAAGATCACGGTGCCGATCGCGATGCCGTTGTTGAGCATCTCCACGAGACTGCGCGCAAACACCCGCTTCCTGACGACGCGCATCCCCAGTCGGAAGAGCTTGCGGGTCTCGCGTTGGAACGCTGCGCGCTCGGTCGCTTCGGCTCGAAACGCCTTGATGACCTTGATCCCGTCGAGAATCTCGACCAAGCGCTGGGTGACGTCTGCGTATTTCTCTTGCCGGCGCTGTGCGCTGCTGCTGATCTGGCGCGTGAAGACAGAGATGACACCGAACAGCGCGGGGCCCACGATCAGAAAGACGGTGGCCAGCTGCCAGGAAATCAGGAAGAGCACCCCCGTCCCGAGGATCGTCATGAGCAGCGCTTCGATGAAGTCGTCGAAGAGCAGGCCGAAGGCGGAGTGTGCGCTGCGCACGTCTTGCAGGGTGCGCGAGAGGATGTCTCCCCGGCGTCGGTCCCGGTGAAAACGCAGCGGCAGAGCCAGCAGCTTGGAGCAGATGTCTCGTTGAATATCGATGAAGACGCGACCCATCACGTACTCGATCACGTACGAGCGACCGAACTGAATGACCGGCATGGCGAAGATGACGAGCAGCGCTAGCAGCACGATGCTGGCGACGCTGTCGCGAATCTGGTGCTGAAGCGCGAGGTTCGAGGCTGGGTCGGGCGTCGCGTCGCGGGCCGCGGGGGTGGAATCAGCGCTGTCCCACAGCCCGAGATCGGGCAGCCAATCGGGCGCGGAGCGGCTCAGAGGCCCGGCGGCCAGCAAGACGTCGTCGAGGATCGGCTTGATGAGGTAGGCGCGCAGGTATTGGCCGCCGCTATAGACCAGCGATAGGACGATCGCGAGAGCGATCAACCCCACGAAGGGTCGCGCGTAGGTCCTGAGCAGGCGCGTGAAGACCGAGCGAATTGCCTCGATCGGACGCGCGTCGCGCTCGGACGAAGAAGCCATCGGCCATCCAGCGGTTCGGCGAAGCCAAGCGGTTCGGCGAAGCGAAGCGGTTCGGCGAAGCGACCAAGCCTAGCAGCATCAAGCCGCCCAGATCTGCGAGGCCGGCTCTCGGGGTCTTACACCGACGAGCCCAGGCTCGCGGCAACCGCGTCGCCGGCTCGCCAACCGAGCAACAGGTCCCCCTCGAATCCCAGCGCGCCGACCCGCCAACGATCCAACTGGTAGGCGGGCATGCGCGAGGAGGATCTCAGCGCCAGGTCGGACGGCCAGCTGTTTTCTCCGGGTGGGTCCGCGAGCAATCCGTCTCGATCCCAGCAGGGCTGCGGGTCCGCGACGCGCCGCCAACCCTCCCGCCCCAACGGCATCAAGCTGGACACCGCAGCCTCGAGCTCGTTGCAGACATCCGCCGCCAGCGCCCCAACCGGGACGACGGCTGAGGCGATCAGATCCACCTGGTCGCAATCCTTCGCGTTTTCGAACACGCGCAGACAGACCAGGTTCGTCCCGGAGATGGGCTGCGACGGATCCCCCACCCGGATGACCCGCGCCGCCATGCCGGTCGGCAGGGCCGACCTGGGACCCTGGAGGTGCAGCATCGAGCGGCGATGGCTCGCCGGGGGGCCTTCGAGCACGCTGGGAGTGGCATCGGCCTCGATCACTTCGCGCAGCAGCGGCAGGGGAGCGTTGATCAACAGAGCCCTGGCGGCGCAGATGTCGTCCGACTCGTCGAACGCCAAGGCGGGGTGGTTGCCGGCCGACAAGAGCTGGAAGTGGCTGCCGATCTGGCGGAACTCCCCGAAGCGGGACTCGATGCGCCGGCGAAGCAGGCTTCGCAGCCAGCACGGCGAGTCGCCGACTGCGGCGGCCCCGGAAAGCGCTCCGCCTAGCAGGCGGGCTCGTACGCCACGACTCGGGGGTTGCCCGGCGAAATCCGAGAGCGCTCGCAGTTGGGCTTCGAAGAGCAGCGCCAAGCCCTTGGCCTCGGCGATGGCCTGCTCGACGGGGTCGGCGTTTCCGTTCGATCGGCTTCGATGGGCCGTTGTCGCAGCCGGAGCCAAGCGCGCGGCCAAGGAAGACCGGAGGTTCCCGGAGATCAAACGCGTGTGCAGCAATGCTTCCTTCTGATCGTGGGCCGCGTCTCGAAGTGACCGCAACGCGCTGAGTGCCACGGTCCCGGATGCGAAGCCCCAGGCCTCGAGTTCCTGCGCGGTTCCTTCGACCTCGCCGATGTCTACTCTCGCCCGCGGTAGAGCCACCTGATAGGCCAACGCGTCGGTCTGGATGCGTCTGCGATCGATCAACGGAATGCCCAAGGCGGTCAGACACGCGCCCAATATTCCTTCGCTTCCGCTCCCGGTCATCAAGAAAGGCTCGCGCAAGCCGGGATGGCCGGAGGCGGCTGCCTCCTCCTCGAGCACCAAGACACGAAGGCCGCCCATGCCCAGGCGAATCGCGGCGACCAGTCCCGGAAGCGCGCTGCCGAGGACTACGGCGTCCCAGCGTCGCACGCGATACGCATCGCGCGCAGCGACCGCACGCAGACCGCGCATCAGTTTCTCTTCGGTGTCCGTGGGCCGATGAGCAGAGGGGAATCGTCCGGCTGTCGGGCCTCGATCGTGCCGATTCGATACGTGCGTTCGCCGAGACCCGGGAGCCGATCGAGGATCTCCTCGGCCTGCTCCGAGGGTACGATCAGCAACATCCCAATCCCGCAGTTGAATACCCGCAGCATTTCCTCGTCCGGGATCTCGGCCATGCGCTGCAGCCAATCGAAGATTGGAGCTCGGGGCCAAGCATCGGGATCGATGCGGGCGCGGACGCCCTTGGGGAGAATGCGCGGCACATTTCCAACGAAGCCCCCCCCAGTTACGTGGACGATCCCCTTGATGGTGAAGTCACGAATCAGATTGAGGACGGGCTTGACGTAGATGCGCGTCGGAGTGAGGAGGGCCGCCGCCAAGGTGGTGTTGAGCTCCGCATTCTCGGCGCGAAGATCCACGTGGCCCGCGCGAACGCCGACGTCGACCACCTGACGGACGAGGGAGAAGCCGTTGCTGTGTACGCCACTCGAGGCCAGCCCCAGGATCACATCACCGTGGCTGATCCCCGAGCCATCGATGATCCGATCCCGGTCGACGACGCCGACACCGAATCCCACCATTTCCAGCTCGCCGTCGCGATAGACGCCGGGCATGGTCGCCGTCTCTCCGCCGAGGAGTGCACACCCCGCGCGCCGGCAGCCCTCCGCGATGCCGCGCAGAGCCTGCTTGGCCACATCGGTGTCGAGCTGATTCATCGCGAGGTAGTCGAGGAAGACCAACGGCTCGGCACCTTGGACCACCAGGTCGTTGACGACCATGGCCACGCAATCGATCCCCACGGTGTCGAAGCGTCCGAGCTGGGCCGCGAGCGTCAGCTTGGTACCCACACCATCCGCGCCGGCCACGAAGACCGGGTCGCGGTAGCGCTCGGGAGACTTGAAGAGGCCGGCGAAGCCGCCGATCGCGGAGAGAATCTCGGGCCGCATGGTGGTCCGGGTGATCTCCGCGATTTCCTTGACGAAGCCTTCGTCGTGATCGAGATCGACCCCGGCTCTCGCGTAGCTGGGAGCGCTGGGTTCGGCGCGCGCCGGCCGTTTGGAAGGCGGCTTGGAGGGCGGGGGAGTCACGCCGGATGGATAGGCGAGTCGGCCAACGCCTGTCAATTGGAAGCTGCTATCGTCGGCCGGTGACGCTGTCGGTGGTGATCCCCGCCCTGGACGAAGCGGATCAGATCGCTGCTGCCGTAGACAGCGCGCGCGCGCCCGGTGTCGAGGTGCTGGTAGTGGATGGGGGCAGCGCGGATGCCACCCGCGAGCGTGCATTGGCTGCGGGTGCACGCGTCGTGGGAGGGCCGTTGGGTCGCGCAGCGCAGTTGGCCGCAGGCGTCGACGCTACCCACGGTGACGCGATCGTGTTTCTCCACGCCGACACAAGGCTTCCGCCGGGTTGGGACAGCGCGGTTCGATCCGCCCTCCGCGATGCTCGAACGATCGGCGGCGCCTTCCGCTTCCGCTTCGACCAACGTTCCTGGGCGCTCCGACTCATCGAGTTGGGGGCGCGGCTGCGCGTAGCGATCTTCGGGTTCCCGTACGGAGACCAGGCCCTGTTCGTGAGACGCCAGACGCTTGAGGAGGTCGGCGGCGTTCCCCAGGCTCCGATCATGGAGGATCTCGACCTGGTGCGGGCGATGCGGCGCTGCGGCCAATTGGCGCGCCTCGACCAGCACGTCACGACTTCGGCCCGGCGCTATCGGGCGGGAGGCGCCCTGCGGACGATGCTTCGCAATTGGTTGGCCGTCGCAGCCTGGTTGCTCGGAATCGACCGCAGCCGCATCGCGGACTGGTATGCCCGATGAACGGCGCCCATCAGATCGCAGCGCTGCGTTACGGCCGCAGCTCGGTTCGGGCGGCCATTGCCCGGCTAGCCCATTACATCGCGTCCAACCGCTCCTATTACACCGTCTGGTCGGTGATCACCCTGGGCTACGTCGGGACCTTCCTGGCCGTGCCGCTCTTGACTGGCCGCACGGTCGCTGCGATCGAGGAGGGACGCGACTCCGGCGAGATCATGCGGATCGCCGTCGCTTTGGCGGCGATCGGAACGCTGGGCGGTCTGCTCCGCTACTTCTCGCGCGTGCTTGTCTTCAACGCTGCGCGACAGATCGAATACGAGCTGCGCAACGACCTGTTCGCGCACCTCCAAAGGCTGCCGGCGTCGTTCTTTCTGGATTGGCGCACGGGCGATCTGATGAGTCGCTGCGTCAACGATCTCAACTCGGTCCGGATGCTGCTCGGGCCCGGTTTGCTGTCGGTGGTGCAGACACCGGTTCTATACGTCGGCGCACTGGCGGTGATGTTCTGGATGAACTGGCAGCTCGCGCTGCTGGTTCTCGTTCCGTATCCGCTCTTCATCCTGATTGCACGCGCGTTCGGGCGCACGATGTACCGCTGGAGCATCGCGGTTCAAGAAGGTCTTGCCGACCTCTCGAACCAGCTCCAGGAGACGATCAGCGGTATCGCCGTGGTCAAGACCTACGCGATGGAGGGCGTCACCCGCGCCCGCTTTTCCCGCGCCAACGACACCCTTCTCAATCGGCATCTCAAGCTGGTTCGCATCAGTGGCGCGATGCCCGCGATCACGGGGCTGCTTCCCAGCCTCGGCATGCTGATCGTCCTGTGGGCGGGTGGAACCCAGATCCTGGACGGCCGCATGACGACGGGCGAGTTCTTCACCTTCGCGATGCTGATCTACCAGCTCACGTTCCCGACCTTCATCATGGGGTGGGTCTTCTCGTTGATCCAGCGCGGCTCTGCATCGATGCAGCGAATCGATGAGGTGCTGGCGACGGAGCCTTCGATCGCAGACCGCGATGACGCCGTGGCCGTCGACCAGCTGCGCGGCGAGATCGAGTTCCGCTCGCTCACGTTCCACTATCCGATCGCAGGCCGAAGGCCTGCCCTGTGCGACGTCTCCATTCACGTCCCGGCGGGTTCGACGCTCGGCATTGTCGGGCCGGTGGGTTCGGGCAAGAGTACGTTGGCCTCTGTCATCCCACGCCTGTTCGAGGTGGAAGACGGTCGGGTTTTCATCGATGGGATCGACGTCAACCGGCTGAAGATCCAGACGCTGCGGTCGAACATTGCGATGGTTCCCCAGGACTCGTTCCTGTTCTCGATGACCCTGTCCGAGAACGTCGCCTACGGGCTCGCCGAGGCGGACCCCAAGCGGGTCGCTCAGGCGGTCGAGCGGGCTCAGCTCGCCAAGGATCTGGCTGAGCTCCCGCACGGGCTGGCCACGGTGGTCGGAGAGCGCGGTGTGATGCTGTCGGGCGGACAGCGTCAGCGAACCGCTCTGGCGCGAGCACTGGCTCTCGACCCGCGCATCCTGATTCTGGACGACACCCTTTCCTCTGTGGACGCCGCCACCGAGCAGGCGATTCAGGACAACCTCGATGAGGTGTTCCAAGACCGCACGGTCGTGTGCATCTCTCACCGAATCAGCAGCGTTCGCAACTGCGATCAGATCGTCGTGCTCGAAGACGGGCGCTTGAGTGAGCGTGGCACCCACGCCGAGCTGCTGCTGGCCGGCGGCTTCTACGCCCGAACCGCACGCCAGCAGGCCCTGGAAGAAGAGCTCGATGGAATGGGGGCGGTTGCGTGAACGCCGAGTC
>CAXMOC010000228.1:0-22349 GCA_964194865.1 uncultured Opitutales bacterium | reverse complement strand
GAGATGGTGATGCCTGGGGACAACGTGGAGATGACGGTGGAACTGATCACGCCGATCGCGATGGACAAGGAGTTGCGCTTCGCGATCCGCGAGGGCGGCCGCACCGTGGGTGCCGGCGTCGTCGCCGAGATCATCGAGTAGAAAATGGCCGACCTCAGCTCGCAGAAGATTCGCATCCGAATGAAGGCGTACGACTTCAAGCAGCTCGATCAGAGCGCTGGAGAGATCGTGGAGACCGCCGTCCGGACAGGGGCCCGTGTTGCAGGTCCGATTCCCCTGCCGACGTCGATCAACAAGTACACGGTCCTGCGCGGGCCGCACATCGACAAGAAGTCGCGCGAGCAGTTCGAGGTGCGAACCCACAAGCGTCTGATCGACATTCTCGATCCGACGCCGCAGACGGTGGATGCGCTGATGAAGCTGGAGCTTGCGGCCGGAGTCGACGTGGAGATCAAGCTATGAATGGGGTGCGATCCGGCACCCATTTCAGCGCTGCCGTGGCGAGCACCACGGCAGTGGGCGAGTGAGCGAGATGGCGACGCTGGATATCGTGACGCTGGAGAACAAGAAGGCGGGCTCCGTCGAGCTGAACGCGGCGGTCTTCGAGGCGAGCATCCGACCAGATCTCTGTCACGCGGAAGTCAACCGGCAGCTCGCGCTGCGGCGCCGCGGAACTCACAGCACCAAGAATCGCGCCGCGGTTTCGGGCGGTGGATCCAAGCCGTGGAGACAGAAGGGCTCCGGACGCGCCCGTCAGGGTACGTCACGGGCCGCCCAGTGGGCCGGCGGCGGTGTCGTCTTCGGCCCGGTGCCGCGTTCCTACGCCCACGACCTTCCCAAGAAGGTGCGCAGCGCCGCACTGCGCAGCGCGCTCTCTCACCGGCTAGCCGAGGGGGATATCACCGTCGTCGAGGGGCTGGCGATGGAGGGCTACAAGACGCGCCAGGTCGTGGAGATCCTGCGTGCGCTGTCCTTGGAAGGGCTCGGCGTGTTGATCGTCATCGACGCTCCGGACGAGCACCTTCAGCGCTCCGCGCGCAACATTCCGGGTGTCACGGTGCAGCTCGTGGCGGGGCTCAACGTATACGACGTCTTGCGGCACGCGAAGTTGCTGTTGACCAGCCCGGCGATCGAGTTGATCGAGACTCGTCTGGCACGAGCATCGCGGGAGACATCGGCGTGAACGTCTACGATGTCATTCAGCGTCCGTTGGTTACGGAGAAGAGCAATGTGGCGCGAGAGGAGCTCAACGTCGTGACCCTGGCGGTGAACCCGAGAGCGACCAAGCATGACATCAGCCGGGCCGTAGAGGCGCTCTTCGACGTGCAGGTTCTGGACGTACACACCATGCGACAACCCAGAAAGACCAGAAGGGTCGGCCGCTACGCCGGTCGCAAGTCGGAGTGGAAGAAGGCGATCGTGCGTCTGGCTGAAGGCCAAACGATCGAATTCTTCGAGGGGGTGTAGCGAGGCCATGGCCATCAAGAACTACAAGCCGACGTCTCCGGGCCGCCGCGGAATGAGCGTGTCCGACTTCGCCGAGGTCACCCGCAGCCATCCCGAGCGGTCGCTGCTGGCGGGGCAGGTCAGCAAGAGCGGTGGCCGCAACGTATATGGGCGCATCACCTCTTGGCAGCGCGGCGGTGGACACAAGCGCCGGTATCGCAAGATAGATTTTCGCCGCGAAAAGTTCGGTGTTCCCGGCAAGGTTGCGTCGATCGAATACGATCCGAACCGATCGGCCAACATCGCGCTGCTCCACTACCGAGATGGAGAGAAGCGCTACATCATCGCGCCCCAGGGTCTGCGCGTGGGCAGTGTGGTGTTGTCGGGCCCCGACGTGCCGCCCGACACGGGCAACGCCATGCCGCTTTCGAAGATTCCCTTGGGATCGGTGATTCACGCGATCGAGATGAAGCCCGGTAAGGGGGCGCAGCTGGTTCGGGCGGCGGGTGGTGCCGCGCAGTTGATGGCTCGCGAAGGGCGCTACGCGACGCTGCGGATGCCCAGCGGCGAACACCGGATGATCCACGTGGATTGTCAGGCGACGATCGGGCAAGTCGGCAACACCGTTCACGAGAATCGCAGCATCGGAAAGGCGGGTCGCAACCGCTGGCGAGGCCGGCGCCCCAATGTCCGTGGGGTCGCGATGAATCCGGTGGACCACCCCATGGGGGGCGGTGAGGGCCGATCGTCCGGCGGCCGGCATCCCTGTACGCCGTGGGGTGTCCCGACCAAGGGGCACAAGACGCGCAAGAAATCGCGTTCGCAGAAATACATCGTCAAGCGGCGGGGGAAGAAGTAGATGTCACGATCGCTCAAGAAGGGGCCGTTCGTCGACCCGAGCCTGCAACGCAAGGTGGACCAGCTCACCCGGTCCGGTTCCAAGCAAGTGATTCGTACCTGGTCCCGCCGCTCGATGATCACGCCGGAGTTCGTGGGGCTCACTTTCCACGTTCACAACGGGAAACTCTTCGTTCCGGTGTTCGTTACCGAGAACATGGTTGGGCATCGGCTGGGTGAGTTCTCTCCGACGCGAAAGTTCACGGGGCACGCGTCGGATCGAAAGGTGAAGACACGCTGAGATGGAAGTCAGAGCGAAACTGAAGAATTATCGGGTCAGCGCGCAAAAGGCGCGCCTGCTCGCAGATGAGATCCGCGGCAAAGGGGTCGAAGAGGCATTGACGATCCTCGAGCTATCGAACAAGCGCTTCGCCAAGCCGCTCGCCAAGCTGGTTCGGGCGGCCCTCGCAAGCGCGACGGAGAAGAACGAAAACGACCGAGCGAGTATCGATGTCGACAATCTCATCGTGGAGAAGATCACGGTAGATCAGGGTGCGAGCATGTGGCGGATCCGACCGCGAGCCCAGGGACGGGCGGCGTGGATCCAACGAAGGACGAGCCACGTGTCGGTCGTGCTCGCGGAACACTAATCGGCCAACGGCCGAGATAGGGGCAGCTTTGGGCCAGAAAGTACATCCCTACGGATTCCGTCTGGGAACGCTCTACGGGTGGCAGTCGAACTGGTTTGCCGAGCGCAACTACCGCGAACAGCTGCACGAAGACCTCAAGATCCGGAAGTTCATCAAGAAGAAGCTCTTCCACGCTGGAATCTCGAAAGTCGTCATCGACCGGACCGGAGAGAAGATCGTCGTGAACATCCACACCGCGCGGCCCGGAATCCTGATTGGAAAGCGCGGTGCCGAAGTCGAGACCCTGCGAGCCGAGCTCGGTGAGATGTCGAGCCACAAGGAAATCTTCATCAATATTCGGGAGATCCGGAAAGCCGAGCTCGACGCCCAACTGGTTGCCGAAGCCGTCGCACTCCAGCTCGAGCGTCGGGTCGCGTTCCGCCGCGCGATGAAGAAGGCCGTCACCTCGACGATGAAGTTCGGCGCCGACGGTGTGAGGATCCAATGCGCCGGACGGCTGGGCGGTTCCGAAATGGGTCGCCGAGAGTGGTACCGCGAGGGACGTGTTCCGCTCCATACCCTCCGGGCGGAGATAGATTACGGCATGGCTGAAGCGAAGACGACCTATGGAATCATCGGCGTGAAGTGCTGGGTCTTCAAGGGCGATATCGGAGACAAGGAGCTGCGGAAGGGTCCGTTCTCTCGACGTGACGAAGAAGAGCCCGCGAGGTAGGTCATGCTCCAACCCAAGAAGGTCAAGCACCGGAAGCAGATGAAGGGCCGGAACCGCGGCAAGGCATACCGCGGCTCCACCCTCTCCTTTGGAGACTACGGACTCCAGGCTCTCGCCTGCCGCCGAATCACCGCGCGCCAGATCGAATCCGCCCGGATCGCAATGACTCGTTACGTCAAGCGCGGCGGAAAGATCTGGATCAGGATTTTCCCGGACAAGCCGGTCTCCAAGAAGCCCGCTGAAACTCGAATGGGTAAGGGCAAGGGCAATCCGGAGGAGTGGGTAGCCGTCGTGAAGCCCGGTCGGATGATGTACGAGATGGAAGGCGTCGACGAAGCCACCGCGCGCGAGGCGATGCGGCTGGCCGCCCACAAGCTCCCGGTGCGTACCCGCTTCGTATCCCGTGGGCACACGTCATGACGGCCGGTGAGCTGCGGGAGCTATCCCTTGACGAGCTCGTGGCCAAATCTGGCGAGCTTCGCGGTGAGGCGTTCAACGTCATGATCAAGCGATCGACCGGACAACTCGAGAATACGGCCCGGCTGAAGCAATTGCGCCGGGAAATAGCTCGTGTGGAGACAGTCATGCACGAGAAGCGTGGGGCGACGAAGTGAATAATCGAGGAATGCGCCGGACTCTCGTGGGGCAGGTCGTCAGCGCCCGAATGGACAAGACCGTAGTCGTGCGGGTCGAACGGCTGGTGCAGAATCCTAGGTACAAGAAGTACGTCCGCCGCTACTCGAAGTTCATGGCGCACGACGAGGGCAACGAGTGTCAGGTCGGAGACAGCGTCCAGATCATCGAGCATCGACCGATTTCGAAGAACAAGCGCTGGATGGTCCAGGAAACCATTTCGAAGTCCGCTCGGGTCTGAGGGAGTTGCTGTGATTCAGCAGGAGTCGGTGCTCGAAGTCGCAGATAATTCTGGTGCGCGCAAAGTTGCGTGCATTCGGGTGTTGGGAGGTTCGAGGCGGCGTTACGCATCGATTGGGGATGTCATCGTCGTCTCGGTGAAGGACGCGATGCCGAACGCGAGAGTGAAGAAGGGCGAGGTCCGTCGCGCTGTGGTGGTCAGGACGCGAAAGAGCATTGGGCGGCGAGACGGATCGTTCATCCGGTTCGACGACAATGCCGCCGTCTTGATCGACGCCACGCGAGAGCCGGTGGGGACCCGGATTTTCGGCCCCGTGGCTCGGGAGCTTCGCGGGCGACGGTTCATGAAGATCATTTCGCTGGCGCCGGAGGTGCTGTAGATGACGCCGCGATTGCTCGAACGCTACCGATCGGAAGTCGTGCCGAAGCTGCGAGAGGAGTTTTCGTTCCAGAACCCCCATCAGATCCCGAAACTGTCGAAGATCGTGGTCAACATCGGGCTGGGCGAAGCGGCGGCCAATCCCAAGCTTCTGGAAAACGCTACGAACGAGCTTTCACTGATCACGGGTCAGAAGCCCGTCATTCGGAAGGCACGCAAATCGGTCGCCAATTTCAAGCTACGCGAAGGTCAGTCGATCGGCTGCTCCGTAACGCTGCGGGGCGTTCGCATGTGGGAGTTCTTCGATCGACTCGTCAACGTGTCGCTACCGAGGGTTCGAGACTTCAAGGGTTTATCGCCGAAGTCCTTCGATGGTCGCGGCAACTACTCCCTCGGGGTCCGCGAGCAGATCATCTTTCCCGAAGTCGATTACGACAAGGTCGAGCATGTAACGGGAATGAACATCACCATCTGCACGACGGCGCCAAATGATTCTCAAGGAAAGTCGCTGCTGGCCCAGTTGGGCGTGCCGTTCCGGCAGTGATCAGATGCTAGGCGGATGAATCCATCATGATGACCGACCCGATCAGCGACATGTTGACCCGAATTCGCAACGCCGGCGCAGCACGGCATGCGGAGACTGCGTGCCCCTTCTCGAAGCAGAAGCTGGCCATCGCCAAGGTGCTGGAGGCGGAGGGCTTCCTGGGCGAGGTGAAGGCAGAGGCGCGGGACGGCCATCCGACCCTGGTGATGACCGTTCGTTACGACGAAGAGGGGCGGCCCCTGATCGATGGGATTCGGCGCGTGAGCACGCCGAGCCGACGCGTGTATGTCGGAGTCCGCGAGATCTGGAAGGTTCGAAATGGCCTGGGCATTTCGGTGCTTTCCACCTCGAAGGGAATTCTGTCGGACGACAGTGCCCGAGAAGCCTCGATCGGCGGCGAAGTCGTGTGTGAGGTCTGGTAAGGAATGTCTCGAATAGGCAAAGCTCCGATTCCGATTCCCGACGGTGTCTCGGTCGACCGGGATGGAGACCTGGTGCGGGTCAAGGGGCCCAAGGGAACGCTTACTGAGCGGCTTCCCGCGTCTATCTCGCTTCGGGTCGAAGGCTCGCAGGTGATTCTCGAACGCCCCGACGACCGCAGGGAGAGCCGCGCGTTCCACGGTCTCGCCCGGGCTCTCGTCGCGAATATGGTCAAGGGCGTTACTACGCCCTTCGCCAAGGAGCTGGAAATCCGGGGTGTGGGCTATCGCGCCGAGGTCGACGCGAAGAGCTTGAAGCTCGCTGTCGGCTTCTCGCATCCGGTCGACGTGCCGATTCCCGACGGCATCAAGGTTTCCGTAGATCGCAATGTCATCGTCCGGATCGAAGGAATCGATCGGGCGAAGGTGGGCCAGTTCGCGGCGGACGTTCGTTCGGTCAGGCCGCCGGAGCCCTACAAGGGCAAAGGCATCCGATACCTGGAAGAGCAGGTCCGGCGGAAGGTGGGCAAGGCGGGCACCGCGACGGTATGAGGTTGGAATGAAACGGAAGGTCGACAGCGCGAAGGTGAAGGCACGGGCAGGCCGACGCGTCCGCGTAGCGCGCAAGCTCGCACTTTCGAGGCGCCCCAGGCTGGTGGTGTATCGGAGCTCCAAACACATCTATGCCCAGCTCCTGGATGCCGAGACGGGTCGGACCATCACGATGGTGTCGTCGCGTTCGAAGCGAGTCATGGGCGACGCCACGTCCTGCGGCAACGTGGAGGCTGCCAAGATCGTCGGCAAAGCGATCGCCGACGCAGCTCGGGAGCAACAGATCGATCGCGTCGTCTTCAATCGAAACGGGTTTCTCTATCACGGACGGGTAAAGGCGCTGGCGGAAGCTGCAAGAGAAGCAGGCTTGCAGTTCTGACCTCCGTGCAAGATTCAGTTCGAGGGTAATACCAATCAATGCATAGTCAGCAGATCAACCCCAACGACTACGAGCTCACGGATCGAGTAGTCCACATCAACCGGGTCGCCAAAGTGGTCAAGGGCGGCCGGCGCTTCAGCTTCAGCGCGCTGGTGATTGTCGGCGACGGCAACGGAGTCGTTGGAGCCGGATTCGGTAAGGCCGGCGAAGTGCCCGAGGCGATCCGCAAGGGCGTCGAGCGAGCGCGGAAGGCCCTCATGCGGGTTCCGCTCGTCGAGGGAACCCTGCCTCACGAAATCATCGGCCGTTTTGGCGCGGCGAAGGTACTCCTGCGACCGGCCTCTCCCGGAACCGGCGTCATCGCCGGCGGACCCGTGCGCGCGGTGCTCGAGGGCGCAGGCGTTCGAGACGTCCTGACCAAGACGCTCGGCACGAACAATCCACACAACGTCGTGCGCGCCACCATCACCGCCCTCGAGGAGCTGCGAGAGCCCGAGGCCAGGCGGCGCCAGCTGGGGCGAGCATGAGTGGCGAAGGTCGAGTCGCGGTCCGCTGGGTTCGCAGCGCGATCGGCTTCAATCGCAGACAGCGGGCCACGCTGGCGGGTCTCGGTCTGAAGCGCCTGAATCAGCGCGTCGAACTCGAGGATACCCCGGCGGTTCGAGGGATGATCGACAAGGTGATTCACCTGGTGGTCGTGGAGGACGATTGATGCTCGACCGGCTGGCACCCAACCCCGGCGCGACCCGGCCCGCCAAGCGCGTGGGACGCGGGCCTGGCTCGGGCACGAACAAGACTTCGGGGCGCGGGATGAAGGGCCAGGGACATCGCTCGCCCGGCCGCGAGACGCCCCTCGCGTTCGAGGGCGGCCAGATGCCCCTCGTTCGTCGCCTGCCCAAGCGAGGGTTCCACAATCGCAGCCGGGTCGTATTCCAGATCGTGAATCTGGGCGCGCTGACGGGCTTCGAAGCCGGGTCGACCGTAGACGCGGAAGCACTGGCCGCGCGGGGCTTGATCCGGCCCAAGGGCGGGAAGATCAAGCTGCTTGGAGTGGGTGAACCTCCCAAGAACCTCAAGCTGATCGTGCACCAGGCGAGCAGTGGCGCTAGGCGAAAGCTCGAGGAAGCCGGTGGGAGCGTAGAGCTGATTCTATGATCGGTGGTGTCCAGAACATCGCGAGGATCACGGAACTCCGAAACCGGATCCTGTTTACGTTCGCCATGCTGGCCGTCTATCGGTTGGGCGCGTTCGTCGTCACACCCGGAATCAACGACACTGTGATCAAGAGCTTCTTCGAGCAGATGAGCGGCACCATGTTCGGGCTGTTCGCCATGTTCTCCGGCGGTGCGCTCGAGCAGCTCTCGATCTTCTCGCTCGGCATCATGCCCTACATCAGCGCGTCGATCATTTTCCAGCTGCTCACGGTGGTCATTCCGCAGCTGGAAGCGCTCAAGAAGGAGGGCGAGCAGGGCCGGAAGAAGATCAACCAATACACGCGTTACGCGACCATCGTTCTGGCGCTGTTCCAGAGCACATTGATCTCGGTGGCCCTCGAGAACGGTCAGTTCGGAGAGGGCGCCGTGACCAACCCGGGCTGGGGATTTCGCTTGATGTGCATGGTGACGCTCACCACGGGTACGGCGTTCATCATGTGGTTGGGTGAGCAGATCACGGAGCGCGGTATAGGCAACGGTATTTCACTGATCATCTTCGCGGGGATCGTCATCAGCATTCCGTCCGGAATCGGACAGCTCCTGCAGCTGATCCGAACCGAGCAGTTCAGCATTCTTCAGGCCCTGACCTTCGTGGCGATCGGCGTGGCCGTGATCGGGTTCGTGGTGGTCGTGGAAAGGGGACAACGGCGGATACCCATTCAACACGCGCGGCGGGTAGTGGGTAAGCGCGTTCAACAGGGGGGGATGAGCTATTTCCCGCTCCGAGTGAACACCGCCGGCGTCATTCCGGCGATCTTCGCATCCTCCCTGCTCCTGTTCCCGTTCACGATCGGACAGTTCACGGACTCGATCGTGGTTCAGAGATTCATCGACGACTACCTGAATCCCGCCAGTATCGTCTACCAAGCCGTCTACATCAGTCTCATCATCTTCTTCTGTTACTTCTATACAGCGATCATGATCAATCCGGATGACGTAGCGGACAACATCAAGAAGTCTGGCGCCTACGTTCCAGGAATCCGACCCGGCAAGCACACCGCCGAATACATCAACCGCGTGCTGACCCGCGTGACGCTCGTTGGGGCGGTGTATATGTCGGCCGTCTGCGTTCTTCCCACGCTCCTCGCCGTTCAGATGAACGTTCCCTTCTATTTCGGCGGAACCGCTTTGTTGATCTGCGTTGGAGTCGGTCTGGACACGATCGGTCAGGTAGAGGCGCATCTGGTTTCGCGCCAATACGAAGGATTTGTACGCGGCACCCGGATTCGCGGGAGACTCGGGCGGTGAGCGCGCGGCGAATGCTGCTGCTCGGCCCGCCCGGCGCCGGCAAGGGAACCCAGGCACTGCGCCTGGTCGAGAATCTGGGGATTCCCCAGATCTCGACCGGGGACATGCTGCGCAACGCGGTTTCTGCCGAATCCGATGTGGGCTGCCAGGCAAAGGGTTTCATGGATCGCGGCGAGCTGGTCCCGGACAGAGTCGTGATCGGCGTCGCTGAGGAGCGCTTGTCCCAGCCGGACGCCGAGCGAGGCTTCATTCTCGACGGCTTTCCGCGGACTGCTGGCCAGGCCCGGGCGCTCGATGATCTCCTGGCTCGGATGAACGCGAGGCTCGAGTGTTGTGTCGCGCTGGTCGTGGACGAGGACCAGCTGGTCCGACGGCTGCTCGGGCGGGGCGAGATCGAGGGTCGCAGCGACGACAACGAGGAGTCGATTCGAACGCGGATGAGGGTCTACCGCGAACAGACAGCCCCCCTGGTCGAGTACTACCGAGATCGAGAAATTCTCATTGAAGTCGACGGGATGGGGAGCATCGAGGAAGTTGGAAAGCGGATCGACGAGGTGCTCAGCTGATGGCTCTCGGCGAGCGAATCCTGATCAAGACGCGCCGAGAGCTCGAGGCCATGCGCCAGGCGGCCCGCCACGTTGGCGAGATCCTGCTCGAGCTTCGTGAGACCGTCTGCGATGGTGTCACCACCGCAGAGCTCGATCGACGTGCCTCCAAGGCGATCGCCGAGCGCGGTGTCGAATCCTCATTTAAGGGGTATGATCCCAACGGTCTTCCTCGCTATCCAGCCGTCCTCTGCGTATCCGTGAACGATGAGATCGTTCACGGCATCCCGGGGCCTCGAGTCCTCAAGGAAGGCGACATCGTGGGTCTGGACTTCGGTGTCTCCGTGGAGGGCTACCACGGAGATTCTGCGGTGACGATACCTGTTGGTCGGGTTCGTCCGGAAATTCAGAAGCTCCTGAACGTGACGCAAGACTCGCTGAACTGCGGCATCGCCGAGATGCAGCCCGGAAAGCGCCTGTCCGACATTGGTCACGCGGTTCAGCAGCGGGTGGAAGTGGAGGAGTACTCGGTGGTTCGCAGCTTTGCAGGACATGGAATCGGCAGCAAGCTGCACGAGCCGCCGTGGATACCGAATTACGGATTGCCGTCCCGCGGGCCTCGGCTGCTGCCTGGAATGGTGTTCGCGATCGAACCCATGGTGAATGTCGGAGCCCCGGACGTGCGAATGCTCGAAGACGAGTGGACGGCGGTGACGGCCGACGGTTCACTTTCGGCCCACTTCGAGCACACCGTCTTGATTACGGAAGAGGGTCCGGATGTCCTGACCCGAGTTCCGGGATCGCATTAGGATCGGAGGGTTGCGATGAAGGTTCGGGCATCCGTCCGGAAGATGTGCATCAAGTGTCGAATCGTGCGCCGGAAGGGCGTGGTTCGAGTGCTCTGTGACAACCCGAAGCACAAGCAGCGACAAGGGTAGGAGGCTGAGACCATGGCTCGAATCGCAGGAGTCGACCTGCCTCGCAGCAAGCGACTCGAGGTGGCGCTGACCTACATCTTTGGCATCGGGCGCGGTTCCGCTCGAGCAATCTGCACACGAGCCGAAATCGACGGAAACTCGAAGACGGACGTCCTCTCCGAGGGTGAAGTCGTGCGGCTTCGCGAGATCATCGAGCAGGAATACAAGGTCGAGGGAGATCTGCGCCGCGAGGTTTCACAGAACATCAAGATGCTGATGGACATCGGCTGCTATCGGGGGCTCCGCCACCGACGAGGATTGCCCGTCCGGGGTCAGCGAACACATACGAACGCGCGAACGCGCAAGGGTCCGAAGAAAACGGTGGCCGGCAAGAAGAAGACGCTGGCGAAGAAGTAAAATTCATTTCGAAGAAGGCGGCATGACTTGAAAAAAGGTGCTCGAAAGAAGGTCAAGAAGAACGTCCAGACCGGGATCGCACACATCCAGTCGACGTTCAACAACACCATGATTACGATCACGGACGTGTCCGGTAATACGTTGTGTTGGTCGACTGCCGGTGGGCAGGGCTTCAAGGGCTCGCGAAAATCCACTCCCTTTGCGGCTCAGGTTGCAGCGGAGGAGTGCTCGAAGAAGGCGATGGAGCACGGCATCCGGCAGCTCTCGATCTACGTCAAGGGCCCGGGCTCGGGTCGTGAGTCAGCGGTTCGGGCACTGCAGGCGGCCGGAATCAGGATCACCCTGATCCGGGACGTCACGCCCATTCCGCACAATGGTTGTCGTCCGCCCAAGCGGCGTCGCGTCTAGGAGAAACGGATGGCTCGATACAAGGACGCAGTTTGCCGCCTATGCCGCCGGGAGGGCGTCAAGCTCTTCTTGAAGGGCGATCGCTGCTTCAGCGCCAAGTGTGGAATTGAGCGGCGTGCCTATCCGCCTGGCCAGCACGGTCAGGGGCGCGCGCGATTTTCGGATTATGGCGTGCAGTTGCGAGAAAAGCAGAAGGTCAAGCGGATGTATGGGCTGATGGAGAAGCAGTTCGCCCAGACGATGTCGCGAGCCTCGCGCATGAAGGGAAGGGCCGGCGAAAATCTGCTGATTCTGCTCGAGCGACGGCTCGACAACGTCATATTCCGAATGGGATTCTCGACTTCACGAGCGGAGTCACGACAGCTCGTGCGGCATGGACATTTTCTGGTCGATGACCGACGGGCCACCATCCCGTCGATGCTGATCAAGACTGGCGCTGTGATCAAGGTCGCAAGCAAGTCGAAAAAGGTCGCGAGGATCGCTGGAGCGCTCGACACGCTGGAGAGCCGGAGCGTTCCCCAGTGGGTCGAAATCGACAAAGAAGCTTTCGAGGGCAAGGTCAAGGCGCTTCCCGTCCGGGAGGACATCACGATGCCGATTCAGGAACAGCTGATCGTCGAACTCTACTCGGGCGGGAGGTAGTGGAATTGGGGGTAACGGACATGCAACAGGAATTGGTCGCCAGGAACTGGCGCGAACTCATGCGCCCGCGGCGTCTCGACTCGGAAGATGGCCAGACGGATCGCTACGGGAAATTCTCCTGCGAGCCGCTCGAGCGTGGTTTTGGCACGACGCTGGGCAATGCCCTGCGTCGGGTGCTGCTCTCGTCGCTGCAGGGGGCGGCCATCACATCTGTCCGCGTCGACGGTGTGATGCACGAATTCTCCACCATCCCGGGCGTGATGGAGGATATGAGTGACGTCGTCCTGAACCTCAAGGACGTAAGGCTGCGGATGCACACGGAAAGTGAAAAGACGCTGCGCATCCAGTGTAAAGGCGAGGGCGTCCTGACGGCGGCAGACCTGGTTGCCGATCACTCTGGAGTGGAGGTTCTGAATCCGGAGCACAAGGTCGCAACGCTCGCTCCCGAGGCCGATCTGGAGATGGTTCTCACCGTCGGCACGGGTAAGGGCTACGTGCCGAGCGAGAAGAACAAGTCCGAGGAAATGCCCATCGGGACGATTCCGATCGACTCGATCTACTCGCCGATTCGAAGGGTCAACTACCTGGTGACTCCGGCGCGGGTCGGGCGCGAAACGGACTTCGACAAGCTCGCGCTGGAGATCTGGACGGATGGGACGGTGGCCCCGGTCGACGCGCTGGCCTTCGGCGCCAAGATCCTCAAAGAGCAGTTGACGATCTTCATCAATTTCGAAGAGCCCGTCGAGTCTGCTCTGCCGATCGCAGACGAGCCTACTCCGTTGAATCCGAACCTCTTCAAGCTGGTCGACGAACTCGAGCTTTCGGTGCGCTCGGCGAACTGTCTCCAGAACGCGAACATTCGCTATATCGGCGAACTCGTGCAGCGGTCTGAACCGGAGATGCTCAAGACCAAGAATTTCGGGCGAAAGTCGCTCAACGAGATCAAGGAGCTGCTGACCTCGATGGGCCTCGAGCTTGGAATGTCGATCGAGAGCTTCCCGGATCGGCCGGAGCTCGAGCGAATTCGGGAGCGCGAGGCGTAGCATGCGGCATCGGGTACGTGCACAGGTACTGGGGCGATCCCCGTCTCATCGGCTAGCGATGTACCGGAATCTGGTCACATCGCTGCTCGAACACGAGCGGGTGCGAACCACGGATGCGAAGGCCAGGGGTGTTCGGAGCCTTGCGGAGAAGATGATCACCCTCGGTAAACGAGGTGATCTGCACGCGCGACGCCGCGCCATGCGCGTCATTCGCAGCCGAGAGGTTGCCAGCAAGGTCTTCGATGACCTGGCGGAGCGCTATCGCGAGAGACCCGGAGGCTATACGCGCATCCTGAAGCTGGGAATTCGTTCCGGAGATGCGGCTTCCATGTCGATCATCGAGCTCGTGGAAGCCGGAAAGCCCGCGAAGGAAGAGAAACCCCGGAAGCGGAAGGCCCAGAAGGCCGATCGAGCCGACGGCGCCACCAAGCGTGCCGCTCGCAAGAAGACCCCGTCGGCGGACCGAGACGAGCCCGCGAAGGCGAAGAAGGCGGCCGGCAAGAAGGCTGCGACGACCACGGCCAAGAAGACCCCTGCCAAGAAGAAGGCGGCCTCCAAGAAGAAGTCGGACTGATGCCCGGCCGCGCTGGGGCGTGGCTGCTCTCGGGGGGCGTGGCACTGGCCGCGTTTCTGGCGCTGCTCTGGGGCCCCGACGCACCCGCGCCGATCGGTCGTGGCGCGACGGCGCCGAGCTTCGAGCTTCCGCGGGTGGGGGGTGGGCCGCCGCTGGACTCTCAACAGCTTCGAGGCGAGGTGGTACTGATCAACTTCTGGGCCACCTGGTGCAAACCGTGCGAGGATGAGATGCCCGCCATGGAGCGCCTGTACCGCACGTTGGAGGCCGACGGATTCGAGCTGGTTGCGATCTCGGTAGACGACGACGAACGAACCGTGGAGGCCTTCGCCGAGCGGCTGGGCCTCTCCTTTCCGATCCTGATCGATCCCTCCCAGGATGTGGCAAGCGACTACCAGACGTTCCGCTTCCCGGAGTCGCTCTTGGTCGGGCGGGACGGGGTCGTCGTGGAGCGCTACATAGGCTCGAAGGACTGGGATTCCCAGGCCTACGTCGCGCGGATCCGGCGGCTGCTCGCCGAGACGGCTCCTGGCTGACGCAATTCCGCGGCGGTAAGCTCGCGCTTCGGGGGAGGGGTTGTGAGGCCGTTGTTGATCATTCCCGCGCTGATTGCGGGTGCCTTGATCTACATCGCTGCGGATCAGGGTTCGGGGATTCCGACCTGGATTCGCCAGCGGGCCTATCTCGACAGCTCGGAGGAGCGGATCGCCAAGCTCGAGGGCGAGATCGAACGCCTGCAGCGAGAATTCGAGAGCCTGCGAGAGGACCCCTACGCGATCGAGCGCGCGATTCGTGAGGATCTCGAGTACGCCCGGCCCACCGAAGTCGTGATTCGGATTCCTCCCGTGTCCTCAACGCCCCGATTTCCTTGACCAAATCAGCGCCCTCGGCGATCCTGACCCAACTGTGAAAGAGCGTCTGCAGCGGGAGATCGGCCGCGCCCTACGGGCGGTCGTCGGGTCCGACGGTGAACTCCCGGAGTTTGCCCTCGAGGCGCCCCGCGATCCGGAGCACGGTGACTTCGCTTGCAACGCCGCCATGCTGCTGGCGAGGCCCTTGGGCCAGCCCCCCCGGCGGATTGCCGAGCAGATCGTCGAGGAGCTGGCCCTCGGCACCGGGCTGATCGAGCGAGCCGAAGTGGCCGGGCCTGGCTTCGTCAACCTCTGGCTGAGCGGCGCCCGCTGGCACGCCCTGTTGCCCGAGGTGCTCGCGGCGGGCTCCCGCTACGGCCGGTCGGAGATCGGCGAGAATCGAAGCGCTCAGGTCGAGTTCGTCTCCGCGAACCCGACCGGGCCCCTGACACTCGGGCACGGTCGCCAGGCGGTGCTGGGAGACGCGATCGCGCGTCTGCTGGAGGCCTGTGGGTACCGGGTCACGCGAGAGTACTACTTCAACGATGCGGGGCGTCAGATGCGCGTGCTGGGCGAGTCCGTTCGCGCCCGTTATCTGGAGCAGCTCGGCCGGGCTGCTCCGCCCTCCGAGCAGGCTCTCGCGGATTCCGACGCCGACTGGCCCGAGGTGGTCGACGGCCTGCCCGTCGTCTTCCCTCGCGACGGCTACCAGGGCGCCTACATCTCCGATATCGCCGAGCTTCTGCGCCAGGAACACGCGGAAGGTCTGCTCGACGAGCCCGGGGACGGTCTGTTTCGAGAGTTCGCCGAGCAGCACATCTTCGCCGGAATCCGCCGCACACTCGACGCCATGCGGATCGCCTTCGACGTCTATTTCAGCGAAGCTGAACTGTATTCGCTTGGCCGGATCGACGAGACGCTCGAGGAGCTTCGTTCTCGAAATCTCGTCTACGAGTCCGAGGGGGCGACCTGGCTGCGCGCGACCGAGCTCGGTCTGAGTCGCGATCGGGTGCTCTTGAAGTCGAGCGGCGAGCCCACCTACCTGCTGCCGGACATCGCCTACCACCGCGAGAAGTTCCGGCGCGGATTCGATCTGGTCATCGACGTCCAGGGTGCCGATCACGGCGATCAGTTTCCCTTCGTACAAGGGGCGGCGGCGGCCGTGGGCTGTCCGCAGGAATCGATCGAGCTGGTCATGCATCAGTTCGTGACGCTGACGCGGGCAGGCGAGCAGATGAAGCAGTCGACCCGACGGGCGAACTTCGTGACGGTCGACGAGCTGCTGAAGGAGGTCGACGTCGACGTCTTTCGCTTCTTCATGGTTCAGCGCCGGGCCGAGGGGCACCTGGACTTCGACGTCGATTTGGCCACCGAGGGCGATTGGAAGAAGAACCCGGCCATGTATGTGCAGTACGCACACGCCCGAACCCACGGGATCGAGCGCAAGGCGAAAGAGCAGGGAATGACACTTCCGACTGCCAGCAATGTCGATGCCGGGCCGCTGGAGCTGCCCGAAGAGATCGAGCTGCTGAAGCGGATCTCCGAGTTTCCCGACGTCGTGGCGCGCGCCGGACAGAGCCGCGAGCCCCACCACATGGCCTACTACCTGCGCGAGCTCGCGGGACTCTGGAACCCCTACGTGCAAGATGGGGTTCGACACCGCGTATTGTCGGATGATCCGGCGCTCACCCAGGCGCGGCTCGGGCTGGCTCTGGCGGTCCGCGTCGTGTTGGCCAACGGATTGGAAATGCTGGGAATCAGCGCACCGGAGCAGATGTGATGGCGGAACGCCGGAAAAAGGAAGGATCGGGACGCTTGGGCTGGGCGTCATTCTTGACGATCGGAGCGATCGTGGTGGCAGCGGGGTTCGCGGTCGGCATCGTCGCGGGTATCAGCTGGGAAGAGCCCCGCCTGGTGTTGGGCTATCTGACGGGCGAGACCGAGGGTCTCGATTGGGGGGTCGAGCGTCTCGCGTCGTCCCCCGCGGAGAACCCCGTCGATCCCCATCCGGTTGCGGCGGCGCCCCCTCCCTTGGGGGTTCAAACGGCGCCGGTGCAGGAGCCGTCGAAGCCAGCGGAGCGGGTCGCAAAACCCGCCAAGCCCGCGAAGACCAAGAGTCCCAGCGCTCCGCTCCCGGCCGCGGGTGCATTCTCGGTGCAGGTCGGAGCCTTCTCGGCCGAGGCGGCCGCCAACACCCTTGCGGACTCCCTGCGCGGTCGCGGCTTCGACGTCTACGTTTCGCGAGGCGAAGGCGATCCGGCCAGCTGGCGGGTTCGCGTGGGTCCGCTGCCGAGCCGAGAGCACGCCGAGCGCGCAGCGGATCGGCTGAAGAAGAGCGAGAAGCTCGACACCTGGATCCTGAGCGAAGCTTCATGACATCTCGTTGGCTCGTTGCAGGCTGCCGAGGTCAGTTGGGGCACGCGCTCGGACAGCGTCTCGAGCAGGATCCGAGCTGCCAGCTGGTGGCCGCCGTCGACCTTCCCGAAGTGGATGTTGCCGATCCTCCATCCGTCGAGAAGCTCTTCGACCGGTTCGCCTCTGCGCCGCCGGACGTCGTAGTCAACGCCGCTGCGTTCACCCATGTCGATCGCTGTGAGCGTGAACCGGAGGCGGCGCTCCGCGGTAACGCGACCGCGCCTGCTCTGCTGGCGAGGGCGTGTGCGAACCGGGGCATCCCGCTGGTCCACGTCTCCACCGACTACGTCTTCGCCGGAGACTCGCAGGTGCCCTACACCGAACACGACGCTCCGGCCCCTCGGAGCGCCTATGGGCGGACGAAGCTCGAGGGCGAGGAGCGGGTGATGGCCGCGTCTCCAGACTTCTTGATCGTACGGACCAGCTGGGTGTTCGGCCGAGGGCGCAACTTCATCGCCGCCATCCTGGGCCAGGCCGAGGCGAGGCGTCGAGGCGATGAGAGCGCTGCATTGCGGGTGGTCGACGATCAGCACGGGCGGCCCACCTACGCCTACGACCTGGCGGGTGCGATCCTGACCCTGGTCGAGCGCGGCGCGAGCGGCCTGTACCATGTCGCGAATAGCGGGGTCGCCAGCTGGTGGGAAGTGGCCCGGGTCTGTCTGGACCTGGCCGGCTACCCCAACCTCAGCATCGAGCGCATTCGCACCGATGAGTTGGAACTGGACGCACCGAGGCCGGCCTGGTCGGTGCTCGATTGCGGGAAGGCAGAGGAGTCGGGCGTGAGAATGCGTAGCTGGCGCGAGGCGGTTGCCGCCTACCTGGGATCCGAAGACAGCCCGATCGCCGATCGGAGGACGTTGGATGGCTGACGCTCTCCGATTCAAACGGGTGCTGGTAACTGGGGGGGCTGGCTTCATCGGCTCCCACCTGTGCGCGAGATTGCTCGACGAGGGGTGCGAAGTACTCGCCTACGACAATCTCCTGACGGGGGCGATCGAGAACATCGAGACCCTGCTCGGACATCCACGCTTCGAGTTCCAGCACTACGACGTGACGAACTTTCTCTATGTCGCAGACGATCTGGATGCGATTCTCCACTTCGCCTCCCCGGCCAGCCCGGCGGACTTCGAGCGACTTCCCATCCAGATCCTGAAGGTCGGTTCCCTGGGAACCCACAAGGCGTTGGGACTGGCCAAGGCCAAGAACGCGCGCCTCCTCTTGGCCAGCACCTCGGAATGCTACGGCGACCCCGAGGTCAATCCGCAGCCCGAGAGCTATTGGGGCAACGTCAACCCGATCGGGGTTCGGGGAGTCTACGACGAGGCGAAGCGCTTCGCGGAAGCCATCACGATGGCCTACCACCGCCACCACGGTGTCGATGTGCGCATCGTTCGGATCTTCAACACTTTTGGCCCCCGGATGCAGATCGATGACGGGCGCGCCATTCCGAACTTTTTCCGCCAGGCGATTCGGGGTGAGGACGTCACCTTGTTCGGCGACGGATCCCAGACCCGGGCCTTCATGTACGTCGAAGACCTGATCGAAGGCCTCTGGCGCTTGCTCAACTCCAGTCACGTCGGTCCCGTCAACATCGGCAACCCCAAGGAGATGACGCTGCGCGCCATGGCGGAAAAGATCATCGAGATCACCGGCAGCAGTAGCCAGATCGTCCTGAAGGAGCTTCCGCCGGACGATCCAAAGGTTCGCAGGCCCGACATCTCGCTCGCCCAGCGCGTCCTGGACGGATGGAAGCCCAGGGTCTCCATCGAGGAAGGTCTCTGCCTGACCCGCGATTACTTCCTGCAGGCCATGGCGAAAGCGGCTCCCGACAGATGACCGATCCGAAGCACATTCGCAATTTCAGCATCGTTGCCCACATCGACCACGGAAAGAGCACGCTGGCCGATCGTCTGCTCGACGCCACGGGCTCGCTCGCGGACCGGGAGAAGCGCGACCAGTTCCTGGACAAGATGGACCTGGAACGAGAGCGGGGCATTACGATCAAGGCCCAGACCGCGCGCATGTACTTCACGGCGGCCGACGGTGAGGAGTACGTGCTCAACCTGATCGATACGCCCGGCCACGTCGATTTCTCCTACGAGGTTTCGCGCGCTCTCCAGGCCTGTGAAGGTGCGGTGCTGGTGGTGGATGCGGCTCAGGGAATCGAGGCCCAGACGCTGGCCAACGCCTATATGGCCGTGGATGCGAACCTCGAGATCATTCCAGTCGTCAACAAGATCGACCTGCCTTCAGCGGATCCGGATCGGGTCGCCGAGGAGATCGAGGAGGTGCTCGGCTTCGATGCTGCGGATGTGCTGCCCGCTTCTGCAAAGGAAGGGAAGGGCATCGTAGAGCTGCTCGAGCGCATCGTGCGCGACGTTCCATCGCCCGCGGGCGATCCCGCTGCACCGCTGCGGGCGTTGGTGTTCGACTCCTGGTTCGACTCTTACGTCGGAGCGGTCATGTTGGTTCGGGTCGTGGATGGTCGGCTGGCCCGGGGGATGCGCATTCGCTTGCTCAACAGTGGCAAAGAGCGCGATGTCCAGACCCTGAACCTGATCGATCCGCACCCGCGAGAGGTGCCCGCCCTGGAAGCGGGTGAGGTGGGCCTCGTGATCGCCGGGATCAAATCCCTCGAGGAGGTGCAAATCGGAGACACGCTGAGCGACGCCGCCAAGGGCGAGTGCGAGCCGCTGGAGGGCTTTCGGGTCGTCAAGCCGATGGTCTTTTCGGGGCTCTATCCGGTGGAGCCCGAGGACTACGAAGCGCTCAAGACGGCGCTCCAGAAGCTTCAACTCAACGACGCGTCGCTTCACTACGAGCCGGAAACGAGTGCTGCGCTCGGATTCGGTTTCCGCTGCGGCTTCCTGGGGTTTCTCCACAACGAGATCGTTCAGGAGCGTCTCGAGCGCGAGTACGATCTCGCGCTCGTGACCACCGCGCCGTCGGTGCGCTATCGCGTCTTGTTGGAATCCGGTGAAGCGATCGAGATCGAGAGCCCCGCACAGCTTCCCTCTCCGGATCTCGTGAGTCGCATCGAAGAGCCGATGATCCTGGCGACGATTCACGTGCCTCCGGATTACGTGGGCGCCGTGCTGGCCTTGTGCCAGGAGCGTCGCGGTGTTCAGCGGGACATGACGCATCATCGCTCACGGGTGCAGGTGCGCTACTTGCTGCCTCTGTCGGAAGTGGTTCTCGACTTCCACGATCGGATCAAGAGCGTCACCCGAGGCTACGGCTCCTTCGACTACGATCTGCGAGGTTTTCAGCCGGCCGAGCTGGTCAAGTTGGACATCCTCGTCAACGGAGAGCCGGTCGACGCGCTCTCCCTGATCGTGCACCGGGAGAAGGCGTTCTCGAAGGGAACCGATCTCACGCGGAAGCTCAAGGAGTTCATTCCGCGCCAGATGTACGAGGTGGCAATCCAGGCGTCGATTGGAACCCGGGTGATTGCTCGAACCACCGTCAAGGCCCTGCGCAAGAACGTGACGGCAAAATGCTACGGTGGTGACATCAGCCGCAAACGCAAGTTGCTCGAGAAGCAGAAGGTAGGCAAGCGGCGGATGAAGAGGGTAGGTTCGGTGGAGATTCCCCAGGAGGCCTTCCTCGCGGCGCTGAAGCTCGGAGATCATTGAGGGTGGCCCAGAAGGAGAATTCGACCAGCCCCGACCAGCAACAGCCCTCCCAGAGCAAGCTGGAAGGATTCTGGGAGCAGGTCACCACGTTGGGCCTCGCGGTGCTGATCGCGCTCTGCGTGCGTCAGTTCATCATCGAACCCTTCCGGATTCCCTCGGGGTCGATGTTTCCGACCCTCTTGATCGGAGATCACCTCTTCGTCAACAAGTTCATCTACGGTGCGAAGCTGCCCTTCACCGATGTCCGGCTGCCCGAGATCCGGGAGCCGGAGCGGGGTGAGGTGGTTGTGTTCACCGTTGCCAAGCAGGGGACGCAGACATTTCCCGCCGATCGGAAGCCGCAGCTTCCGCGAGAGGAATTCGTTAAACGCATCATCGGGCTGCCCGGAGACGAGGTCGACTTTCGCGGCGGAGACCTGTACGTGAACGGCGAACTGGTCAAGCGACAGCCGATCGACGAGGACTTCGAGGCACCGGGTGGGGAACGGCTCCGGGTGAGCGAGGTGTCGCTCGATTCGCACGACTTTCGGATCCTCGACGACCCCTATAAGTCGGGCCCCATCGGCTCCTGGCCGGTCCGGGTAGAACCGGGGCGCTACTTCATGCTCGGGGACAACCGCGACAATTCGAAGGACAGCCGCGTCTGGGGAACCGTCCGCCACGAGGAGCTCAAGGGCCCAGCCTTCATCCTCTACTGGTCCTGGGATTTCAACGGCAGCTGGGGCCAAGTGGTGAATCCATTGACCTGGTGGTCCGTCGAGAAACGCTGGAGCCGCATCGGCGATCTGGTCGACTGAGGGCTCCGTTGGCGGTTTGACGCACGCGCTGCGGTCGGTATTCTACGGCCCGACTTCCTGCCCCTTTTAATTCCGTCCCGTGAGGCGGAGAAAGAGCGGTCTTGACCTCCCACCAACCCACCGCCAGCCCGACCTCCGCCGAGGAACGCGTCGTCATGGCCGATACGGCCATCCGTCGGGCGCTGGTGCGTATCGCGCACGAGATCGTCGAGCGTTGTGAAGATCTCGAGATGCTCTACCTCGTGGCGATCCCGAACGGCGGTGTCCCGCTGGCGAGGGAGCTCGCGCAGAACCTGCGTCAGATCACCAATGTCGAGGTGGTCGTCGGAGTTCTCGACACCACCTTGTATCGGGACGACCTGAAGACCAAGGGCGAGCGCCCCATGCTGCGCGAAACCGAGATGCCCTCGGCGGTCGACGATCGTGTGGTCGTGCTCGTCGATGACGTCGTGAAGACGGGGAGAACGATTCGCGCGGCGATGGATGCGCTGATGGACTTTGGTCGGCCTCGCATGGTCCAGGTCGTCGGCCTGGTCGACCGGGGGCATCGCGAGCTGCCGATCAAGCTCGACTACGTGGGCAAGAACGTCCCGACGAATGTCGGAGAGCTGGTTCAGATGAGGGGAAGCGACGGTCGACTCGAAGGCGAACTCGAAGTCGTGGTGATGTCTGCGACTTCGGACGGAGATGGACCGTGATCGGACGGGATCTGCTGGGCATCGAGGACATCGATCGAGAGGACATCGAGCGAATTCTCGAGACGGCCGAACACATGCGAGAAGTCGGTGCGCGTGTGGTCAAGAAGGTCCCCACGCTGCGGGGCCGGACGATCGTGAACCTCTTCTTCGAGCC
>CAXMOC010000227.1:0-6484 GCA_964194865.1 uncultured Opitutales bacterium | reverse complement strand
GACGGCAAGATCATCGAGCACACGCCCGACACCGTGCTCCAGGTGGGAGATCTGGTCGCCGCCGTTGCGAATCTCGAGGAGCACCGGCGCGCCGCCGACGTCCTGGGCGGCGAAGTCCTGGATCCGGACCTGATCGACTTCCGCATCGATGCGCAGGAGATCGTCGTCACCAACCACGAAATCGTCGGCACGCCGCTGAGCGAGCTCGACCTCCCCGGCAAGTTCGGCTGCTTCGCCATCTCGATCACCCGGGCCCAGATCGAACTCGTGCCTCTCGACTCGCAGACGACCCTGCAGCGCGGCGACATTCTGCGCGTCGCTGGCGAGCGAAGCCGCATCGCGGAGCTCGCCCAGAAGCTTGGCTACGTGGAGCGCGAGGTGGAAACCACGGACCTCGTGACTCTGAGTCTCGGCATCGCTGCGGGGCTACTTGCCGGGCTCGTCGTGGTCAAGGTCGGCGGGCTCTCGATTGGCCTTGGGAGCGCCGGGGGGCTGCTCCTCGCGGGAATCCTGATCGGCTTCCTGCGCTCGTTGAACCCCACTTTCGGCCGCGTCCCTCCCGCCGCGAGCAGCGTCTTGATGGATCTGGGCCTGATGTTCTTCATGGTGGGCGTTGGCATCCAGGCCGGTGGCGGAGTGATGGCGGCGCTGAAGAGCGTCGGTCCGGCGGTGATCGTGGGTGGCATCTGCGTGACGGTGACGCCTGCGCTCGTGGGCTATTTCGTCGGGCGCCGCGTGATGAAGATGAATCCTGCGCTTCTGCTGGGGTCGATCACCGGTGCGATGACGAGCACGCCGTCGCTCGGCATCGTGCAGAAGGCGGCCGACAGCTCCCTGCCTGCCCTCGGCTACGCGGGCACATACACTTTTGCCAACGTGCTGTTGACGTTCGCGGGCAGCGCCATGATGCGTCTGTGATCGCGACGCATGAGGGAACTCGGAAATCTTCATAGCGGGGGTTGGCGTCTGCGCTGGCTGCTGTGGCACGTCATTCCGGTTGCCGTTGTCTTGGCGTCGCCCGCTCTCGCCCAAGAGCGCGAGCTGGATCAGGAACCTCCTCCGAGCTCGGCGGGTGAGATCGAAACGCCGATGAAGCGGCTTTTCCGCGAGGTCCCGGCCGGGTCCCCACTCTTCCCGTGGATCCGACAACAGCTCGAGGACCTGCCCCCCTTCTTTTCCGACACCCAGCTCGAAGCTCGCTTTCGCACCTACTACCTCCGCCAAGAGCAAACCAGCGACATTGTCAACGAGGCTTGGGCAATCGGAGGTTCCCTCTACTACCGCTCGGGCTGGTTCGAGGATTTCTTCCAGCTGGAGGTCGAGGGCTTCACGTCCCAGCCGATCTACGCGCCGCACGACCGGGATGGCACGCTCCTACTCGAGCCAGGACAAGAGGGCTTCAGCGCCCTTGGCATCGCGAACGGCAAGCTTCGCTACAAGGGAATTGTCCTCACCGGGTTTCGCCAGTACATCGATCTGCCCTATGTGAACCGGCAAGACAACCGCATGACGCCGAACACCTTCGAGGCGCTCACACTGACGAAACCAGAGGGCGAGTTTCGCTTCTCGACCGGCTACACGTGGAATGTCAAACTTCGCGACTCGAACGACTTCGTCTCGATGGCTGAAGCAGTCGGCCTGGACAAGGATCGCGGTCTCGCCCATGCAGGTGCGGTCTGGGATCCGAGCGAGAATTTTCACCTCGGGGCCATCGGCGGAGTCATTCCCGACCTCTTCGGCGGGGTCTATGGCGAGGTGGGTGCCGGGCGCGATCTCGCGCGGGGATGGCAGGTCCGGTTCGACGGGCAATTCACGTACCAACAGGAGAGTGGGGACGACCTCCTCGGTGATCAGCTGGATGACGCGTGGAATCTCGGCATTCGCACGTCGGCCAGCCACTCGGGTGCCGTACTTCGGCTGGGCCTGAGCATCAGCGGCCCGGACTCCTCGATTTTCCATTCCTTTGGCAGCAGCCCGAGCTATGTCGATCTCATGCAGCGATCGTTCAACCGGCCCGACGAGAAGGCGCTCCTGGTGAGTGTCTCCTATGACTTCTCAGGCCTCGGGGCTGACGGACTCTCGGCCATCGCGAACTTCGTGGCAGGCTTCGATGGCAAGATCCTCGGCGAGCGAGGAGACGAGCAGGAGGTCGACCTGACGATCGACTACCGCTTGAAGAACGGCTTGCTGAGCGACTTCTGGCTGCGCGTTCGTGGCTCGTGGCTCAACCAGAAGTTTACGAACGACGACGCTACCGACGTCCGGGTGATCCTGCGTTACGAGTTCCCAGTGATCTGAGCATCTCGCTCAGTCTTCGGTTGAGCTCGATTCGAGCTGCCGCGTGTCGGCCCCCGTGTCGTAACCACGGCAATAATCCCATCCGTAGCCCCAGCGCCAGGGAACGGGATACCACGGGGCGCCGCCAACTCGCACACCAGCCCGCATCATGCCGGGAAGCACACCGCCGGCCACCTGGGAGACACAGTCGCGCAGCTCACGGTCCGCACGCCGGCGATCCTCAGCGCTGCCGCCGCACCAGTAGTCGATGTCGTGCTCCACGCAGCAATGTTTCCAACTCGAATCGAACCAGACCGAGCATCCATCCGTCGTGAAGGGCCTGGGTGGCAGTCCGCCCGCACCACGGCGCTCAGCACAGATCTGCGCGGCGCGTTGTTCCAGCGTTCGGGCCAGCTCGGGATCGCTTCGGTAGGGCTCGGCTCCGTGAGTCACCGGGGTGCAGGCCGAGCTGAGCAATGCGACCAGGAAGGCGGCGAGTGCAACGGCAGGTCGCATGGCGGCTGGAGTCTACACCCTCTGCAGGCTCGTTCGCCGCGCCGTCTCGCCCCTTATCGATACCAGACGTTGCGCGATGGAGGCGCGGTGGGCGATCGTCGAGCGGACGTCCGAAGACGCGCAGAGGGACGACCCGCAGGAGAATGGGCCATGGCGAGAGACTCGGCGAACACGGACACCCACCAGAAAGCTCTCGCAATCAATCTCGACCCCGATCGCTATGGTGCGTTCGCCGAAATTGGCGCAGGCCAAGAGGTGTCGCGTTGGTTCTTCCGAGTCGGTGGGGCGGCAGGAACGATCGCCAAGACCGTTTCGGCCTACGACATGAAGGTGAGCGACGTCACGTACGGGCCGGCCGACCGATACGTTTCGCGCGAGCGGCTCGTCGCCATGCTCCAACACGAGCACACCCAATGTCTCGACACTCTCGCGGCCGATCGGGGCAGCACGACCAGCTTCTTCACCTTCGCAGACACGGTGGCCGCGGCGAGCTACCGGGGAACCCGCGAGTGCCACGCGTGGATGGGAGTCCGCTTTCAGACCTCACCTGGCGCCGAAGACAGCCAGATCGTGCTCCACGTGCGCATGCTGGACGGCAACAACCTCCAGCAACAAGAGGCGTTGGGCATTGTTGGCGTGAATCTCATCTCTGGGGCCTTCGAATACAGCGACGCTCCGGAGCTGCTATTGAAATCGCTGCTCGACGCCCTTTCGTCGGACCGCATCGAAGTCGACATGATCGAGTTCACGGGGGCCGCGTTCGGCGCGGTGGACAACCGGCTCATGAGCCTGCTGCTCGTCCAGCACGGACTTACGCCGACCGCGCTGTTCGACACTTCGGGCGCTGTGCTGCAACCTTCCGAGGTCCTTTACAAAAAACCCGTACTGGTGCAACCGGGCCGCTTTCGCCCCCCCACGCTGGTCAGCGCCGAGATCCAGTCGAACGCGCTGTCGCGCTTCCGCGAGGAAGCGGACGTTGGCGCTGCTCCCGTCGTTTCAATGCTCGGAATGACGCTGGAGGACCTCTCGGTCGATGGAAACATCGACGTGCACGATTTCTTGGATCGAATCGATGTGTTGGCGGCCGGTGAATTCACCGTGCTGATTTCGAAGTACGTCGAGTACTTCAGAATCGCTGAATATGTGTCTCGCTACACGAGCGAACCGATCGGGATCGCGCTCGGAGTTCAAAGTCTGGTGACGATCTTCGAGGCACACCACTACGATTTCCTCGAGGGCGGTATGCTCGAAGCCCTCGGGCGGTTGCTGAAGCGACAGGTGAAGCTGTTCGTCTATCCGAGGCTGGAACCGGAGACCGGTGAACTCATTACGGCGCATGACTTCGATCCAACATCAGGCCCAGGGATGATCCGTCGGTATCTCTTGGACACGGGCAGGATCGCAGCGATCGAGACGTTCGACCACAAGCACCTCTCCATTCGTTCGACGGACGTCCTGGACAAGCTGCGCGCTGGTGACCCGTCCTGGGAAGAAATGGTGCCGCCGCGCATTGCTGACGCGATCAAGGAAAAGAAGCTCTTCGGCTACCACCCTTCGTGATCGGGGCCTTCGACTCGACGGTCGGTGAACTACCGACTACACGTCGAGGCGGTAGGTATTCCCGTCGCGCACGAGCCTTCCTGCGGTGGGCCCAGTGAAATGAGTGCCGATGATGAGTGTGGGTGAGTCCGCGTACTCGTCGAATACACGGTGACGGGTGGCGACCGCGGCGGAGCTGTCCACGTCGAACGGGCTGGACAGATCGGGGTCGTTGAACTGAATCGGGTGGTGAAGGAAGTCACCGGTGATCATCGCGCTTTCTCCCTTGGATTCGACTAGGACCGAGCAATGTCCCGGCGTGTGGCCAGGAGTCGGTATGAGGCGGACGCCGTCGCAAACCTGCGCGGGGCTCTCGACGGGTTTGGCGAGGCCGGCGTCGAGTACGGGTTGCATCGAATCTTCGAAGACGCGGCGCTGCAGCTCCATGAAGTCGTCGTCCGTATCCTCGTCGATTGAGCCCCAGAGCTCGAGATCCTCCTTGCCCATCAGATAGGCAGCATTCGGGAAGGTCGGAACCCACTTGCCGTCGACGCGCTGCGTATTCCAGCCCACATGATCGAGGTGCAGATGCGTACACAAGACGTAGTCGATCCCGTCCGGCTGATATCCCGCAGCCTTCATGTCGTCCAGGTAGGAGGTCGATAGCATGTGCATGATCTCGAAGGGGTTGCGGTCACGGTCGTTGCCAATGCAGGTGTCGACGATCAGGGTTGGACCGGGGGTATCGACGATCAGCGAATGGATGCTCAAGCTCAACACACCTTCGTCGGTCACGAAGTGGGGGAACAGCCACTTCACCTTCTTGACCACCTCCGGCGTCGCGGCCGGGATGACATCGGGGAATTCGTCGTAGACGATTTCTTCGAGCTTGGTAATCGTGGTGTCACCCACTTTCCACTTCATGCCGCTTCTCCGTCCACCGGATGACCAATTGAAGGGTCTTCGCCGACCGCCGGGCGCGAACCCCGCCGAAGTCGCGCTCTCGAAGGAGAGCGCAAGCAAGTGACCGTGTTCTTCGCTGGTGTGAACGGCTCGACTTCAGAGCCAACCCTGTTTCTGAAACGCCACCTTTAGTTCGGCACCGATTTCCTTCGCCGTCCGCTTGGCCGAGCCCTCAATCGTACTCTTGCCGGACACCTCTCCGCCCACTTTCAACGCGCTGCTGGCGATCAGGCCGATTGGGTTTGCGGTCGCGATGGTGACAGCGAGGGGCACGACCGCACCTGGCGTTTTGCCGCCCGCGGAATCGATCTCACGGGATCCGACTTCACGCAGACCCTGATCCGTCATCAGGTGGCCCTCGACGTGGGTCCGCAACTCAGCCGCCCCAGAGCCGAAGCCGATCGCCATGCGCTTGGCGGCGCTGCCCTCGTCGATGGATTCGAAATAGCCCGTGATCACGATGTCGCCGACATTCGGCTCCGGCTGGCCCGCAGCGAGCTCGGCCGGCAACCCCATGTCCTGGATCTCCGCGACCAGTTCCTTCGCTACTTGAGCACCCAGTTTGCGGCCCGTCTCGATCTCCTCTGCAGTTTGTGGCGTGCTCGGTGCAGCATGCCGGCCCGCCGCGGCTGACCAGGCTGGGATGTCGGCCGGGCTCGCGGCAAAGTCATGCACGATGATGCGGTCGGGCCGAGCGATCTTTTCCCCCGAATCGTTCTGGCTCCCGGTGACCTGGGTTGACGCGCACCCGGCGAGAGCGACCAGGGCGAACAAACACAATGCGACACGGCTAAAGGGCTTCATGATGGACCTCACAAGGCGAAGCGATGGGATGGACTCCCTTCTCAGGAAGGGGCTGGAAGTGTATTGGATCGCATAAATGGTAGAAAGCCTATGTATTCCAGCCAGACCTGCTTCATCGCTCCCCGCTCCTCTTCCATCCAGTGGGCGAACTCGGCGTACCCGACCACGACCGGGTGCAATCGCTCCCGGCCTTCGGTTCCAACCGCTGGCGGGGTTGATTGAACCCGAAGTGGGTTGTCCGACATAGGAAGCGCTCGTCGCCAGCGCTCGAAGCGATAGCCTAGAGGCCCAATGACGACTCTCCGGGACGGCGCGCGCCGTCTCGCGCACCGGCTCCTCGCGCCGCTCGACATCGCGGGAATCGTCTACTACCGCATTGCGTTCG
>CAXMOC010000226.1:0-1972 GCA_964194865.1 uncultured Opitutales bacterium | reverse complement strand
TCCCCGAACTCGCGGCGGAGATCTCCCTGGTAGGGCGGCGCGAATCCGCCCGCGACATAGGCCTCCGGATTGACCGCGTCGCGGGCGCGTACTGCGATCTCTCCGCCGCGGCGCGTGTACTCCTCCCACCGGTCTTCGTCTTCGATGAGCTTGAGCATCTCGCGGGTGGTGTAGAAGTTGTTGCTGGTGATGATGTCGGCGCCTGCGCGGAGGTAGTCCTCGTGCACCGCCTGGACGACCTCGGGCGCTTCGAGGTTGGCGGTGGCCGACCACACCCCGAGCTCCTCGGATGTCGCGCCACGGTTCACGTCCACGCCCCGCCTCTGGAGTTCGGACCCGGTCGCGCCGTCGTGGATCAGGATTTCCCCGCCCGCGAGCCGCTCGACGATATCCCGTGAAGGCATGATCCCCCCCCGACTTCTTCGCCAGTGAGCTTAGTCCAGTTTGAACGTTCATTCAAAATGGCCTAAGATCGGCTTCTACTTGGCGTTCTCGCCACTTTCGACCGGAAGGCCCATTTCGGCGAGGGGATGGATCACCCGTGGCAGGGTCCGCAGCCGCAGCCTCAAAGCTCCCGGGAGAGGGCCATCACCGCAGCACCCGGCGCCAGCAGCTGATCGACGCCGCGATCACGTCGATCGCCGAGCACGGGCTGGCGCGCACCACCGTGGCGCGGGTCGCCGAGGCCGCGGGGCTCTCGCAGGGCCTTCTGAGCTTCTACTTCGACGGCAAGCAGGCCCTGCTCCTCGCGACACTCGAGTACGTCGAGTCCGAGTTCGAGCGTGTGCGACGGACCGCGATGGCTCGTGCTCGGACGGCCCCCGAGTGGCAGCTCGATGCCATCATCGAGTCCACCTTCGACCCCACGATCTGCAATCCGCGCTACACCGCCGTCTGGAACGCCTTCTGGGGAGAGGCGCGCGCACGTGCGGACTACATGCGCGTCTGCTCGGCCCACGAGACCGCGCAGCTCGAAGAGACGATCGCGCTCTTTCGGGAGATCGCGGATCCGAACGTGGACGCCGAGGCACTCGGTACTGCGTTCTTCCATCTCCTGGATTCGATCCCGGAGCCCTTCGACGAGGTCGGGCATTTCGACCTCGAGAGAGCGAAGCGGATCAGCCGCGCCTTCCTGGCGAGCGTATTTCGGGGGCGCTTTCCGCTGACCCCGGACGCGACCACCCAAGCGAGTCCGGGGGAGCAATGAGTCGAGACATCCCAACCCATGACACCATCGAGACGCTTGAGCGCCGAATCGCCCTTCTTCCGACGGTCATCCTCGGTCCGCGATCATGATTCGAAGGCGGGAGACTCGAGCCCTGCGGTTCGCATCGACCGAAGCGGCAGAGCTGCCGCAACCTGCCCCACCACCGGAAGCATCAGCGGCACTGGGAGGTCACAGACCCGGGCGTAGCGCCCCCCCGCTACCACTTGAGCCCTCGGAATCGAAAGGTTCCGGGGGCTAACTTTTTGCCCGACAGTGAGGTGGGGTCACTCTGGGCTCACTTCGGGGTCCTGTCTGGTTGCCGGTTCTAGAATGAACGCGCCCATGCGTTTCTCGTTCTTTGGAGCGCAGTGGGTATCTTCTTCAACATCGCGCGGCTGTGACTTCAGCGCGGGGGCTGACGCACGGCACGACGTCAGTAGGTGGTGCCCCAGGCAGAATTCGAGCTTGCGTTGCACCGAACACCTGTCGCTGGGCTCTCGCCGCAGCCTTCGGAACCCACCCAACGTATATCATCGTGATGGATGGCTCTTTCAATTGATCTCGTGGATAGCTGCATCGCACAGGTGACCGGGGACGGCGACCCAGTGCGCGCTTCCCAGTCACGTACATCGGACAAGGGACTTGGTGCGTTGATCGTTCATATGAGACTCGAGCGGCGCGGTCCACGCCGACCTATGCCGCCGCCGCAACCTGCCCCACCACCGGCAGAGTGCAGGCTCGGGCATGGCGCCCCCTCCCCCGCTA
>CAXMOC010000225.1:0-1665 GCA_964194865.1 uncultured Opitutales bacterium | reverse complement strand
ATCGCACCACCAACCGGATGACCCAGGAGGACGCCCGCGTCTACGTCATCGAGAACGAAAGGGAGATCTGGAGCCGCTTCCAGAAACAGATGATGGGCGACGAGACGGCGGATTGGATGTGGTCGAGCCCGGCCGATCCTGATCAGCCCCGCGACGTCGCCTACGCCTTCGGAGCCCGCATCGTGGAGGCTTACTACGAAAACGCGCCCGACAAGCGCAAGGCCCTGCAGGAGATCTTCGCGGTAACCGATTACTCGCACTTCCTGGAGAAGAGCGGGTACGCGGCACGGTTCGCGGGCAAGTGAGTCGCCCTATTTCCTCCCGAAGGGGCAAGAAACCCCTTGACGCGGCTTCGTCTGTTGGCATAGCGTCGGAGCGGTCCGGAGATCTCCCTGGTCGGGGCACGTGGAAATATTTGATCTGATCCTCGATTGGCCGGCGCTGGTGCAGCGCGGCTATGACTCGGTCGCCTATCTCGTCATGGCCGCCGTCGGGACGCTGCTGTTCCTGATTCGGCTGGGCTTTGCCATGTTCGCCGGCGATGCGGGCGATTTCGAGACCGACGTCGACTTCGACACCGACGCGTCGTTCACGATGTTCTCGCTGCTGTCGATCCTGGCCTTCTTCATGGGGGCGGGGTGGATGGGTCTGGCCTGCCGGCTCGATTGGGGGCTGGGCAGGCTGGCCTCGGCGCTCATCGCCACGGGCTTCGGCTTCACGCTGTTGGTGGCCGCGTCGCTCATGACCGCCGGGATGCGGCGGCTCAACCGACACATCGACTACGACCTGAACACGGCGATCGGCAAGACGGGCCGTGTGTACTTGACGGTCCCCGCAAAGGGCAAGGGCCACGGCCAGATCGAGATCACCGTTTCGGGGCGCAAGAAGATCCTGCGGGCGATGAGTAGCGAAGGCAAGATCGAGGCCTTCGCCGATGTCACGGTCCTCGAGGCTCGCGACGACGAGACCCTGGTGGTCGAACCGTTGTCGTGATGCGGCACGGCATTCGTTCGAAACACGCGTGGAGGCTGCGATGAACATGATCCAGGGGGTCCTTCCGTTGTTGCAATCCGGCAACTTCAACTTCGGCGCGATCGCGCTGATCGTCGTTCCGGTACTGCTGCTGCTGTTCTTCGTCACGATGCTGGTCCGGCAGTACCGGCGCTGCCCCTCCAACCGCGTGCTGGTCGTCTACGGCAAGGTCGCGGGCCAGCGGGCCGCGCGCTGTCTCCATGGCGGCGGCACGTTCATCGTCCCGCTGCTGCAGAGCTACGAGTACCTCAACCTCGAGCCCCAGACGATCGAGATCGAGCTGAACGCCGCGCTGTCGAAGAAGAACATCCGGGTCAACGTACCGTCGAGCTTCACCATCGGCATCTCGACCCAACCCGACATCATGAACAACGCTGCCGAGCGCATGCTGGGCTTGTCGGAGAAAGAGATCGCCACGCAGGCCCGCGACATCATCCTCGGGCAGATGCGCCTGGTGATCGCGACGCTGTCGATCGAGGAGATCAACCAAGACCGCGAGAAGTTCCTCGACCTGGTGAACAAGAACGTAGGCACCGAGGTGAGCAAGATCGGCCTCGAGCTGATCAACGTCAACATCCGCGACATCACCGACGAGTCGGGCTACATCGAAGCACTCGGCCGCAAGGCCGCCTC
>CAXMOC010000224.1:0-2488 GCA_964194865.1 uncultured Opitutales bacterium | reverse complement strand
ACCCCAGCATCTCCTTGCCAACGTGAGGGTATCGAAAGCAATGCTTTCGATGAGTTCGAATCTGGTCTCGTGCTCCATACGCAAGATGAGCTCGTCGCGCGAAGCGTGGCGGGCTCTTCTCGTGTCTAGGGCTTGATGTTGGTTTTCGTGTACATCTCTGGGAACTTCTGCACGCCAATCAACAGCTACAGCATGAGGGGCGGGCATCAAGATCGCTTCTCGCTGCTAGTCGGCCTTGTTCACAGCTCATCGCGGTCGGGAGAAGCGGCTGCCGGGCGGGTCGGTCGCCCAGCTGGCCTCGCTCCCCCAGCCATCGTCGTACACAAGATCGCGAATGGGTCGTCTTCGCAGCGGCCCGTGGCTCCCGGCGGGACGGCCGAGAGGAATCGTACATACAATGGCGACGTTGTCCGGGATCTCGAGGAGATCGCGCAGGGCCGCTTCGGCATCGGTGTGGAACATGGTGATCGATCCGCCGTAGCCCAATGCTCGGGCGGCGAGCAGGAGATTCTGGCAGCCGGGAAAGATCGAAGCGCCGTCCGTGACGGCACCGGGGCGGTGTTGAACGAGGCAGGCCAGCACCACGACAGGAGTGCGTTCGAAGTTCTCGACGAATTCGAGCATCGCGCGTGCGCTGCGAGCCTTGCGAGAGTTGGGGTCGGCGCCAGAGCCCTTTTCCCAGCCCTCATGATTGGACTTGGCCGCCCACGCTTTCCGGAACGAGTCGCCGAGCAAGGCTTTGGCGCGCTCGGACTTCGGCCCGGAGCGGATCACCAGAAAACGAAAGGGCTGGCCGTTGTTGCCCGAAGGCCCCCGGGTCGCCGCGTAGAGGATTTCGTTGAGGTCCTCGTCTGGGATCGGGTCGGGCAGAAAGCGATGGATCGAGCGGTTCGTGGCGATTCCGGTGAGGATGTCGATCGCTTCGGGGTGGGTTGTCGCCATGGCAGATTCTCCTTTTAGGCCCCCGGGCCACGGGATGATCAAGCTGTGTTGGCCTCGAAGCCGCTTACGGAAGTCGTTCGACCCGCTGCGGCTCGAAGGGCGTGTCCCGATAGTGCGCGCGGCCATGCGGCTGGAACGAGTGCAGCACCGCACGTCGATCCCGATCGCTCAGGTTCGGGGCCGAGCGATGCAGCAGCAGTGAGCCGAACCACACCACCGAACCCGCTGGAGCTTCCAGGAGCACTTCCTGCGCATCATCGACTTGCGCTGGATCCGCCAGTGAGCGAAGTGGATCGTTCGGGTCGCGCGGAAAGGGGCCCTTCTTGTGCGAGCCCGGCAACACGCGCAGAGCGCCGTTCTCCGCGTCCGCATCGTCCAGCAAGATGACGGCCGTGACGATGTCGTGGGCTTCTTCTCCGATACGGACATACCAGTAAGGAAAGTCCTGGTGCCACGGGAAGCGAGAGCCCTCTTTCGCGCGTTTCAAGTTGAGCTTCGATGTGAAGGGGCCGGTGCGTTCGACGTCCAGCGCCTTGGCGGCGAACGCGCTGAGCTTCGGATGCTCGAAGAGCTGTGCGAAGTGGTCGTCGAGCTGATCGATCGGCTCGATGATGCGGATGGCTTGGGAACCTTCCAACCATTCCCACTGGATCGCCGTCTTGCTCGAGAACTGGATCCGGTGGCCGTCGGCCAGCTCGATCTCCGGACCCGCCCCTGGCCGCTGCGCAGCATCGGTGATGCGCCTCGCCACGCGCTCGACCGTATCTCGCAGCGCTTCGACCTCGTCGGCGCTCAACACATTTCGTTGAACCACGTAGCCGGCACTGCGGAGCTGATCGAGATCTTCGGCTATCGACATCGAGGACCACTCACGACTGCAGGCTCTTTACGCGCTCGGCCAGCGCTTCGTTCATCGCCTGGAAGGCGCCGTGCGTGAAGGATTGGGCTTGCTCATCCATCGTCGCGGCGATCGAGCCTCGGAACTCCTCTTGCTGGAGGAAGCGAACGAGATCGCTGCCGAGAGCTTCGATGTGAAAGGAGTGGTCCGTATCGAGCAGGCCACCGTCGCCGACGCGGCCATGCCAGTGGAGGACCTTGTCCCTCTCGGTGCGAACCACGGTGGGCGTGACGGTTAGCGGCTTCGGCCAGTTGGCTTGGAGGATCGTGACCTCGAGCGTGCTGCCCGCTTCGAGGTTCCCCGTCAGCGACAGTACGTAGGGGTTCCATTCCGAGTATCGGCCGAAGTCGATCAGCACGGCCCAGACTTCTTCGGGGCGGGCTGCGATTTCGACTTCGTGCGCGATTGTGAAGTGCGGCGCAGTGGGGGACATAGATTTAGAGGGGTAGCAAAGTCTGGTTTCCGGGACGGGGCTGATGTGCCTCGTCTGAGGACTACTTCACGAAACACCCAGTATCGGTGGTGCGGAAAACGCCGCTTGTTTCTCCGGTGCTTCAGGATTTCGTGTGGGCCGATATGAGGGAGTCCGGATAGAGATCCAGGTCGGCGACGGCATTCAAGCGAAACGGCGAAGTGCTGCCTAACGTA
>CAXMOC010000223.1:0-17522 GCA_964194865.1 uncultured Opitutales bacterium | reverse complement strand
GAGCTGATCTCGGTTCCCTTCGATATGGGAGGAGGGCAGTCAGCGCAAGCACAGTCAGCCTCGGCGCCTTCTGAACCTTCCGAGCCCTCGTCGTGCGAGGAGGGGGTCGTGTGCGGCGAAACCTACCTCTCCTACGAAAACTTCCTGGACGAAATGGATCTCGGCGGAATGTCGAGCCAGGGTATGAGCCAGAGTATGAGCCAGCAGAGCAGCGAGGGCGGCAATCCCGTGCTGACGATCGATACCACTGGAGCGCAGGTTCCGGTAAATGGGAAGATCGAGTTTGGCTTCACGGCGAGCGACCCCGATGGGCTCTTCCTGGCCCGCCTGAGTCGAAGCGGCAACGCCATTGAAGACCTGAGCATCTCAGGAACCAACGTCACCGACACAATCTCGACGTCGTCGTACACCGCAGGCGTGTCGGCAGTGTTCGTCGTCACGGTCTACGACGTGCTGGGCAACCGCGTGAAGGTGGGAGAAGCCGTGATTCCGCAGGCCGGGCCGAATCAGGGTCCCGCAGTGAACTTCCGCGTCTTTCCACCGCAGGGAGCGCCCGGCGAAAGCCTGTTCTTTGACGGCTTCAGCATTCTGGATCCGGAGTTCTCGCTCGCCGCGCTGCCCTACGAGTGGCAGTTCGACGAGGGCGATGCGTTCACTTCTCCGGCTGCGTCCGTCGACACGAACCAGTCGTACCTGGCCGCTGGCAAGCCGCTCGTACGCTTGCGGGTCACCGACATCGAGGGCGTTTCTACGACGTCGGCGCCGGTCGCCCTCCGCATCGGTGAGGAGTGCGGCGATGGGATCGACAACGACGGCGACGGATCGATCGACTACCCCGTCGATCCGGGCTGCGCGGGCGTGGGATCCACGACGGAGAGCCCCGAGTGCGACGACGACATCGATAACGACGGTGACAACGGAATCGACTGGGACGGCGGATCCGGAGGACTCTTCCAAGACCGGGACCTCGATTGCACCGATTCCTGGACGAACAATGAGGCGGGCGGCAACGCTTCTCCGGTAGTAGTGATTTCCGCTCCGATCGACCTGAGTGCGGTGGCAGAGGGAGACTTCGTCACGTTTACCGGGTCCGCGACCGACTTGGAAGATGGCGATCTCACCGCAAACCTGAGCTGGGCTTCGGACCTCGATGGCGCGATCGGAACGGGTGCAACCTTCGGCACGAACCTACTGTCCATCGGAGTGCATCTGATTACGGCGAGCGTCATCGACAGCGGTAGCGAGGTGGGCGCAGACGCGATTCAGATCACGGTGGACCCCTGCAATGGCAACAGCGTCTGCGATCTGGGCGAAATCTGCGACACCTGTCCGTCCGACTGTGCGAGTGGCACGGCTCCCGCTTTCTGCTGTGGCGACACCGCCTGTGATGTCGGTGAAGACTCTTGTAGCTGCTCGCTGGACTGCGGCGTGCCACCTACCTCGGAGGAGCCCCTCCTCACCTGTGAGGACGCGCTGGACAATGACTGCGACTCCGACACGGACTGCGACGATCTAGATTGCAATGAAGTTCCGGCGTGTCTACCGATCTGCAACAACGACCTGGTGTGCGAGCCGGTCTTCGGTGAGGACTGCAACACCTGCCCGTCTGATTGCGCCGGGCAGACCTCGGGCAATCCCACGGATCGCTACTGCTGTGGCGACGATGTCGACTGCGATGACGCACGCTGCACCAGTGGTGGCTTCATTTGCTGGGCGGACACCGATGGCGACGGCGTTTCCGACCCGGAGGACAACTGTCTTGCTCTCGCCAACGGGTGGGGCACCAATCATGTGCCCAATCCCCGCGCCAACGGGTCGTATCAGTGCGACGACGATCTGGATGGCTACGGAAACCTCTGCGATTGTGACGTCAACAACGACGGAGTGTGCGACGGCGTCGATACTCAGTTGGTCAGCGATCACTTCGGTCAGGCAATCGACGCTAGTAACGCTGTCTATGATCTGGACTGTGACGGGACCATCGGGTTCGGGGATAGCGGCCAGATGGGCATCTTGCGTGGCGGTTCCACCAAGCAGATGGGTGTGGACGACCCGCTGCTGTCGGGGCTCGCCTGCGCCGATCCGACTTTGACACCGCCGGGTAATTGCCCGTCTCCAGCTCCGTGAATCCAGAGAGCGGTAATAAGGAGATGGGTAGTAAAGGGGGGGGAAGTGACAAGAACAACACTGCTGGCTGGACTAGACTCCAGCTGTTCAGAATTCTGCGAAGCCGCGGCCTCAACCCCTAAGCACGCAAGGAGACGAGCATGGGAACCGATGCCCTCGAGGTACTGAGCGCTGGTCGACGCCTCACGACGACTCGAACACCGGGCTACGAGAATGACGAGCTCTGGATCAGTGCGGCGGATCTCGAGCAAGCCACCGGCTGGACCCTGAAGCCAGAGGGGCTCTGCCGGGACGAAGTGTGTGCGGCCGTCGCTCCTGTGGATCGCGAGCGCCTGGTCGACGGCGAGGTCGTCTGCGCTTCGGGGCTCTGGAAAATCTTGGGGCGCGCGGTCCTCCATGACGAAAGTCGCTCGGTCTGGATGCTTGGTGAGTCCGCCTCGGATCGGAGTCGCAATCTCGAGAGTCTCGAGGCCCCGGATTTCACGCTGCCGGACGTCACCGGCAAGCTTCACAGCCTCTCCGACTTCCGCGGAAAGAAGGTGTTCCTCGCGACGTGGGCGAGCTGGTGAGGCTGCCGCTTCGATCTGCCCGTGTGGCAGAAACTATACGAAGAACTCTGCGATCAGAACTTCATGATCATCACCGTGGCGATGGACAGCCGCGGCACGAAGTCGGCAGGAGGGCCGATCCGCAGATCGAAGGCGACCTACACCTCGCTCATCGACGAGGATCACCTTGTCGCCGATCTCTACAACATGGTCAACGTGCCACAAGCCGTCTGGATTGACGAAGCCGGCCGGATCGTTCGACCGGCGGAAGTTCCGGGCGCAGCGCTGACCTTCAACCTGGCCAAGCTGCGAAAGCTGCGCGCGATCTATCTGGATGCCATCCGCGATTGGGCTAGAAACGGCGAGAAGAGTGAGCATGTGTTCTCCCCGGGTGAAGCGCGGGCGCATCTTCCCGAGTTCACCGACGACATCGCCCTCGCTCACGCGAACTTCCATCTCGGCCGCCATCTCTGGGAGCACGGCGACCGGGTCGAGGCGATGCGCTTCCTACGAACCGCAACCGAACTGAGCCCGGAGTCGTGGAACTTCTTCCGTCAGATGAAGAACCTCCAGAACATCCTCGGCTCCGGCGGCCCCGAGTTCATCGGTCGCGTCCGTCGCGCCTCGAAAGCTGGCAAGGAGTACTACGCGCTACCCGACATGCCCGCGATGACGCAGTTGGCGAAGTAGCGCTACCGCGCGCCGCCCGCCCGCTCACGATGGCCAGGCGTATGAGGGTGGGGACGCCCGAGCGGAGCACCGGGATGGTTGTCCGCTAGTTCGCCTCCCAGGACTGCGACTGTTCAGCCCGCGACGGCCTGCGCGGATGACAGATCGCCGTCTACGATCGGTTTCAGGGCGGGCAGACCCCAGATCCGGGCGAGGTATGCGCTCATGGCCGGCCAGCGGCTCGAGTCCACGCTGCCGCCACCGATCTTGAAGTTGACGAAGGGGCTGGCGACAGAGATGTCTGCGATCGACAAAGTGCCACCCACCAGATAGTCCTGCCCGCCGATCTGGGCCTCGAAGTAGTCGAGGCAGGGGGGCAGCTCCTCATTGATCGACTTTTCGATGGCCGCTTCATCCGGTTCCTCCTTGAAGAAGTTCTTGCGAACGAAGCGTTGGAAGAAGGTCGTTCCGAGGGCGCTGCCGAGATTCGTGTCCGCGTACTCCTCAAGAAAGAGCGTCTGGGCGCGCTGAGCCGCGTCCTTCGGATAGATCGAAGGGTCGGGGCACGTATTCTCCAGGTAGTCGATGATCACCGATGAGTCGGGGATGATGAGGTCGCCGTCCTGATAGACGGGGATCTTCCCCAACGGACTCAGGGCCAGGAACTCGTCGGTCTTGGCGAAGGGAATGACGGGGATCTGCTCGTGCGCGATCTGCTTGATGGCAAGAGCGAAGCGCACTTTGCGTACGAACGGAGAGAGGTCTGCACCGTGAAGAATGGGCATTGGGAGGTTCCTTTGTTGGTGACACGTAGCCGTGATGAGGGCCGCCGCGCTGTGAATTGCTGGCCGCGAGTGTACAGCGGGGTGCGGGCTCGGTCGCGGCCTTGTCTCCGCCTTCAGCGCTGCCCCAGCGACCGCACGTAGAGAAGCACCTGCCAGGCCTCTTCCTCGTCGAGGACGAGGGGGACGAAGGAAGCCATGGCGGTTTCTTGGCTTCCGTTGCGAAGAATCCACAGAAGCTCTCCGTCCGTCCGCGCGCGCTGCCAGGCGGGGTCTGTGAGGTCGCGCGGGAGCGCGCCGCGAAGCCTCGAGTAGTCGACGTCGCTACCGAGCCCCTTCCCGTCGCGGCCGTGGCAGGCGGAGCAGAAGCCCTTGCGGAGGTAGAGCTCGCGGCCCTTCTCCAGGTGCTCGGGTGTCGAAACCAGGGGGTTCGTCACGCGGCGCGCAGCATCGATCGACCGCGCGGGCACCCGGGGCATCAGATCCTTTGGCTCGCCTGCGTCCGCGGCGACGCATAGGATGCCGGCAACAAGAAAGGGTAGGGCGCTGGAGCGCATTCGATGGGCGGCCTCGACTCGCCGGGCCGAGCGTCGTCGCGTGACCAGAGCCTCCGGCGCCACGTTCCTAGGGCTCCGGGGGGCCTGGGCCATTGCTGCGGTGCCGGTGGCCGACGGATTGGGCGGGGATCGCGCGGCCATCGGGTACAAGGCGATCGTGCATCCAGAGCTTCCAGATGATTCCGTCCGTGTGTGCGGCAGCTTCGGCAATGGCCTGGGCCTCGGCGTCGGAACGGTCCAGAACGGCGACCCGCCCCGTTGCGATCTCGATCTCGTGGTCGTGGTAGTACTCGTTCCACAGGTCGAGGCCGAGGTTCGGCCGCGTCAGCTCCTTGTCGATGAAGTACTCGACTCCCATCATCCGCGCCGTCGGATCGGTCGACATGTAGAGCAGGCATTCGAGGATGAGCGGGTCCTCCTGGCTGAGTTTGCAGTAGTGATGGAAGGGTCCCATCACCACCCCCTCGACCACGTGGGGCGCCATGATGTGGATATCGAACCCTTGTGCTGGGCTCGCGGCTTCTTGCGCGCCCACCGGCGGCGCCCCCCCGAACACGGCAGCGGCTCCTGCGGTCAGGACGGCGCGACGGTTCGATCTTCGCATGCTTCCCTCCTAGTGGTTCCAGTCTCGGATCTCGTCGCTTCCTTCGTAGCGATAGGGTTCGCAGAGCGCCGTCTGGAGGTAGCGTTCGCCCGAGTCGGGAATGATTGTCACGATCAACTCGCCAGGGTTCTCCTCCGCATATTTGAGCGAGGCGGCCACATTGGCGCCGGCGGAGATGCCGCAGAGCAGGCCCTCCTCGCGGGCCAGACGGCGGGCCATCTCGATGGCCTCTTCGTCGCTCACGGTGATGACCCGATCGAGCAAGTCGGTTTCGAGCACCTCCGGCACGAATCCAGCCCCGATCCCCTGGATCCCCGTCGGGCCCGGAGTGCCCCCCGAGAGGACTGGGCTCACGGCGGGTTCGACGGCGACCACCCGGAAGGACGGCTTGCGCGGCTTGATCCATTGAGCGATGCCGGTGATCGTCCCACCAGTCCCCACGCCTGCGACCAGCGCGTCCGCCCGACCGTCGGTGTCCTCCCAGATCTCTCGGGCCGTGGTCTGGCGATGCACCTCGGGGTTCGCGGGGTTGCGAAACTGTTGTGGGATGAACGAATCCTCAATTTCGGCTGCGATCTCGTTGGCCTTCTCGATTGCGCCCGGCATGCCCTTGAGGGCCGGCGTCAGAACGAGCTTTGCCCCGAAGGCCCGCAACGTGACGCGCCGCTCGCGACTGAAGCTCTCCGGCATGACGAGCACGCATTCGTAGCCCTTGACGGCCGCCACAAAGGCCAGTGCGATGCCCGTGTTGCCAGAGGTCGGTTCGACGAGAACCGTCTGGCCTGGCCGGATGAGCCCCTCTCGCTCGGCGGCCTCGATCATCGCGCGGCCGATGCGGTCCTTGACGCTGTTGGCAGGGTTCGCGCTCTCGAGCTTGGCGACGATCTCAGCGGAGATGCCGGCGCAGACGCGGTGGAGCCGCACCAATGGCGTGTGGCCGATCAGCTCGGTGACGTCCTCTGCGATCTTCATGCTGGGTCCTCCCTTCGATGGTTCGGGAGGCTACGGGCGCGCGGCGCCCAGATCCTTACCGGCGGCCTATCATTGGCGTAAGAAATCCCGGATTCGATCGGGCCGAGGCTCTCGGGAATCCGAGAAAAACCCGCGAATCCGGGGCAGTTGGAAATTCGGACGATGCGGTTTCGCTTCCGCGACTGCGTGCTGGACGACGATCTCTTCGAGCTTCGGCGCGGGGGCGAGCCCGTGGAGGTCCAGCCCAAGGTCCTGAGCGTTCTGTTGTTCTTGCTTCAGAACCGGGATCGAACGGTTACCAAGGACGAGATCCTGGATGCGGTCTGGCCCAACACCGCCACGGGAGAGGGATCTCTCACTCGGGCCGTGAGTTTTGCCCGCACCGCGCTGGGCGAGCAAAGTGCCGAGACCATCCGAACCGTGCGCGGGCGCGGCTACCGGATCGGCGTCCCGGTCACCGAGGATCCGCTGCCGGAGGAGGCCGTCGACTCGGCTCCGACGTCGGACTTCGTGTGCCGAGAGAAAGAGCTGGGGCTGGCTCGCGATGCGCTGCTTCAGGCGATTTCTGGCCGCGGACAGGTGCTACTCCTGGCGGGAGAGCAGGGGATCGGAAAGACCCGAATGGCCGAGGAGGTCGCCGCCCTCGCCGACCGGCGCGGCGCCCGCGTCTACTGGGGTCGTTGTTACGAGGGCGAGGGCGGCCCCGCCTTCTGGCCGTGGGTGCAAGTCCTGCGCGGGTACCTCCGCGATCACGGCTGCGACGAGCTGTATGCGCACGTCGGCGCCGGTGCAGCCGAGGTCGCCGAGATCGTCCCCGAGATCCGGGAGCATCTCCCCGAGCTTCCGCGTCCCGACACAGGAGGGTCGGAACAGGCCCGATTCGGCCTCTTCGACGCATTGACCCGACTTCTTCGCGCGGCCTCGCGGGAGCGACCGCTCGCGCTGATCCTGGACGATCTTCAGAATGCTGACGAACCCTCACTGCGACTGCTCCAGTTCTTGGCACGCGATCTCCGGGAGTCACCACTTCTCCTCCTCGGTACCTACCGGGACGCCGAGCACACACCGGGCCATCCGCTCGATCGCACCCTCGCAGAGCTGCTGCGCTCGCCACACCCCAAACGCACGATCTTCCTGCGCGGCCTCACCCAGAGCTGCGTTCGCCGTTTCACCCAACGTATTGCGGGGATCGATCCTTCCGAGGAATTGGTCGACGCTCTGTATCGGCGGACGGAGGGCAACCCCCTGTTCCTCGTCGAGCTCTTGCAGTGGCTCCAGACCCACGAGAATCCGTGGGAAGAGCGCGAGTCGTGGGACAAGGAGATCCCGGAAGGCGTGCGGCAAGTGATTGGCCGAAGGCTGGAGGGGCTCTCCGACGGCTGCCATCGGGCGCTCGCGAGTGCATCGGTCATCGGACGCGACTTCTCCCTGTCCGTGCTCGCGCGCGCATGCCAACTCTCCGAGGGCGACCTGCTCGGGCGACTGGAGGAGGCCGAGCGGGCGCGGATCGTCGAGTCGACCCGCGCGGGTCCGGAACGGTTCCGCTTCACCCACACCCTCATCGCCGAAACCCTCTACGACCAGCTGGGCACGAGCGCTCGGCTGCGCGAACACCGGGCGATCGCACAGGCCCTCGAGGCGTTCTACACCCCCAAGCCTCTCGTGAAGACCAATCTCGCCATAGGCATCGGAGGTTCGCATCTTGCCGAGCTCGCGTACCACTTCTGCGAAGCAGCGGTGGGCGGGGACGCGCACAAGGCCGTGGACTATGCGATGCGAGCGGCGCGCCACGCAATGACGGCGCTTGCCTTCGAGGAGGCCGAGCGGTATTGCGCGCGCGCGCTCCGAGTCCTCGACAGCTGCGGGGATCTCGACGAATTACCTCGTTGCCGGCTGCTCCTCGCACTCGGCGAGGCCCAGTACCGCTCCGGAGAACCCGAAGCCTCCAAGCGAAGCCTCGAGTTGGCGATCGAGAGTGCGCGAGCGACGGGCGACGTCGAATCGCTGGCGAAGGCTGCCATCCGACTTCATCGGCAAGCGGATGTCGGGGGGAACGTCTTCCTCGGCCGGGGTCGAGGGCGCATCGGCGTGCTAGAGGAATCTCTCGCCGCTCTGGGCGAAGAGAACGCTGCGCTTCGGGCTCGACTCATGGCTTCGCTCTCGAACGAGCTCTTCTTTCAGGGTGAAGAGGAGCGATCGCAGAGGCTGTCGACGCAGGCACTCGATACAGCGAAGCACGTCGGCGACCCCGCCACGCTCTGGAACGTGTTGCACGGCCGAAAGCTCTACATGCTCGACCCGCGAGACGAAGAGGGGCGCAGATCTCTCGTCGGCGAGGTCCTCGCGCTCGCTCGGGAGACCGGCGACCGTCCGCGAGAGTTCCTCGCCCGCCTCGACTTCGCGCTAAGCCATGCAATCGAGATCGGCGATCGGCAGGGTAGCGATCGGGAGCTCGGGGTCTGTGTCCAGCTCGCCGACGAGCTGCGTCAGCCCTTCTTCCACTGGATGGTCACCCGGGCGCTGGCGGCCCGCGCTCTCTGGCAGGGGTGCTTCGAGGAGGCGGAGAGTCTCCTCTCGGAGGCGCGAACGCACGGTCGCCGGGCCGGTGAGATCGCGGATCTCAGCTATCACACGGGGCTTCTCTCCCTGCGCCGCATGCAGGGTCGCTTCGGGGAGCTCGAGTCTGCGCTGAGGGCGGATCATCGCCTGCCCATGGGACTGGGTCACAAGTCGAGCGCGCTGGCGCTCCTCTATGGGGAGACCGGTCGAGCGGCCGAGTCGCGCGTGGCGTTCGAGCGTCTCGCCGCGGACGGCTTCTCGGCCGTGCGCCGCGACTCCAACTACGCCTACAACCTGGCGCTTCTGTCCGAGACCTGCGTGCTACTCGAGGCTCAGCAGTCGAGTGCGGAGGAGCTCTATTCGATCTTGCTTCCCTACTCGGGCCGCACCCTCATGGTTCCCACCATCGTCGTCGCCGGCTGCGCGTCTCGCCATCTCGGGCTCCTGGCCATGCTGCTGCGACGCTGGGAGGATGCGGAAGGTCACTTCGAGGATGCGCTCGAAGTGGAGTCGCGCATGAATGCGCGCCCCTTCGAGGCCTACGTGCTGCGCGACTATGCGCGAATGCTGACCCAGCGGGGCGAGCCTGGCGATCGAGCCGCAGCCGGGGAGCGACTCTCGCGGGCTCATGAGATCGCGCACGAAATCGGGTTGGCCGGGCTGGAGGCCTGAACAGACGGTTACGTGACCGGGTTTGGGATTCAGAGCAGCTCGCTCGCCGCTCGGTAGCCCTGTTCGACCGCAGCGTCGAGCATGGCGCTCGCGGCGGAGTCCGAGTTGGCGATGGCGATGCGACCGAAGCGCTTGCGGGCGAGCATGTGCGGATATCGTTCGTCGTCGTCGTCCTCGTAGACGGTGTCGAAGAGCGGGTTGTACCAGCTCGCGTAGCCGTGGGCCCAGCGATTGACCGTGATGCCATCGATGTCGCGAGCCGGGTCGAAGCCGCCCCCCGCCAACATGCCGCCCAGTTGGCTGCGAACCTGGCGTTCGATTGAATCGAAGGAGGTAGCCAGGAGTTCGTGGCGTCCCAGGCGATGCTGTTCGCGCGGCGTCAGTCCCTCGTTGGATCGGTGCGGGAACCGCTCCATGTGGACGATGATAGGATGTTCAGGCCCCTCAGTGAACGCGTAGCCGGGCAGGCTGACGGGAAAATCGAGCGCCGAAATGACGTGATAGCTCCCGGGCGCCGCGACGGCCCCAATTCCCAGCTTCTTCCATGCCCGCCAGTTCTTGAGAGCGACGTTCGTGTAGAGGATGGGTGTCTTGACTTGAAGAGCGAGCGCCTTGCGCTGGGGCTCCGGGATCTCGGGACACAGATACGGAATCATGGCGTTGTAGCACGCGAGTACGCAGGAGCGGGCTTGCACGCTGTAGGGTTGACCGGCGCGGACGTAGGAAATGCGAACTCGTTTGGCCGACTTGGGATCTCCTTCGTTCGCAACGCGTACAACGGTGGACTCCAGGCGCAGGCGAACCGCTGAGCTCGCCTCGTCGAGCTTTGAGTAGTCGAAGCGGGCCGTCACCACGTCGTCCATCGTCTTGCCCACTGCAACCCACGGAATCAACTGCCGAACCAGGAGCCGGGCGATGGAAGCGTTTCCGTCGGGGAAGTGGTGGATGTAGGGCTCGACCTCCCAATCTTCGGCGATGCCCGTGGTCTTTCGGCCCGGCAGGTCAGCATAGTAGAGGGCGCTGCTGGCGGGAGTCGCCTCGATACCCACGCCGGAATCCGTCGCGAGATTCTGTAGGAGTGCGAACACCTCTGGCTCCCGGATGCTCAGGCGCTCGCTCAAGAAGTCGCGATAGCTGGTGGTCGAGAGGTAGTTCCACGCTGCGTCTTTTGAGAATTCTGGCATGCAATTCTGGTCGCTGGCCAGCAGTCGCAGGAGCTCACTGCGCGCGGGCTGCGAGATCGGCATCTGGGCCACCGCTTCGTTGGGCGAAAGGCGAGACGGTGCGAGGGCGAGATAGCTGTCAAAGAGTCCCAGGCGGAAGGGAACAAGCTTGTCGACACCCCAGTGCTCCGCATCGAAATAGAGGCCGTCCCCGAGCCCGTGTCGCTTGTAGAACTCCTGATCGTAGGCGGTGTCGAAGCGCTTGGTGTCGACGCCCAGCTCGCGGAGCAGGCCTTTTGCGACGCTGCTGTATCCCCCAGGCGCCTCGAGCGTCTGGCTGCCACCGTAACCGATGAGTGTACGACCGCCGGACTGGAATTCGTTGCGCTTGGCGTGCCCCCCGAAGTCGTCGTGGTTGTCGAGAATCAAGATGCGCGCCTTGGGGTGCGCGTTGCGGTAGAAGTGCGCGGCCGTGAGGCCGCTGATCCCGCCCCCGACTACGACGAGGTCGTAGACGCCAGAATCGGCCTGCTGCAGCGGCCCCCAGCTGCTCCGGCCGCCGCCGGCGAGCTGGTGCGCCACTTCGAAGGAGCCGATGTGGTTGCCGCGCAGCCCCGTGAGTGAAGGCGGGTAGGCGAAAGGGGCGGTCTCGCCGCGCTCCAGCGCGAGCACCTGATCTGCGAGCGCGCGGCTGGGTGCCAGCGCGCCGGCGGCGAGCACCCCGAGCCCGTGCAGTAGATCTCTGCGCGAGATGTCGCGGTCCATCCCAAGCTCGCGATCTTTCGGCTTCATCGCGCGATTCTCGCGAAGGGGCGCGCACTTTGCACCCTTCACCAGCCGTGCCCGCGCACCGCCAGCTCGGTGAGCGGATCTTCGAGCGGAAACGGGTGTTCTTCAGCCGCGGATGAGCAGCTCCTCCCTAATACTGGGCGCGCATGCTCAGCATCGCGTGCTTCCTCCGGATCCTCGCTCCAGGCCCCCTGTCATCCATGACAGAAGAAGAGGTCAACACGCGGCACAGCCGGGCCGAGCCGGGCTCGCATGCCGCTGTCAGGCGCGGCATCGTGTGAGTATGCCGGGTGCGCTCGACGGAATTCGCATTCTCGATCTCAGCACTGGACCGGTCGGCGGCGTCGCCACCACTGTGCTTGCGGACTTCGGGGCCGACGTCGTGAAGATCGAGCCTCCTGGAGGCGACCGCTTCCGATCGCTCGCGGGCAGCCCGCTCTGGCTGCGGGGCAAGCGGAGCGCAATCGCGGATCTCGCTACCGAGGCCGGGAGGGAGGTGATTGCCCAGCTGGCACGAGCGTGTGATGTGCTCGTCGTGGCCGGCCCGCCCGGTCGATCCGCTCAGTGGGGTGTCTCGGCAGACGACCTCGCAGGCTTGCAACCCACTGCTGTGCACTGCCAGATTACGCCTTGGGGGATGCGCGGCCCGCTTGCCGAGGTTCCCGGCTACGAGGCGTTGGTGGCGGCTCGGTCTGGCAGGATGCGCACGTTCGGCCGGCAGCTGCGCGGCGATGCCCCGGGCTTCGCGGCCTTGCCGGTCGGCCAGCATGCGTGTGCGATGGGCGCCGTCCAAGGAATCGCGGCTGCGCTCTTCGCGCGCGAACGAACGGGGCGACGACAGCGGGTGGAGACGAGCCTTCTGCAAGGGTTCCTGCCGTACGACATTCTCGAGCTGCTTCTCGTGCAGCTCATCGATCGCGGCGCGGTCGATCTGCCGGACCCGAGTGCGGGTGACATGCCCACCCTCAATTATCACCCGGTGATGGCAGGCGATGGCCGTTGGATCCAGTGCGGCAACCTGATGGAACACTTGTTCTACTCGTTCCTCGAATCGATCGACTTGCTCGGCGAGCTGCTCGCCGAAGAGCGTTTCCGGGGGCCGTCTGTGCGCTGGAGCCCGGATGCCGTGGAGCAGGCGCGCGATCGCATCCTGCTGCGCATGCGCGAGCGGCCTGCTGCGGAGTGGATGGAGGTGTTCCGCAAGAACGGCAATGTGGCGGCGGAGCCCTATCTGAGCTGTCAGGAGGCCCTCGATCACCCAGACCTCGTTGCGAACGGCGAGATCATCACGCTCACCGATCCCCGCTTCGGCGAGGTGCGACAGATTGGTCCGATAGCGCGGCTGTCCGCCACTCCCGGCCGCGCAGCGCGTCCCGCACCCTCGATTGGCGAGCACCGTGCAGAGGTCGAGGCCCAGTGGAGGGGGGCGCCCCGCGCAGCCGCCGAGGGCGAGCCCGGTAGTGCGACGCCTCTCGAGGACATCCTGGTTGCCGACTTTTCGACCATCATCGCGGGTCCCCTCGCCGGTTCGATGCTCGCCGATCTCGGTGCCCGCGTCGTGAAAATCGAGCCGCCCGGTGGCGACGCCAGCCGGCACATCATTCCGGGTGGCGGGCTGGCCGCCAGGATGAACGCTGGCAAGGAGTCGATTGCCGTCGACCTCAAGACGTCCGAAGGGCAGGCGGTAGCCCGAGACCTGGTGGCGCGCGCCGATGTCGTGCTCCACAACTTCCGGCTGGGTGTGCCCGAGCGGCTCGGCGTCGGCTACAACGAGTGCCGCGCCGTGAACCCGTCGATCATCTGGGTCTCCGTGTCTGGATACGGACCCGCGGGCCCCGATGCGTCCCGTCCGGCCACGCATCCGGTGGTGGGCGCGGCCATGAGCGGCGCCACGATCCAGGCGGGATCTGCATTGGGCCGCAACTGCGAGTCCCTCGACGACCTGCGCGAAGCCGCGCGCCAGATCATGCGGGCCAACGAGGCGAACCCCGATCCGAACACCTCGAGCGTGGTTGCATCGGCGGTGTTGCTGGCTTTGGTAGCGAGAGAACGCGGCCTGGCAGCAGGCCAGAGGATCGATGTGAGCATGCTCGTCGCGAACGCCTGGGCGAACGCCGACGACTTTCTCACGTACTCCGATAAGCCGCCGAGGTTCGCCGTGGACCGAGAGCTCCGAGGCATCGCCCCGGGCTACCGCCTCTACGAGACCCGCGAGGGCTGGGTGATGCTCGCAGTGACCCGTGAGGAAGAGTGGTCGCGGCTGGCGGAGGATATGGGCGACGCGGAGCTGGCGATGGAGGTTGGGCGAACAAACACGAGGCTGGAGGGTCTCTTCCTGGCGCGGACCGCTGACGAGTGGGAGGCGAGGCTTCTGGCCAAGGGCGTGGGATGCGTTCGCGCGGACGGGCCCGGCCCTGGAAGATTCTGGCTAGACGATCCGCACGTCCACGAGAACGGCCTTGTCCCCGTCGTCAACCACGCCCGCTTCGGCGACGTGCGTCGCTGGGGCGCCACAGTCCACGTGAACGGGCCAGCAGTCGAGCCCGCCCCAGCGCCCCTGTGCGGAGAGCACACCGACGCCATACTTCGAGAGCTGGGCCGCGACGACGAAGCCATCTCCAAGCTGCGAGCCGCGGGCGTCGTCGCGTCGGAGACACCGTAGGCTGAACTCTGGCGATTCGACACCTCACATCGCCAACGACCTGCTTCGCGCGCGTTGCGTCGCGCGCCCGTCCGATCGATTCGCCCGATACAGATAGCGAAACGAAGTTTCATCGCACCGTTCAGCATTCAGGTTGGTACGTTCATCGCTGAGCGCCGACATCGCGTGCCTCCGATACGCTCACGCCCTTTTTGAACCCGCTGAAGATCAACGGTCTGTTCGGTAATGTGGAACGCGTGCAGCAGATGAGCCGTCAATGAGGGAGATTGCCGAGAAGGTCTGCGTCCGTGAACAGCCGCAGCGTGTTCTTGGACCGCTACAGGAGGGGACGCGCGTGACTGTGATTCGCCTCTATGGCTAGCGAGGCGATGCGTTCGGGGCGAGGTTCGAGGGAATTCGGTGGCCCGCGGCTCTCCGTCGCTTCGTTGTTTTTTTTCGGTGCCGCGTGCGCTGTTGCGTACGTCTGGAACGGTGGCGGCGAAGAAGGTGTTCGCGCAGCGATCCGTCTGACAGCGCGAACGAGCGCGTTGTTGCTGCTGGTAATCGTCCCCGCATCAGCTCTGCTGAGGAGGTGGCCAGGAGCCGTGACCCGCTGGATCGTCCGGAACCGCCGCTATCTCGGGCTCTCGCTCGCGGTTTCGCACGGCTACCACGCGCTCTTCATTTCCAGACTGTACGCGGTAGGTACGCCCGGAGACGTATCGCCGGCCACGGTGTACGGCGGCGGGCTCGGCTTCGTCCTGCTCGCAGGAATGGCCGCGACGTCGAATGACGCTTCGCAGCGCGCGCTCGGCGCGAATTGGCGACGGCTACACCTCGCCGGAATTTACTGGCTGTGGATCGTCTTCGCGGCGAGCTATCTGCCCGCCGCCTTGGCGAGCCCGCTCGCCGCGGCCATCGGGATCGGGCTGGTGGTAGCGCTTGCCTTGCGCGTTTGGCCGCAGCGCTGAATCAGGCCGGTCTCCGAAGGCCTTGAGGCGAGCTGTCCGCGCCTCGACGGCGGGAGAGGGGATCCGTCTGTGCGCGTTCGAGCGACGTCAGACGTTGGCTTGCATCAACTGTGTGTGCGCTGCTGAATCCACCGGATGCCGAGGAAACAAGCGAAGGCGAGGGACGCGCCAACGAGTGCGACCACGATTCCCTCCGAACGCTCGGCGGCGGGTCCGCTCGAGATCGCAATATAGGCGGGGCCCAGAATCATCGCCGCGCCGACGCCGGTGATTGCGAGAACCGCCGACAGCAGCAGCCATGCGAAGTTGCGCAGGTGCCCGAAGCGTGACGGTGTTCGCGGTCTAGCGGTTGGCTCGACACCCGCAGGCGACTTGAACGCCAGCTGTCCAGCGCCAAGCAGGCTCAAGAATCCGAACAACAGGGAAGAAGCGGCCATCCCCACGCCGTCCTCCGAACAGACAGGTGGGCGTGAGCACTCCGCGATGCCCGGGATCCCCACCGCGAGCAACATGAGCCCGAAGAAGGCGAGCCCGAGTGCAGTCAGCAGGCGAGAGCCCCTGCGAATGCGCTTCATCATGCCACTGGATCGACCTACCCCTGTTCTCGCTTTAGCCCGCGCGGTCCTCGCTACGCATGCCGTTGGTGTCCGTGCTCCCCGGTTCGAGGCACCCGGGACGCAGTTGCGGGGCGGTCGAACTCTCTGGAGCCGGCGTGCGTCGCAGAGCGCTAGCGAAGTGATCTCTTCACGGACTTGCGAAGCTCCGGAAGCAGCTTGTTCTCGAACCAGGGGTTCTCTTTCATCCAGATCTTGCTTCGCCAACTGGGATGTGGAAGTGGCAGCTGGCTCGGCAGGTGCTCGCGGAACGATCGCACCGTCTCCGTGACGTTCCTCGTGTTGCCTCCGAGGTAGCGCTTGTGTGCGTAGCGTCCAATCAGCAGGGTCAGCTCCACATCCGGGAGCGATTCGACGATTCGCTCGTGCCAGAGGGGCGCACATTCTGGGCGAGGCGGCGCATCTCCTCCCTTTCTCTTGCCCGGGTAGCAGAAACCCATGGGCATGATGCCGATCCGCTTCGACTTGTAGAAGAGCTCCCGAGAGATTCCCATCCATTCGCGCAGGTGATCGCCGGATGGGTCGTCCCACGCGACGCCCGACTCGTGGACCGCGGTCCCCGGGGCCTGCCCGATGATCAGGATTCGTGTCTGGAGGGGCAGACTCACGACGGGGCGGGGCCCGAGTGGGAGATGAGAGGCGCACACCGTGCAGCTGCGCACGTCCCGAAGGAGGGTGGTGAGTGACATGGTTCTGGCGCCTCAGTCGAATCGACTAACGATCGCGCTGGTCGGTCCGGTTGCTACACAAGCCCAACGGCGGATCGAAGGCAACCGCGGTCAGAATTGCCAGCTCGTTCACGACCTATCGAAGCTTCGAGTCCTGGTGGGCTGCTGCGAAACACGGCTTTGTATGTCGAATGGGTAGAGAACGAGCGCTCGAAAGCGGCGGCCACTCCGGATACTGGCTCTTCGCACCTTCAGACCCACTCTTCTTAATCGCGTTCTTTCGTGCATCTCGGCGCCGAACTGGTCCGATCAACCGATGTTCTACCGGCTTCCGACGAGCCAACAAAGCGTCAAATCGCTGTGGGTTCAACGACCTTCCCGATGAAAGAGTTTTCCCTTTTCGCGGAAACATCTTTCCCAAACGCGTGGAAAACGATCTGCCCTGGGACGGTAACTAGCTGATTCTATTTACTCAAACTTTCTATTCCCGAGGGGATTTACCCGGCACCGAAGTTGCACCCATGCAGGTCGCCTGGAACGCCACTGCATCCGCGCGGGCCTAGCGCGCGGGCATGAGCTGGCCTCAAACCTGACAAAAGAATACTACGCGGTATTCGCGGAGGGGAAAACGATGTATCGGTCCACCAAGCTAAACCTGATTCTGCTGGCCCCTGCGCTGTCCGTCTTACTGGCTACGCCGGCCATGGCGGGGCCGACTCCGACCCCGACCCAGACACCTACGCCAACAGCGACGCCGAGCGCATCACCGACGCCGACTGCGACGCCGAGCGCCTCGCCGACCGCAACACCAAGCGCCTCGCCGACCGCGACGCCGAGCGCATCGCCGACTGCGACTCCGAGCGCATCACCGACTGCGACGCCGAGCGCATCGCCGACGCCGACTGCGACGCCGAGCGCATCACCAACGCCGACCGCGACACCGAGCGCCTCGCCGACCGCGACGCCGAGTGCCTCGCCAACCGCGACGCCGAGCGCCTCGCCGACCGCGACGCCGAGCGCCTCCCCGACTGCGACGCCGAGCGCCTCGCCGACCGCGACGCCGAGCGCGTCACCGACGCCGAGTGCCTCGCCGACGCCGACCGCGACGCCGAGCGCGTCACCGACGCCGAGTGCCTCGCCGACGCCGACCGCGACGCCGAGCGCCTCGCCGACCGAGACGCCGAGC